>NZ_CP077092.1:312321-624642 GCF_014268585.2 Pseudomonas iranensis
GAGGAATTTTGCGTCGCGATGACGAGGGTCTGTCCCGAAAAAGGGCGCCACGTCTGCAACATCATGTGACAAATGGTAGCAGGCTAAGCATCAAGAAAAACCGTTTGCACGGAAAAAAGCCCGGCGAAGCGACGATTCACGTTTCTTTGACGACCGGCTCACGGCGCGTTGACCGCTCAAAAGCGAAGCTGCAATTCCTTCAATGAAGATTGCCGAAACGGTCAGCCCAGCATGTCTCGAGTGCGCTTTTTCCCCGCGTTATGTTTTTCGCTTGTTGCCCTGTTGCATGGCATTGCCGCCCGGGCGGCCGACGCCACGCCATCTCGCCCGGCCGAGTGGGCACAGCCGGTTGAGGCGCAGTTCAACCTGTTCCGCATGTCACCGACGCTGTATCGCAGCGCCTTGCCCAGCCGCAGTGCGGTGCCGCTGTTGAACGATCTGCATGTCGTCACCGTAATCAACTTCCTGCCTGACGCTGATAGCGACTGGCTCTCCGCGCCGGGCATCAAGCAAGTGCAGCTGCCGTATCGCACCAACCACGTCGACGACAGCGATGTGCTCAAGGCTCTGCGCTCGATTCAGTCCGCCGAAGCCGACGGCCCGGTGCTCATGCACTGCAAGCACGGTTCTGACCGCACGGGTCTGATGGCGGCGATGTACCGCGTGGTGGTGCAGGGCTGGAGCAAGGAGCAGGCGCTCAAGGAAATGACCGAGGGCGGTTTTGGTGGCAGTCAGCATTTCCACGACAGCGTGCGCTACGTGATGCAGGCCGATGTCGATCGGTTGCACGAAGCCTTGATCAATGGCGAATGCAGCACCAGTGCATTCGCCATGTGTTCGATGAAGAGCTGGTTCGACTCGGCGCACGTCGAGCGTTGATCAGCTCAATCGGCTGGCGCAGGAAACAGCGCGCTGTCGATCGGTTTACCCAAGAACGCTTGCAGCGCGGCGGGGAGTGACTGTCTGTCACCCGAGAGCAGGTGTTCGCGCATGTCCCGGCCCGTCTGTTCGTTGAACAGGCCTTCACGTTCGAAGCGTTTGAATGCCTCGCTCGCCAGCACACCCGACCATTTGTAGGCGTACAGCGAAGCCTCGTAACCGGTCACCAGATAATCGCAGCTGTTGGCGAAGCGGCAGTAGGCTGGAATATGCAGGCCCGGGAATGCGCTTTGCACATCCGCCATCACTTGTTGAACAGTGCGACCGTCGCCGTGACTGCGATGCAGTTCGAAGTCGAACAGCGCGCTCAGCAGCAGCATCGCCGTCTCTCGGCTGCGCTGGATGTCGGTGGTGGAAAACGCGGCGTCGGCCTGCGTTTCCGACAGGCGCTCACCGCTCTGATGATGCGTACCCAGCCAGCGCAGGAATTGCCCGGATAGCGCCCATTTCTCGAACAGCTGCCCGACAAACTCGGCAGCGTCGCGGCTCAGTTGTGAAATGCCGGAACGATTGTAGTGCGGCGAACGTGTCAGCACGTGATGCAGGCAATGGCCGAATTCGTGCAGCAGCACGCGCAGATCCTGATGTGCCAGCAGATTCAGCCCGTCGGCGGCGGCCGTGTAATTGCATTGAAGCGAGGCTATCGGCAGTGATGGCCGGCCTTCCGCATTGATCCGTCGGTTGCGCAGTACACCTGTCCAGGCGTAGTCGGCGCCAGCGGCGCGGTGGAACGGGTCGATGTAGATGAAGCCGACCGTTTGCTCATGCTCGCTGACTTCGAACAGGCGCACGTTTTCGTTGAAAGTCTCCAGGCGAATATTTTCGCTGATCCTGATGCCGAACATGTGCTCACTGAAGCGGCACAGGCTCTGCAGTATGGCGTCCAGCGGAAAAAACAGGCGCAGGTCCTGCACCTCGCCGCCCAACTGCTTCAGGCGCAATTGCTCGGCGAGGAAGTCGTGATCCCACGCTTCTATCTGATCAATACCGTACTGGCGTGCAGAGGCTTGCAGGTCATCGGTTTCGCGCGCAAGCGCCGCTGCATTGAGGGCGATCTGCTGCTGCAGAAAACGGCGGACCTGGTCAGTATCCACGGCCATGCGGTCGAGCAGTCGCAGTTGAGCGAAATTGTCGAAACCCAACAGCCGGGCTTTGGCATGACGCGCCGCCAGCAGCTTGTGCAGCACCGGTCCGTTGTCGAAGCGGCCGGCGTATGGCCCCTGATCCGAAGCGCGGGTGCACCAGGCTTTGAAACACTCTTCACGTAAACCGCGGTGCCGCGCCCGCTTCATGACCTGATCGCAAGTGTTCTGATCGAGTGTCAGCCGCCACCCGGACAGGCCGGCCTTGTTGGCATTGGTGGCCAGATGCGCCCGCGTTTCGGCCGGCAGTCCCGCCAACAGCGCTGCATCATCGATGTCCTTGCTCCATGCCGCGTTGACCGATTTGAGGTTGCTCATGAAGCGCTTTTCCAGCAAATCGATTTCGCCGTTCAATCGCGTCAGATCCTTGCGCTGCGCACTCGACAATTGGCTTCCCGCCAAGTGAAACCGGCGCAGGATTTTTGCCAGCGAGGCTTTGCGTGCATCACTGAAGCTGGCGGCTATGGAGCTCTGTGCCAATCGTTGATAAACCTGGAGCAACTGTCGATTGCCGGCCTTCGCAGCCTTGTAATGCTGCGCAGCGTGGGTGCTGAGCGCTTCCTGCGCCAACCACTCGGGATCATCGGCATGCCTGACCGAGAGGAATTCGATAATCGCCATGGTTTCATCCAGGCGTGCATCGGCTTCATCAATGGCAATGACCACGTCGTCCCAGTTGGGATGCTCAACCTGAGTGGCGATGACGTTTTCGATGATCAGCAGATTGTCGGCAACGATGCGCTCGACTGCCGGCAGCAGATGTTCGGCGCGTATCGCCGACCAGGGCGGCAACTGCCATTGTTGCAGGAGTGGGTTGGTGTCAGGCATGGCGTCTTCCGTGAGAGAGGGCTGGATCGGCCAGCCTAATCAGGAAGCGCAGGGCAAGGTGGTGGATAGATACCGCCACTTGCCGACGATCATCGGCAGGTGGCGGTAGTTGTCACTGTTGCTCGTCGGGCTTTTTCTTCAACTTCGGGTTGGGGAAGAACTGCACGGCCTGGACCTTTTTGTCGGCGGCAGGCTTCAGCGCACTGGTATTGACCCGCGTGCCCAGTTCTTTGGGTACCGACAGCCCCTGCTCGTTGAGGGTGTCGGAGTATCCGCAAGCCACGCATTCGCGGTGCGGCACGCCGTCTTCGTTCCACATCATCAACTTGTCCGGCTCGCTGCACGCCGGGCAGACCGCCCCGGCGATAAAGCGCTTCTTGGTGATCACAGGGCCGTCGCTCATGCTGCCGCGTCCTCACTCAGGCCGCTGTGGCGCAACAGCGCGTCGATCGACGGCTCACGGCCACGGAAGTCGACGAACAGCACCATCGGTGCCTGCGAGCCGCCGCGCGCCAGAATCGCCTCGCGGAACGCCCGACCGGTTTCAGCGTTAAGCACGCCGTCTTCCTCGAATTTCGAAAAGGCATCGGCGGACAGCACTTCAGCCCACTTGTAGCTGTAGTAACCCGCTGCGTAACCGCCGGCGAAAATGTGCGCGAAGCTGTTGGGGAAGCGGTTGTAAGCCGGTGGACGCATCACCGACACTTCGTCACGCACGCCCTCGAGCACCTGCGCCACGCTGCGGCCATCGCCGTGGGTGGCGTGCAGTTCGAAATCGAACAGCGAAAACTCCAGCTGACGCACCATCATCAGGCCGGACTGGAAGTTCTTCGCCGCGAGCATTTTTTCCAGCAGGTCCTGCGGCAGTGGCTCGCCAGTCTCGTAGTGGCCGGAAATCAGCGCCAGGCCTTCCGGCTCCCAGCACCAGTTTTCCATGAACTGACTTGGCAGCTCGACCGCGTCCCAGGCCACGCCATTGATGCCGGATACGCCAGCGTGTTCGACGCGGGTCAGCAGGTGATGCAGGCCGTGGCCGAACTCGTGGAACAGGGTGGTCACTTCATCATGGGTCAGCAGCGCAGGCTTGCCGCTGTCGGCCGGGGTGAAGTTGCACACCAGATTGGCCACCGGGCTTTGCAGCACTCCGTCGACGGTGCGGCGACGGTCGCGGGCGCCATCCATCCACGCGCCGCCACGCTTGTTGGCGCGGGCATACAGGTCGAAGAAGAAGCGGCCGACGTGCTGGCCGTTTTCCTTGATCTCGAACAGGCGTACGTCCGGGTGCCAGGTGTCGAAGCCTTTCTGCTCGGCGATCTCGATGCCGTACAGACGCTGGACGATGGCGAACAGGCCGCTGAGGACTTTATCGATCGGGAAGTAGGCGCGCAGGGTTTCCTGAGCGACGCTGTAGCGTTGCTCGCGAAGTTTTTCACCGTAGAAACCGCTGTCCCAGCTTTGCAGGTCGGCGCAGCCCTGTTCGGCGGCGTAAGCGCGCAGCTGTTGCAGATCCTGCGCGGCGAACGGCTTGCTGCGCTGGGCCAGATCGCGCAGGAAGCTCAGCACCTGATCGCTGGATTCGGCCATTTTCGTCGCCAGGCTCAGCTCGGCGAAACTGGCGAAGCCCAGCAGCCGGGCCAGTTCCTGACGCAGGTCGAGGATATCTTCCATCACCGGGCCGTTGTCGTTCTGCCCGGCATTCGGGCCTTGGTCCGAGGCGCGGGTGCAGTACGCGGCGTAGACTTCTTCGCGCAGTGCGCGGTCCTGCGCATAGGTCATCACGGCGTAGTAGCTGGGGAATTCCAGGGTGATCAGCCAGCCGTCGAGGCCTTTGGCCTGGGCTGCGGCAGCCATCTGCGCCTTGGCCGAATCGGTCAGACCGGCGAGGGCGGCTTCGTCGGTAATGTGCTTGGTCCACGCCTGGGTGGCGTCGAGCAGTTGGTTGGAGAAGCGGCTGCCCAGCTCGGACAATTTGCTCTGCACTTCGGCGTAACGTTTCTGCTCGGCTTCCGGCAGATCGATACCCGACAGACGGAAATCGCGCAGGGCGTGTTCCAGAATGGTCTTTTGCGCGACGTCGAAACTGGCAGCTTCCGGACTGTTGGCCAACGCTTCATACGCCTGGAACAGTTCGCGGTTCTGGCCCATCTCGGTGGAGTAGGCGCTCAGGGCCGGCAGGCACGACTCGTAGGCTTCACGCAGTTCGGCGCTGTTGCACACGGCGTTAAGATGGCTGACCGGGCTCCATGCCGCACCGAGACGATCGTTGAGTTCGTCCATCGCCAGCACCAGACCGGCCCAGGTCGGGTTCTTGCCCTGGGTCTTGAGAATTTCGGCGATGGCGGCGCGGTTGTCCGCGAGGATGGTTTCGATGGCGGGCAGGACGTGTTCGGCACGGATCGTGGAGAACGGCGGCAGGTCGTAGCACTGCAAAAGAGGGTTGTTCACGCTCACGGTTGGCACCTTGGCTGGAAGAAACATGCGCCCATCTTAATTACAATCGACACTCACCGCAGCTATCGGCGACAGAGAGAGAACTAATCGTGTCCCTTCGCAAATACCAGAATCACACCCCCCGCCTGAGCAACGGCGCATTCGTCGACGGTTCGGCGGTGGTGATCGGCGACGTCGAAATTGGCGCAGACAGCTCGGTCTGGCCGCTGACGGTGATCCGTGGCGACATGCACCGCATCCGCATCGGTGCGCGCACCAGCGTGCAGGACGGCTGCGTGCTGCACATCACCCACGCCGGCCCATTCAACCCGGACGGCTTTCCCTTGCTGATCGGCGATGACGTGACCATCGCCCACAAGGTCATGCTGCACGGCTGCACCGTTGGCAGCCGCGTATTGATCGGCATGGGCAGCATCGTCATGGACGGCGCCGTGGTCGAGGACGACGTGATCATCGGCGCTGGCAGTCTGGTGCCGCCGGGCAAACGCCTGCAAAGCGGCTTTCTGTATGTCGGCAGCCCGGTCAAGCAAGTGCGCCCGCTGACCGACAAGGAAAACGCCTTCTTCACGTACAGCGCGGCGAATTACGTCAAGCTCAAGGACCTGCATCTGGCCGAAGGCTACGACCAGTTCTGAATTGCCCTACACCTGCTCGGGAATTTCCATGCATTACCAGACTGTACTGTTCGACCTCGATGGCACCCTGACCGACCCGCGTGAGGGCATCACCCGCTCAATTCAATTTGCCTTGGCCAATCTCGGCATCGACGAGCCGGACCTGAGCAAACTGGAACACTTCATCGGCCCGCCGCTGCTGCAAGCGTTCATGCAGTTCTACGACTTCGACGAGGCCAAGGCCTGGGAAGCGGTGAATTTCTATCGCGAGCGCTTCAAGGTCACCGGCCTCTACGAAAATCGAGTGTTCGACGGGGTGACGCCGTTGCTGGAGACCTTGAGCGGGCAGGGGCGGCAGTTGTACATCGCCACCTCCAAACCGTGGGTGTTCGCCCGCGAGATCGCCCGGCACTTCGACTTCGCCCGCCACTTCAAGGTGATCTACGGCAGCGAGCTGGATGGCACGCGAACCAACAAGGTTGAGCTGATTGCGCATCTGCTCGAGGAAGAACGCCTGGACCCCGCGCAGACCCTGATGATCGGCGATCGCAAGCACGACCTGATCGGCGCGCGCAGCAATGGCCTGGATGCAGCGGCGGTGGGCTATGGGTTTGGCAGTTTCGAGGAGTTGAATGCCGAGGCGCCGGCTTATCACTTTGAAACCTTGGACGAGTTGCATCAGGCGTTTTTGCAGCGCTGATGAAATAGCCTTCGCGAGCAGGCTCGCTCCCACAGAGGCACCGCGATCCAATGTGGGAGCGAGCCTGCTCGCGAAAGGGCCGTTATGCCCCCGAGTTCCTTAGGACTGGGCCAGCGCTTTCAGCTTCGCCTTACGCTCATCAACCGGCAACCGTCCCAACCGCTCAACCTCGGCATAAAACCTCATCCAATCCCCATCTACTTGGCGGAACACCGCCGCAAACGCCGGCACCCACTGGTCATACAGCCCGAACGGCAACAGTCGCGCGTTGTTCAGCGGCGCATTGACCCAGGCGTCATAGCGATTGTCCCCGGCCCACTGACTGTCGCGCATGACCCGATACTCACGGCGCAAGCGCTCGAATTCAGCTGCTTTGCGCTCACGCATCTGCTCAACCGACAGCGGCTGCGCATACAGCGTCTCCAGTCGTGAGCGCGTGACGAGTACCAGCGCGATGAACTGGTCACGCTGCTTGAGCCTCGCATCCGACTCCGCCGGCAGCCCGCGAAACGCGCGCCATTGCCGCGTGCCTTCCTGCTCGACGAAGGTGGCGAATGACTCGTTGAACTCAGTGTCGTCCTTCACGTAGAAACGCTGATGCGCCAGTTCATGAAAAATCAGCGTGGCCAGTCGTTCGTCGCCCCATCCCATCATCGAATTGAGGATCGGGTCATTGAACCAGCCGAGCGTCGAGTACGCCTCGACCCCGCCGATCGACACGTCCATGCCCTGCAAGCGTTGAATCGCCGCCTCGCCACGGGCGGCGCTCTGGCTGTAGTAGCCGCGATAGGCCACGCAGCCGGCAATCGGAAAGCAGTGATTCTGCGAGGTGAGGGAAAACTCTGCGGTGGCGAACACGTTCCACACCACGAACGGCCGGCCAACGTCGGCGTAGAGACGATAGCTCTGGTTGTCCGGCAAGTGCAGATGCTCGCTGGCGAACGTGCGGGCCTTTTGTGATTGAGCCAGATGCGCGCGCAATCTGGCATCGCGGCTGGGGTCGGCAATGACTTTTTCGACCGGCTCCCGTGCGCGCAGCAATTGCAGTTGGCCGCTGGCCAACTGGCTGTAATAGCTGACGCTGGTGCAACCGTTGAGCAACAAAAACAACACACCCGGAAACAAAATCGGAAAAACGCGATCAAGTAACCCAAGGCTGGAAAACGGCCTGATCAAAATAAGAAATTCCCCGGAAAGTCTGCCCCAAGACTATCCCGCCTCAAGGAGCACCGCTATGCGCATGTTGATGCTGACAGGAGGCCTGCTGACGTTGGCCGGTTGTGCCGGATTCGGAATGCCCGACCCCGACCCTTCGCAAGCCTGGATCGATCTTGACGCTCGCCAACACGACACGGCGCTGCAAGCCGTACAAGTCGACGCCACACAGGCTGTCGACAAACGTTATTTCGAAGTGCAGCCCGGCAGCCATGAGCTGAAGGTGCGCTACCAATTCCCGGTCGAAGCCACCAACATCGGCCCGACTGCCGAACCGCTGTGGCGCGATTGCCAGTTGAGCGTGAAATTCAAGGATTTCAACGCCGGCCACCGCTATCAGCTGCAGGCGGGCAGCATCGGCTTCCGGCCTTGGGCCAAGCTTTATGACGAACAGCGCAAGGTTGTCGGCCAGGGCACACCGGCGGGCTGTCAGAGCAGTTGATCGGCGCTATGCTGCAAATCCCGTCAAAGGATATCGATCATGCGCAAGTTGACGACATTGCTGGCCGCCAGTGTGCTCGCCGGTTGTCAGAGCCCGTTGCCGGCGGCCGATCCAGACAAAGCCTGGGTCGACTTCGCCATGCCTACCCCCGGCGGCAAAGTGCTGATGGCCGAGCGCCTGGATAAACAGCGCTTGCGCGACGGACGCTTTTTTCAAGTGACGCCCGGTAGTCATGAGCTCACCGTGCGCTTTGACTTCGAAGTATTCGGGGGTGGTCAGGGCATGGATTCCGATCCGCAAGAGCGGCTGTGTTACATGACCGTGCCCTATGAACACTTCGAGGCCGGGCAGCGTTACCGCCTTGAGGCCCGATCGCTGGCCTTCACGCCAAGTGCACGCTTGATCAATCGTCAGGGGCAGATCGTTGCCAACGAGCGGCAGATCAATTGCGTGCCGTGAAAGGCAATCAGCTATCGTTTCTCTGATAGATGATCCGCTTGGTACCGTTCTCGCAAGAACCGACGATCATGGCCGAGTCGTGCTGCTTCGCCTCTTCCGCCGTGATGATTTCCAGGGTGTACGAGGGAATGGCCTTCGCCTGAATCTTGATCTCGATTTCCTTTCTGAGCTCTTCGCAGTTCTTGGGGGCTGCGAAAGCGGACGTGGCCAGTGCACTGCAAAGAATCGCCAAGCCAATACGTTTCATCGATGAAGCTCCTTGAGGCAGCGCGCACGGGTGTGCGCTGAAGCTGCTGTCGATTATTCGACCACAATTCTGCGGAGCGGGTTCTGACTTTGCTCACACCTTGTATTAATTGCCGGCTGCTGAGCAGGTTTCGAGACTGCCTTCGCGAGCAAGCTCGCACACACTGGATCTGCGACGTGCACAAATCCCCTGTGGGAGCGGGCCTGCTCGCGAAGGCGTCAGCCCGGCAAACGCCGAATCAGCTGACCAGCGAAGCCTCAAGGGTGATCTTCGCATTCAGCACCTTGGAAACCGGGCACCCTTCCTTGGCCTTGTTGCTCAGCTCTTCAAACTGTTGCTGAGTCGCGCCCGGGATCTTCGCCTTGAGAATCAGCTTCACCGCAGTGATCGCGAAGCCGCCGTCAACCTGATCGAGGGTGACTTCGGCGTTGGTGTCGATGCTGTCTGCCTTCAGGCCGGCATCGCCGAGAATCATCGAAAACGCCATGGAGAAGCAGCCGGCGTGGGCCGCGCCGATCAGTTCTTCCGGGTTGGTGCCTTTGCCGCCTTCAAAGCGCGCCTTGAAGCCGTAAGGTGCTTCGCGCAGTACGCCGGTTTCGGTGGAGATCGAGCCGAGACCGGTTTTCAGATCGCCTTCCCAATGCGCCGATGCCTTTTTCACGATAGCCATGTCTGCCTCCTCAAATATGGCGCGGAACGCCGCGCCGTCGCGGTTTTTACTAGCAAGGCTTCTGAGGATAGACGGCGGAACAAAGTTCAGCCTGGCTGAATCGTTGACTTTTTTAGTAGGAAATTTCGTCGCTGCTATTGAATCTCGGGTATATGCCCTCATTCCATAAAACACGCTTATGGATTTGGCAGGTTTTCGCTCGCAAGAAAAACCTGCCTCCCCACCCGGAGATGCAGGTTCATGAAAAAACTGTCCGACGTTAAATTTTCCACCCTCGACCTGGTGCCGGTGCGCGAAAACGGCAGCGCGGCGCAATCGCTGCGCAACTCGCTGGACCTGGCGCAGCATGCCGAGAAGTTTGGCTACACGCGCTTCTGGGTCGCCGAACATCACAACATGGACGGCATCGCCAGTTCGGCCACTTCGGTGTTGCTCGGCTATCTGGCCGGAGGCACGTCGACGATCCGCGTCGGTTCCGGCGGGGTGATGCTGCCCAACCATGCGCCGCTGGTGATCGCCGAGCAGTTCGGCACCCTCGAGAGCCTGTACCCGGGACGGATCGACCTGGGTCTGGGCCGCGCGCCCGGCTCTGACCAGATGACCGCCCGCGCGTTGCGCCGTGAGCGCTCGGGCAGCGCTGACGACTTCCCTGAAGACGTTGCCGAACTGATGCGCTACCTCGGCCCGCGCAGCCCAGAGCAACGGGTGATCGCCATGCCCGGCACCGGCACCAACGTGCCGATCTGGCTGCTCGGCTCAAGCCTGTTCAGTGCGCAATTGGCGGGTGAGCGCGGCTTGCCTTACGCCTTCGCCTCGCACTTCGCGCCGCGCTTCATGCACGAGGCGATCCGCATCTACCGCAATCACTTCAAACCGTCGGCGGTGCTCGACAAGCCTTACGTGATGCTCGGCGTGCCGCTGGTGGCAGCGGATACCGATGAGCAAGCCGATTACCTGGCGACGTCGGTGTACCAGCGCATTCTTGCGTTGATGCGTGGCCAGAGTCTGGTGCAGCGTCCGCCGGTGAAAACCATGGACGGTCTGTGGCTGCCCCATGAACGTGAGGCGGTGGGCGATTTCCTCGGCCTCGCCATGGTCGGCGGCCCGCAGAAGATCCGCGCCAAGCTTGAGGTGTTGATCGAGCAGACCCAGGCGGACGAGCTGATTTTCACCTCGGACTTGTACGAGCATGCCGATCGCGTGCATTCCTACGAGCTGCTGGCCCAAGTCATGAAGGGATAAAGCGAACCCCTGTAATTGGATGGACTCGCCCAAGCCGAGGCGTCTGTGCGCCACGGTGGCATTCTTATAGAAGCCAACGACAGCGAGGGCGAGGCCATGAAAAAGCATACGACGATTGATCAATCCTTGTCAGCCGACGTGTCGGCATGCTCCACAGTTGCGATAGATCTTGCCAAGAGGGTTTCTCAGGTGGCTGGGGAGGATGCCCTCGGTCAGGTGATTTTCGAAGATCGAATCAAGTCGCGAGAAGCCTTTCAGGTATTTCTGCGTGGGCTTCCCGCGAGCGTTACGGTGTTAGTTGAAACCGGGCCCGGCGCTCAAGCATGGGCGCGATTGCTCCAGATGCAGGGTAATTCCGTCCGCATCCTGCCGGCCCAGCTGGTTGCCAGTCATCGTAGCGGCCCAAAAAATGATCGCAACGATGTATTGGCGATCTTGCGTGCAGGCCGCGACTGCAAAATTTCGGCAGTACCGATCAAGAGTGCTGCGGCGCTGGCGATGCAGGCCCTGCACAGGGCTCGTCAGGGCTATGTGCGGCGCCGCACTGCGGTGGGTAATCAGATACGCGCCTTGCTGTTGGAACATGGGGTAGCCATGGCTCAGGGTGAGATAGCGATCAGGCAGCTCGTGCCTCGAGTTCTGGAAGATGCCACTCAGCCGCTACCTGATTTGCTGCGTGAACTGATCGCCGAACTTTTGGGTGAGTGGGGCCAACTGGGTGAGCGCGTCAACGTGCTGACCGGTCGGCTGGAAACGGCAGCGAATGAGGATGAAACGGCGAAGCGGCTGATGACGGTGCGCGGTGTTGGTCCGATCATTGCCACGGCGCTGCTGGCCAAGCAGACCGAACCCGAACGCTTCGCCAACGCCCGTTTGTTCGCCGCCTACTTCGGATTGGTGCCCAGCCAGCACAGCTCTGGCGAGAAAAACCGATTGGGCGGAATGAGCAAGAACGGTGACGCTTATCTGCGAAGTTTAACGATTCAGGGCGCTCATGCCGTTTTAAGACAGATACGTCCGGATTCAGAGCAGCCGGACGACAGGCGTCTTTGGCGCTGGATTTCCCGCCTGGGCCGCAAGCAGGCAGCAGTGCGATTAGCCAATCGAAATCTGCGCATCCTCTGGGTGCTGCTGCAAAACGACCAGACTTATCGGCGCCGGCCGGGCGATGGCCAGGAGGCTGCGATGAGTCACTGACAACAAAGTTCTGCCACCGGGGCGTAAACCGCTCCAACCCATGCTGAAGAACATTGACCCCAGGTCAGACCGTCGCGGATTGATGCCTGAGCTCCTACTGGCCCTTGAGGCCTTACTGTAATCGGCATACCGCGAGCTAACCCAATGTTGGCCAGAAGCCGCTCAACGCTTCCTCGAACAGGCCTTATACATAGATGCAACCGGGTAGCAGTGTTCAAAAGCGGGTTGAATGGTGGGGCGAGTCCATACATAGGAGCTGTCGAGTGCAACGAGGCTGCGATCTTTTGATTGCGATTTGAAATCAAGAACAAAAGATCGCAACGTTCCGCAGCTCCTTCCCGGAAAATCATCGTCCACAAAAAAGCCGACGCATCCACGTCGGCTTTTGTATTTCAGGCGCAATCAACCGCGCTTGTAGACGATGTCCTTGCTGCCGCCTTCGCAACTGCCGACGACGTCGCCATCAGCCGCCGCACCCTTGTCGACAACTTCCAGCGAATAACCGGATACGCCTTTGGCATCGAGCTTCGCGGCGATTTCGCTTTTCAGCTCTTCACATGGCTTGCCGGCTGCAAACGCACCACCGGCAAGGCTCAACAAACCTACTGCCAACATGAACTTCTTCATCGGTCGCACTCCCTGGTCGGATTGAAAGAGGCGGGCATCGAGTCATCCACCCGATGCGCTCACCTTGTAGCGCTTTGCCATTCCCTATGGCACTCGGCCAGCGCGCAAGTTCAGAAGACTAGCTCAAACTCAGCTGGCGGCAATCTTGAAGCCGACTTTAAGCGTGACCTGAAAGTGCGCTACCTGGCCGTTTTCAATGTGGCCACGGGTTTCGGTCACTTCAAACCATTCCAGATTGCGCAGGGTCTTGTTGGCTTCGGCCAATGCGTTGTTGATGGCGTCTTCGATGCTGGTGGTGGACGAGCCGACCAGCTCGACTTTCTTGTAGGTGTGATGGTCACTCATGGCGTTCTCCTTGGGTTGGAATGGCGTGTGAAATTGAGCCTAGCAGGCAATTGCACTGATGATTTCGGCGCCGCTGCGCTGGCGAAGTTCAGAATTTCTGCACTTTCTCGACATGCTGAAGTCCCAACCAACACACGCCACTCATCACCAATGCAGGAGAGCCACCATGGCCAACACCTCTTTACGTAAAGCCTCGTTGCAAAGCATGGAAGCCGAGATCGAGAGTCTGCTCAAATCGTTGGAAAGCTTGAAAGACGATGCTTCGGACGAGTCGCGCAAGACCCTCAAGGCGCTGAAAAGCAACGCCGAAAGTGCGCTGAAACATTCCCGTCATCTGCTCAGCGACGCGTACGAAGAAGTCAAAGTGAAAACCCGCGAGACCGGCATTGCCACTCGTGATTACGCGCAGGAACACCCATGGACCACAGCCGGCGTGGCTGTCGGTGCAATCGGTCTGCTCGCCGCCTACTTTTTGTTCAAGCGCGGTGAGTGATCAGTCTGGCGCAGCTCGTTCTTGAGCCACTGCGCCAGTTGCCGGGCGCGCCCGTCCGCGGCGCGCTTGGGTAGCCACAACGCCAGTTGCGCCGGGGTTTCGCAAAAGCCCCACGGCGCAACCAGGCGACCCGCCTTCAGATCTTCGATTACCAGCGGCTCCGGCGCGATTGCCACGCCGAGACCTGCAACAGCCGCCTCCAGCAAATAATACAAATGCTCAAAACCTTGCCCGAGCTTCAACGCCTTGGGATCGAGGTGGTTTTGCTGCGCCCAGCTGGGCCAGGCTTGTGGGCGAGAGGTGGTGTGCAGCAAGGGCTCATCAAAAAGATCTGCGGCCACAGCGGTGTGCAGCTTCTGATAACCGCTATACAACGGGCTCATTACGGGGCCGATGCGTTCCGCCGCCAGTTCATAGACCTGCATATCGGCCGGCCACGGTGGTTCGGCGAACAGCAACAGTGCATCGAGGCCCGGGCGCCGAGGATCGAGATCGCCTTCACCGGCCGACAGGTGCAGACGCAGATCCGGCAGATCAGCGTTCAGCCGCCCCAGACGCGGAATAAACCAGCGCGCCAGCAGACTCCCCGAACAACCCAGCACGAACGGCGCATCCGCTGTGCTTTGCGTAAGTTCGGCGCAAACACTGCGCAACCGATCGAACGCCTCAGCGCTGGCATCGCGCAGACGCGCTCCGGCATCTGTGAGTTTCAAGCCGCGTCCGTCCTTGACGAACAGGCTCACCCCTAGATGCTCTTCAAGCACCTTGAGCTGGCGGCTGACCGCGCCGTGGGTGACGTGCAGCTGTTCGGCAGCCTGACTCACACTGTTCAGACGAGCGGTGGCCTCGAAGGCGCGCAAGGCATTGAGCGGGGGAAGGTCGTGGCTCATGGTATCTGTGAGTTTTCCTGACAGGTTGTGGCGATCTTATCGGTTTTCAGCCTGGAAAGTCAGGGGTAGAGTGATCGTCATTGTCTTCTGACCGAATTCACCTGGAGCGACCCATGACCCAGACTTCGAACACCTCTGATCTGCGTAACGGCCCTGACGCCAACGGCCTGTTCGGTGCGTTCGGTGGCCGTTATGTAGCGGAAACCCTGATGCCGTTGATCCTCGACCTGGCCCGCGAATACGAAGCGGCCAAGGAAGATCCGGCGTTCAAAGAAGAATTGGCCTACTTCCAGCGTGATTACGTCGGACGTCCGAGCCCCCTGTATTTCGCCGAACGCCTGACCGAGTTCTGCGGCGGCGCCAAGATCTACCTCAAGCGCGAAGAGCTGAATCACACCGGCGCGCACAAGATCAACAACTGCATCGGCCAGATTCTGTTGGCGCGGCGCATGGGCAAGAAGCGCATCATTGCCGAAACCGGCGCGGGCATGCACGGCGTGGCCACGGCCACCGTTGCTGCGCGTTTCGGTCTCGATTGCGTGATCTACATGGGCACCACCGACATCGAACGTCAGCAGGCCAACGTCTTTCGCATGAGGCTGCTCGGCGCTGAAGTCATTCCGGTCGTGGCTGGCACCGGCACCCTCAAAGACGCGATGAACGAAGCCCTGCGTGACTGGGTGACCAACGTCGACAACACTTTCTATCTGATCGGCACTGTGGCCGGCCCACACCCTTATCCAGCAATGGTCCGCGACTTCCAGGCCGTCATCGGCAAGGAAACCCGCGATCAACTGCAGGCTCAGGAGGGTCGTCTGCCGGACAGCCTGGTGGCGTGCATCGGTGGCGGTTCCAACGCCATGGGCCTGTTCCACCCGTTCCTCGATGACAAGAGCGTGGAGATCATCGGCGTCGAAGCCGCCGGTTACGGCATCGAAACCGGCAAGCACGCGGCCAGCCTCAACGGCGGGGTGCCGGGCGTGCTGCACGGTAACCGCACCTTCCTGCTGCAGGACGACGATGGCCAGATCATCGACGCCCACTCGATTTCCGCTGGCCTCGATTACCCGGGCATCGGCCCTGAACACGCCTGGTTGCACGACATCGGCCGCGTTCAGTACACCTCCGTGACCGACGACGAAGCCCTTGAAGCGTTCCACAAATGCTGCCGTCTGGAAGGGATCATTCCTGCCCTGGAAAGTGCCCACGCCCTGGCCGAAGTGTTCAAACGCGCACCGAAGCTGCCGAAGGATCACCTGATGGTGGTCAACCTCTCGGGCCGTGGCGACAAGGACATGCAAACCGTGATGCACCATATGCAACAGTCGCAGCAGGAGAAACACTGATGAGCCGCCTGCAAGCCCGCTTTGCCGACCTCAAGCAACAGAACCGCGCGGCGCTGGTGACCTTTGTCACTGCCGGTGATCCTGACTACGACACTTCGCTGGCGATCCTCAAAGGCCTGCCCGCCGCAGGTGCCGATGTGATCGAGCTGGGCATGCCGTTCACCGATCCGATGGCCGATGGCCCGGCAATCCAGTTGGCCAACATTCGCGCCCTGGGCGCCAAACAGAATCTGGCGAAAACCCTGCAAATGGTTCGCGAATTCCGTGAAGGCAACAGCGACACACCGCTGGTGTTGATGGGCTACTTCAACCCGATTCACAAATTCGGCGTCGAGCGTTTCATCGCCGAAGCCAAAGAGGCTGGCGTTGACGGCCTGATCGTGGTGGATATGCCACCAGAGCACAACGAAGAACTGTGCGACCCGGCGCAGGCTGCTGGCCTGGACTTCATCCGCCTGACCACGCCGACCACCGACGACGCGCGTCTGCCGCGTGTGCTCAACGGCAGTTCCGGTTTTGTCTACTACGTGTCGGTGGCCGGTGTCACCGGTGCCGGTGCAGCGACTCTGGAACATGTGGAAGAGGCGGTTGCACGTCTGCGTCGGCATACCGATCTGCCGATCAGCATTGGCTTCGGTATCCGTACACCGGAGCAGGCTGCGGCCATCGCGCGTCTGGCTGACGGTGTGGTGGTGGGCTCGGCGCTGATTGATCACATCGCCAGTGCCGATACGCCTGAGCAGGCCATCGATGGCGTGTTGAGTCTGTGTTCGGCGCTGTCCCAAGGCGTGCGCAAGGCTCGCGTCTAAAGCCGCAGGGGAAAACAAAAAGGCTTCAGAACAGGCGTTCTGAAGCCTTTTTTGTGCTCAGGGTAATTGCAGTCCGCCCGAGGCCTTGTGCAGTTTGCGCAAATGCTCGCCAATCTGCTTGACGTTGGCCTCGCTGGCGGCAATCTCGGCGGCGCGCTTGGGTTCGAGCAGCTTGCGCACTTCGGTATCAAGGTCGCCGGACAATGCCAGCAGCTTCTTCTGCCGCTGGCTGCTTTCCTCTTCCAGTCGGCCAAACTCGCTCGGCTGGGGCAGTCCGTAACCCTTGGAGTCGAGCAGTTCCGCCGGGCGGCTGAGGAAACCACTGTTGGCGAGGATTTCCTGCAAGGTCGCGTTAGCCTTGTCCATGCCGCCGTTTTCCAGCTCGCGGGCGCCGAGGTAGCGTTGCTTGACCTCATCCTGCGCCAGTAACAACTGCCGGCGGAAACTGGCCTGCTCGAGCAGCAACAGCGCGGCACTGGTGCGCAGGTCGGCGCGGTCGAACCATTCGCGACGTTGCTCAGCGCTGAGTGACAGCCAGTCTTCGACAGTGGTCTGCTTGATCGGCAGCTGCTTCTTCAATACATCGAACATCGCTTGATAGCGATCGCGGAACGAGTCGAAGCGGTAACCCAGACGCAGCGCTTCTTTCGGATCGTCGAGCACACTGGTGTCGGCCAGACCACGGCCCTTGAGCACTTCGAGCAAGCCGTTGGGCATGATGCTGTCGAGGCCGACCAGTTGGCTGTTATTGCTGCCGCTGCGCAACAGTTTCAAACCTTCTACCGCGCAGTTGTTGGACAGGAAGAAGTAGTTGCCGTCGTAACTCCAGTGCATCTCGGCGGCATGTTCGACCACGCCTTCGATTTCCTCGCGAGACAGGTTCAGCGGCACCGAAGCGAGGCTGCGCAGCTCTGTCTTGGTGTATTCGTCGATCACTTGCGCCAGCGGCAACACGAACAGCCGTGACGGGTATTTGCCGACCAGTCCGTCCCAGCTCGACAGCTGCACATCGCCAACGAAGGCGCGATAGGACAGCACCAGGTGTTGATCGAGGTCGAGGCGGCAATCCGGGCCGCGCGGACGACCGGGGGCGCAGATCACCAGGCGCAACATGCTGTGGCCCCAGCGGCTGACCCAGTTCTGATTGGCCTCGGCCAGCAGGTAATCGACGGCATACACCCGTTCCGGATCGACCTGCCCCAAGGGTTGCTTGGCGAAGTCATTGCCCGCATTGAGAAAGGCGAAGCTCTTGCTGCAGGTGTCCTGCGCTGGCGGCGCCCAGCCGAAATGTTCCTTGTAGTAGCGATACAGCGCCGGGCGGCGGCAGGCGTAGCTCGGGTCGAGGAGGAAGTACTCCATGTTGACCGCGACGAATTCCTTGGGACTGGAAATCTCGTAAAGATCCGGGCTGCGGGCGATCTGGCGGTTGTGTTGTTCACGCTCGCCACGGCGGCCGACGTACTGTTGCCAACCGGCCAGATCGAGCAGGCGCGGGTCGTCGCTGATGGTGAAGCGGCGACCGTTCTGCCCGCGACACTCATCGGGAATGCCGATCAGCCCGGCGCTGTTGAAGCGTCGGGTGCAGCGTTGGATCAACGTGCGCTCGGCGCTCGGCCATAACCGCGCGCGGTCGTAGATATGCGTGATTTCGTGCAGCACCGTGGCCAGCAGTTCCTGCCGCACAGTGCCGTGGGGGCGATTGGTTTTCTCTTTCGCCGCGCTGCCATCGGTGAGGCCGGCGAGCAGCTTGCGATTCAGATCGAGTTCGGCAACCAGCGTTGCCTGCCCGTAAGCGTTGGCAGGCATGTCGTCGGTCCAGCCGACGTCGATGCGCCGATCCAGCCGCTCGATGAAGCTCGGCGGCAGTTTCGCCATGGCCTCATCGATCAGCGCCTGACTGGCCTGTTGTTGAGCCGGGCTCAGACCCTCGGTCTTGAGCCGCAATTGCAGGCCGGCGTGGGCGCTGTTGCCAAGCAGCAACAACGCCCCGGCCAGCAGCCAGGCGCCAATGGATCTCACAGTGCGAGGATGGCTTCGGCGAGTACCTGATCACTGGCGTCGCGCGCTTCCGGCACGCGAGTGCGCAAGGTGTTGAGGGCGGCTTCTAGGTGCGCGCCACGGATGTCGCCGTTGCTGGCGACGAAACTGGCGGCGTCGTCGTGGGCTTCGCGGATGATTTTCGAATCGCGAATCGACGTGGTGGTATCGGAAGTGAAATCGATGCTGCGCTGGGAGGCACGAACGATGATGTTACTGGTGGCTACCAGGGTGTGCGCCTGGGCCACATCGGCCAACACAAACAGGCCAAGGGCGGCAGCAATCAGCGGGCTACGCATGGAACGACTCCGGAAGGACAAGGATAACTATTGGACGAGAATTGCCTCTGCCAGTTCAAGGTCGCTGGCATGAAGTTTCGGCCGGGTTTTGCGCAGGTAATGCAGCGCGGATTCCAGCCGTGCGCCTCGCCATTCACCGTCACTGGCAACAAAGGCGGCCGCATCATCATGGGCGGCGAGCAGCAGTTTACGGTCGAACGGCGCAGAAGACACCATGCTGGTCGCGTAACCGCTGACCACCGTGCCTTGGGTCGACGCATTGAAAGCATCGAAGGCGTTGGCGGACATCGCCCAGCAGGCCGTGAATAAAGTAGAAGAGATGAGCAGAGTTGGAAGAAAGCGCATGGGACTCGACAACTGTTAACGAGCCTGAAGGCTAGCGCAAATGCCTGGGCCAGAGCCAGCGTTGAAACATCGGGACACGGCTGGCGTGTCCCGCAATTCCGCAAACGATCAGAGGGTCAGAATGGCCTGAGCCAATTGGGCATCGGTGGCATTGAGTTGTGGCGCCTGATGGCGGATGTGATCGAGCGCACTTTCCAGTTTCACCCCGCGGATATCGCCTTCGCTGGCCACGAAGCTGGCGGCATCGTCGCGGGCGGCGAGGACGATCTTGTCGTCACGGAACGAGGAGGTCACATCGGAAGTGGCGTCGGAAGTGGCTTTCAGCGCGCCGACGATCGAGTCGGTGGTCACGATGAAACTGGTAGCACTGGCGTTGGCAGCCACGGCCAGCAGGGCGGCGGCACTGAGCAGGCGAAGACGGGTCATGATGGAACTCCTTTGGATAAACCGTAGTGAGAGGTGGCTCGGTATCTGAGGAGTCAGACGCCTGTTGCGCAACGTTCGCCACGTTCTGCATGGATATTAGGCTGCCGAATCCGGTTCGCCCAGTGGTGGCCAGTGATACTCCGAAGGTTCTCCATAACTGTACTGGTGTTATTTGAGGCGTTCGTAAATTGTACCTGTGCTCGTTCAGTTATGCGTTTTAGAGCATTCAAGGCCCTGAAACGACAAAACCCGTCGTGGTTGCCCACGACGGGTTTTGCTTGTGCAATTCGGGTTGCTGGCGGTGGGTCTGACGACCAGAGCCAGCGACGCTGCTTAGCGCCAGAACGGCTTGCTCAGCTCTTCGTAGCGTTGTGCTTCGCTGATACCGGCGTCGGCCAGCAGACGCGAATCCAGACGGGCCAGTTGGTGGCGGCTGGAGATGCGGCGCTGCCACAACATCAGGTTGGCAATAACGCGCAGAGGCAGGGAAGCCTGGGTGTTTACAGCTTTGTCTTCGAAGAACAGTTCGGAACTGAGTGTACGTTCCATGGTTGACATCCTTCCGCTTGTGGCGGGATCAGGTAGTGGTTTGACTGGTGCCCATGATCCTCTCGTTTGGATAGTCTCTGTAGATACAGTTCATTTGTATTGTGAGTGAGCAGTTAACTGTTTATGCATGGTGTACGGGTCGAAATTGGGCAAACTGTACCTGTCCGCACTTGATTGGTGCATTTCGGCTCGTATCAGGGGATTGAGTAGGGCTTTGATGTAGGAAATGACCGGTACAGCAGTACAGTTTTTTTGCGATCCTGCTTCTCGCGCGCATCCACCGACGCAAAACTGTGTTTGCGTCGGCGGTTTATCTGTGTGAATCACACCGCCAGCATGCGCCCGGTTTCTTCCAGGTTCATATGCCAGCTCAGTGCTTCGCGCAGAATGTGCGGGGTGTGACCGCCGATTGCACAGGCAGCGCTGAAGTAGTCATTCAGTGCCTGGCGAAAATCCGGGTGCACGCAGTTGTCGATGATCACTCGTGCACGCTCCCGTGGCGCCAGGCCACGCAGGTCGGCGAGGCCGACTTCGGTCACCAGGATGTCGACGTCATGCTCGGTATGGTCGACGTGGCTGACCATCGGCACCACGCTGGAAATCGCGCCATTCTTGGCGATCGACTTGGTCACGAATACCGCCAGATGCGCATTGCGCGCGAAGTCGCCGGAGCCGCCGATGCCGTTCATCATCCGCGTGCCGCAGACATGGGTGGAGTTGACGTTGCCGTAGATATCGAACTCCAGCGCGGTGTTGATGCCGATGATGCCCAGACGGCGCACCACTTCCGGGTGATTGGAGATCTCCTGCGGCCGCAGAATCAGTTTGTCCTTGTACTTCTCCAGGTTGCTGAACACGTCGCTGTTGCGCCGCTCGGACAGGGTGATCGAACTGCCCGAGGCGAAGCTCAGCTTCCCGGCATCGATCAGGTCGAAAGTCGAATCCTGCAGCACTTCCGAGTACATGGTGAGGTCTTCGAACGGCGAGTCGATCAAGCCGCACATCACCGCGTTGGCGATGTTGCCAATGCCAGCCTGCAGCGGGCCGAGCTTGTTGGTCATGCGCCCGGCCGCAACTTCCTGCTTGAAGAACGTGATCAGGTGTTCAGCGATGGCATTGGTATCAACGTCCGGTACCGACACTGTGGACGGCGAGTCCGACTGCTGAGTGATGACAATCGCAACGATCTTCTCCGGCGGAATCGGAATTGCAGTGCTGCCGATGCGATCGTCGACTTTCACCAGCGGGATTGGCGTGCGCGTCGGGCGGTACGTCGGGATATAGATGTCGTGCAGGCCTTCGAGGTTGGCGTTGTGGGCCAGGTTGATCTCGACGATCACTTGTTTGGCGAAGATCGCGAAGCTGGCCGAGTTGCCCACCGAAGTGGTCGGCACGATATGGCCTTGTTCGGTGATGGCGACTGCCTCGATGACGGCAATGTCCGGCAGCTTCAACTGTTGGTTGCGCAGTTGCTCTACGGTTTCCGAGAGATGCTGGTCAATGAACATCACTTCGCCGGCGTTGATTGCCCTGCGCAACGTGCTGTCGACCTGAAACGGCATGCGCCGCGACAGCACGCCGGCCTCGGTCAGTTGCTTGTCGAGGTCGTTGCCAAGGCTGGCGCCGGTCATCAGGCTGATCTTCAGCGGCGTGACCTTGGCGCGCTCGGCCAGTGCGTGGGGAACGGCCTTGGCTTCGCCGGCGCGGGTGAAACCGCTCATGCCGACGGTCATGCCGTCCTCAATCAGAGCAGCGGCGTCGGCAGCGCTCATCACTTTGTCCAACAACGAAGGCAGGCGAATACGGTCACGGTACATGGATTATTATCTCGGGCAACGAGTAGCAGGATGCGCAGTCTAGTGAATTTGGCCGGCGCCTGTCCCGCTACCAAGGTCGCAAACGAGGCCTCTATTTCGCGGGTTTGCAGTAAAACACCGTTACCGGATTCGCAACAACGCGGCAAATTGTCCAGCGTCTGGCGCAAACAAAAACGCCCCGACAAGTCGGGGCGTTCGCTATTGCAGCGGTGAATTACTCGACCGCTTTGACCATGTCTTCGATGACTTTTTTCGCATCGCCGAAAACCATCATGGTCTTGTCCAGATAGAACAGTTCGTTGTCCAGACCGGCGTAGCCGCTGGCCATCGAGCGCTTGTTGACGATGATGGTCTTGGCCTTGAACGCTTCGAGAATCGGCATACCGGCAATTGGCGACTTCGGATCGTTCTTCGCGGCCGGGTTGACCACGTCGTTCGCGCCGAGCACCAGCACCACGTCGGCCTGACCGAACTCGGAGTTGATGTCTTCCATCTCGAACACCTGGTCGTAAGGCACTTCGGCCTCGGCGAGCAGGACGTTCATGTGCCCAGGCATGCGACCGGCCACCGGGTGGATCGCGTACTTCACGGTCACGCCGCGATGGGTCAGCTTCTCGGTCAGTTCCTTCAGTGCGTGTTGGGCACGGGCCACTGCCAGGCCGTAACCCGGGACGATGATCACGGTGTCGGCGTTGGTCAGCAGGAAGGTTGCGTCATCAGCCGAGCCGGATTTCACCGGACGGGCTTCCTGCGCACCGGCAGGGCCTGCATCTGCCGTATTGCCGAAACCGCCGAGCAGTACATTAAAGAAGGAGCGATTCATCGCCTTGCACATGATGTACGAGAGGATCGCACCGCTCGAACCCACCAGCGAGCCGGCAATGATCAGCATCGAGTTGTTCAGCGAGAAACCGATGCCCGCCGCCGCCCAGCCGGAATAGCTGTTGAGCATCGACACCACCACCGGCATGTCGGCGCCGCCGATGGGGATGATGATCAGCACGCCCATCACGAACGCCAGCGCCAGCATCAGTGCGAACGCCGTAAGGTTGCCGGTGAACATGAAGGTCAGGCCGAGAACCAGCGTAGCCAGACCCAGAACCGCATTGAGCTTGTGCTGACCGGCGAACTGTACCGGCGCGCCCTGGAACAGGCGGAACTTGTATTTGCCCGAGAGCTTGCCGAAGGCGATCACCGAACCCGAGAAGGTGATCGCACCGATGGCGGCACCTAGGAACAGCTCCAGTCGGTTGCCCGCCGGAATCGCATCGCCCAGTTGTTTAACGATACCCAGCGATTGCGGCTCGACCACCGCCGCGATGGCAATGAACACCGCCGCGAGGCCAATCATGCTGTGCATGAACGCTACCAGTTCCGGCATCTTGGTCATTTCAACGCGCTTGGCCATGATCGAGCCGGCGGTACCGCCGATCAGCAGGCCGACGATCACGTAACCGATACCGGCAGTGGCCAGCTCGGCGCCCAACTTATAGATGAGGCCAACGGTGGTGAGGATCGCCAACGCCATGCCGAGCATGCCGAACAGGTTGCCGCGCCGCGAAGTGGTCGGGTGCGACAGGCCTTTGAGGGCCTGGATAAAGCAGATCGACGCGATCAGGTAGAGCGTCGTGACGAGATTCATGCTCATTACTTCGGCGCCTCTTCTTTTGCTTTCGGGGCTTTCTTCTTGAACATCTCAAGCATGCGGCGGGTGACCAGGAAGCCACCGAACACATTGACCGCTGCCAGTGCCACAGCCAGCGTGCCCATGGTCTTGCCCAGCGGCGTGACGGTCAGCGCAGCGGCGAGCATGGCACCGACGATCACGATCGCGGAAATGGCATTGGTCACCGCCATCAACGGCGTGTGCAGCGCAGGCGTAACGTTCCAGACCACGTGGTAACCGACATAAATCGCCAGCACGAAGATGATCAGGTTGTAGATACCGGGGGAGATAAGCTCTTCCATCGTCTGAATCCCTGCTTAGGCGTTTTTGCGGATGACTTGGCCGTCGCGGCACATCAGGCACGCGGCGACGATGTCGTCTTCGAGGTTGACGTCGAACTGGCCTTCCTTGGTGAACACCAGCTTGAGGAAGTCCAGCAGGTTGCGTGCGTACAGCGCCGAAGCATCGGCAGCGACTTCACCGGCGAGGTTGGTCGGTCCGACGATGGTCACACCGTTTTCCACAACGACCTGATCGGCGACGGTCAGTGGGCAGTTGCCACCCTGGGCGGCGGCGAGGTCGATGACCACCGAGCCCGGTTTCATCTGTGCCACTGTCTCGGCGCTGAGCAGCGTCGGCGCCTTGCGGCCCGGAATCAGCGCGGTGGTGATGACAATATCGGCCTGCTTGGCGCGCTCGTGCACAGCCTGCGCCTGACGCTGCATCCAGCTCGCCGGCATCGGCCGCGCGTAACCGCCGACACCGACGGCGCATTCGCGCTCTTCATCGGTCTCGTAAGGCACGTCGACGAACTTGGCGCCGAGGGATTCGATCTGTTCCTTCACCGCAGGGCGCACGTCGGACGCTTCGATCACCGCACCCAGACGTTTCGCCGTGGCAATCGCCTGCAATCCGGCCACGCCTGCGCCAAGAATCAGCACCCGCGCCGCTTTCACGGTCCCCGCAGCAGTCATCAGCATCGGCATGAAGCGTGGGTAATAGTGAGCCGCGAGCAACACCGCTTTGTAGCCGGCGATATTCGCCTGCGACGACAACACATCAAGACTCTGCGCCCGCGAGGTGCGCGGTGCCGCCTCGAGGGCGAACGCGGTAATGCCGCATTCGGCCATCTTCGCGATGGTTTCGTTGTTGAATGGGTTGAGCATGCCCACCAGCACCGCACCGCGCTTGATCAGCGTCAGTTCGACATCGCTTGGCGCGACCACTTTGAGAATCAGCTCGGCGCCAAACGCGTCATTGGCGCTGCCAATGCTTGCGCCGGCCGCTTCATAGGCACTGTCGACGACACTGGCTTTGACGCCAGCGCCGCTTTGCACAGTGACCTTATGGCCTTGGCTGATCAGCTTCTTGATGGTTTCCGGGGTTGCAGCAACCCGTGTTTCACCGGTCTGGGTTTCGAGAGGGACACCAATGTGCACGTCAAATCTCCTGCGTGATCTTATTGAGTAAACCCATGCACTACGGATGGTGCGACTGGGGCGGCCGATCAGCACGATCCCGCCGAATCAGGGCGGGGCGCGGCATTTTGCAGGCGAACTTTATGCCCTTCAAGGGATTATGACGGGTGACGGAAAATTAACTACAAGTCATGCCGTGACCGAATGTCGCAGATGGCTAGTTGAAACCCTCGCAGGCCGCGCCCTGCAAGGATTCTGGCTGAATTTGAAAAAAATTCGCATCGGTGGCGTGAATAGGCAGCAATGAGTCGCCATTAGAGGCTGAAAGCCACGTGTTTGGCAGCTTGTGGGACGTCTGTACGACTTTCGGATACAGTCTGCGCAAAAGCGACAAATAGTTATATCTGTAGGGCTTCGGTTTTTCTGACTACGTGGTTAAGTATTGCGCAAGGCCTTTATTCTTCTAGGCTGTAGCTCTGCGCTTGATTTACCAGCCAGTCGCGAAATGCCTTAAGCGATGCCGATTCGACCTTTCGCTCCGGAATCATCAGGTAATAGGCCTTGATGCTGGAGAGCGCTTGAGGGTTGGCAACCACCAGACGTTTCTCTGCCAGCTCGCGCTGAATCAGAAACGGCGGAATCAGCGCGACGCCCATATCGTGCATGGCTGCCTGGGCAAGCATTGAGAATAGCTCGTAGCGGGGACCTGTCATGTCGCGAGGGATATTCAACTGCTGCGAATTGAACCACTGGCGCCAGGCGTAAGGTCGGGTGGTCTGCTGCAGCAGCGGTAGTTCGGCGATGGCTGCGGCTGTCAGCTGTTTGCGATTGCCGAGTAGGGCGGGGCTGCACACCGGCATCGGATTTTCGCCCATCAACCTGTGGGATTCGGTACCCGACCAGTCGGCGTCGCCGAAGTAAATCGCGGCATCGAATTCGGTGTCGGCAAACAGGAATGGCCGAGTGCGGTTGGTCAGGTTGACGGTCACTTCCGGGTGCTGGAGCTGGAAATCCTTGAGCCTTGGCAGCAGCCATTGCGTGCCGAAAGTCGGCACCACGGCGAGCTCGATGACGTTGGTGCCTTGCTGGCCCATCACGGAGAGGGTGTCGCGCTCCACCGCATCGAGCTGAGTCGCAACCCGACGACTGTAGGAAAGACCTGCCTCGGTCAGTTTCACTCCACGCCGCGAGCGTCGGAACAATTCCACGCTGAGGAACTCCTCAAGGCTGGCGATCTGTCGGCAAATGGCACCCTGTGTGAGCGACAGCTCTTCAGCGGCCCGGGTAAAGCTCTCATGGCGGGCGGCAGCTTCGAAGCTGATCAGTGCGGCGGTGCTGGGGATCTTCCTGCGCATGTACGTCAACCTCACTAATGCGCCGCGTAAAAGGCAATTCGCGACGTTTCGGAGTGAGAAATTAGCACAACAGGATGCGAAATCCTCGTTTGCCGCGATGGCGAACCGCGCCTAGGATCAATGCCACGTTAATTCACCCGATTGCGAGGGCTCACTCATGGGCGGTAAAGCTAGTTTCAACTGGATCGATCCCCTGCTGCTGGATCAACAGCTCACCGAAGAAGAGCGGATGATCCGCGACACCGCCGCCCAGTTCGCTCAACAGAGCCTGGCGCCGCGTGTGCTTGAAGCTTTCCGGCATGAAAAGACCGATCCGGCAATCTTCCGCGAGATGGGTGAAGTCGGCCTGCTCGGCGCCACCATTCCCGAGCAATACGGTGGCAGCGGTCTGAATTACGTCAGTTATGGCTTGATCGCGCGTGAAGTCGAGCGAGTCGACTCCGGTTATCGCTCGATGATGAGTGTGCAGTCCTCGCTGGTAATGGTGCCGATCAACGAATTCGGTACCGAAGCACAGAAACAGAAGTATCTGCCGAAGCTGGCTTCCGGCGAATGGATCGGTTGCTTTGGTCTGACCGAGCCGAACCACGGTTCCGATCCGGGCGCGATGATCAGCCGGGCGCGTAAGGTCGATGGCGGCTACAGCCTGACCGGTGCGAAAATGTGGATCACCAACAGCCCGATCGCTGACGTATTCGTGGTATGGGCCAAGGACGATGGCGGCGATATCCGTGGCTTCGTTCTGGAGAAAGGCTGGAAAGGTCTGAGCGCTCCGGCGATTCACGGCAAGGTCGGCCTGCGCGCTTCGATCACCGGTGAGATCGTCATGGACAATGTGTTCGTGCCGGAAGAGAACATCTTCCCGGACGTCCGTGGCCTGAAAGGTCCTTTCACCTGCCTCAACTCCGCACGCTACGGCATTTCCTGGGGCGCGCTGGGCGCCGCCGAATTCTGCTGGCACACCGCGCGCCAATACACTCTGGATCGTCAGCAGTTCGGTCGTCCGTTGGCCGCAACTCAGCTGGTACAGAAGAAACTCGCCGACATGCAGACCGAAATCACTCTGGCACTGCAAGGCTGCCTGCGCTTGGGCCGGATGAAGGATGAAGGTACCGCCGCCGTTGAAATCACTTCGATCATGAAGCGCAACTCCTGCGGCAAGTCGCTGGATATCGCGCGGATGGCGCGAGACATGCTCGGTGGTAACGGCATCTCCGATGAGTTCGGTGTGGCTCGTCATCTGGTCAATCTGGAAGTGGTGAATACCTATGAAGGTACCCACGACGTTCACGCGCTGATCCTCGGGCGTGCCCAAACCGGTCTGCAAGCGTTCTATTAACAGGAGGGCGGACCATGGGCGCGCTGTCGCATCTACGGGTACTGGATTTATCGCGAGTACTGGCCGGGCCTTGGGCCGGACAGATCCTCGCCGACCTTGGCGCTGAAGTGATCAAGGTCGAGCGCCCGGGCAATGGTGATGACACCCGCGCCTGGGGCCCGCCCTTCCTTAAAGACGCTTACGGCGAGAACACGTCGGAAGCGGCTTATTACCTTTCGGCAAACCGCAACAAGCAATCGGTCACCATCGACTTCACCCGACCTGAAGGGCAGAAGCTGGTGCGCGACCTGGCGGCAAAGTCGGACATTCTGATTGAGAATTTCAAAGTAGGCGGTCTGGCGGCCTATGGTCTGGACTATGAGTCGCTGAAGGCGCTCAACCCGAATCTGATCTATTGCTCCATCACCGGCTTCGGCCAGACCGGGCCTTATGCCAAGCGCGCGGGCTATGACTTCATGATCCAGGGGCTCGGAGGCTTGATGAGTCTGACTGGCCGACCCGAAGGAGACGAGGGTGCCGGTCCGGTCAAGGTGGGCGTGGCGCTGACGGATATTCTTACCGGGCTGTATTCGACGGTGGCGATCCTCGCGGCATTGGCTCATCGCGATCATGACGGTGGCGGGCAACACATTGATATGGCGTTGCTGGATGTTCAGGTCGCATGTCTGGCAAACCAGGCGATGAACTACCTGACCACCGGCAATGCGCCAAAGCGTCTGGGCAATGCCCATCCCAACATCGTGCCTTATCAGGACTTTCCTACGGCGGATGGCGACTTCATCCTCACCGTGGGCAATGACGGGCAGTTCCGCAAGTTCGCCGAAGTCGCGGGGCAACCGCAGTGGGCGGATGATCCGCGCTTCGCGACCAACAAGCTACGGGTAGCGAACCGCGCGGTGCTGATTCCCTTGATTCGCCAGGCGACGGTTTTCAAAACGACAGCCGAGTGGGTTGCACAACTGGAGCTGGCGGGTGTGCCTTGTGGGCCGATCAATGATCTGTCGCAGGTGTTTGAGGATCCACAAGTGAAGGCGCGCGGTCTGGCGATCGAACTGCCTCATGCATTGGCGGGGATGGTGCCCCAGGTGGCCAGCCCGATTCGATTGTCGGAGACCCCCGTTGAATATCGTCATGCGCCTCCTTTATTAGGTGAGCACACGTTAGAGGTTCTGCAGCGGGTGCTGGGTCTGGGGGCGGGTGCGGTGGCTATGTTGAAGGAGGAGGGCGTCCTTTAAGCCTTCTTCTATATAGAAGAAGCTCTTTTCTCATCTGATTGGGTGTTTTTTAACCAATACGCAAGTTATTGAAAGAAAAGCGAAATTAACGGTTGACGGCAGATTTCAGAGGTCTATAATTCGCCCCACTTCCGGCGCAGTCGAAACGGAAAACTCCTTGAGATTCAAAGAGTTACGCGGTTTTCGACAGCGACTTGCTTCAGATCATCGAAGCCTGGAAGGAGTTGAAAGAGCAGTGATGTGTGGCTCTTTTAACGGTTCGATCTTCTCGGTCGAAAGCGGAGAAAAAGAGGTGTTGACAGCAGCGATTAACGCTGTAGAATTCGCCTCCCGCTAACGAGAGATCGGAAGCGCAAGTGGTTGAAGTTGTTGAAGAATTCTTCGATAACTTCTGAAAATAATCACTTGACAGCAAATGAGGCTGCTGTAGAATGCGCGCCTCGGTTGAGACGAAAGATCTTAACCAACCGCTCTTTAACAACTGAATCAAGCAATTCGTGTGGGTGCTTGTGCAGTCAGACTGATAGTCAACAAGATTATCAGCATCACAAGTTACTCCGCGAGAAATCAAAGATGTAACCAACGATTGCTGAGCCAAGTTTAGGGTTTCTTAAAAACCCAAAGATGTTTGAACTGAAGAGTTTGATCATGGCTCAGATTGAACGCTGGCGGCAGGCCTAACACATGCAAGTCGAGCGGATGAAAGGAGCTTGCTCCTGGATTCAGCGGCGGACGGGTGAGTAATGCCTAGGAATCTGCCTGGTAGTGGGGGACAACGTTTCGAAAGGAACGCTAATACCGCATACGTCCTACGGGAGAAAGCAGGGGACCTTCGGGCCTTGCGCTATCAGATGAGCCTAGGTCGGATTAGCTAGTTGGTGAGGTAATGGCTCACCAAGGCGACGATCCGTAACTGGTCTGAGAGGATGATCAGTCACACTGGAACTGAGACACGGTCCAGACTCCTACGGGAGGCAGCAGTGGGGAATATTGGACAATGGGCGAAAGCCTGATCCAGCCATGCCGCGTGTGTGAAGAAGGTCTTCGGATTGTAAAGCACTTTAAGTTGGGAGGAAGGGTTGTAGATTAATACTCTGCAATTTTGACGTTACCGACAGAATAAGCACCGGCTAACTCTGTGCCAGCAGCCGCGGTAATACAGAGGGTGCAAGCGTTAATCGGAATTACTGGGCGTAAAGCGCGCGTAGGTGGTTTGTTAAGTTGGATGTGAAATCCCCGGGCTCAACCTGGGAACTGCATCCAAAACTGGCAAGCTAGAGTATGGTAGAGGGTGGTGGAATTTCCTGTGTAGCGGTGAAATGCGTAGATATAGGAAGGAACACCAGTGGCGAAGGCGACCACCTGGACTGATACTGACACTGAGGTGCGAAAGCGTGGGGAGCAAACAGGATTAGATACCCTGGTAGTCCACGCCGTAAACGATGTCAACTAGCCGTTGGGAGCCTTGAGCTCTTAGTGGCGCAGCTAACGCATTAAGTTGACCGCCTGGGGAGTACGGCCGCAAGGTTAAAACTCAAATGAATTGACGGGGGCCCGCACAAGCGGTGGAGCATGTGGTTTAATTCGAAGCAACGCGAAGAACCTTACCAGGCCTTGACATCCAATGAACTTTCCAGAGATGGATTGGTGCCTTCGGGAACATTGAGACAGGTGCTGCATGGCTGTCGTCAGCTCGTGTCGTGAGATGTTGGGTTAAGTCCCGTAACGAGCGCAACCCTTGTCCTTAGTTACCAGCACGTAATGGTGGGCACTCTAAGGAGACTGCCGGTGACAAACCGGAGGAAGGTGGGGATGACGTCAAGTCATCATGGCCCTTACGGCCTGGGCTACACACGTGCTACAATGGTCGGTACAAAGGGTTGCCAAGCCGCGAGGTGGAGCTAATCCCATAAAACCGATCGTAGTCCGGATCGCAGTCTGCAACTCGACTGCGTGAAGTCGGAATCGCTAGTAATCGCGAATCAGAATGTCGCGGTGAATACGTTCCCGGGCCTTGTACACACCGCCCGTCACACCATGGGAGTGGGTTGCACCAGAAGTAGCTAGTCTAACCTTCGGGAGGACGGTTACCACGGTGTGATTCATGACTGGGGTGAAGTCGTAACAAGGTAGCCGTAGGGGAACCTGCGGCTGGATCACCTCCTTAATCGACGACATCAGCTGCTGCATGAGCTCCCACACGAATTGCTTGATTCATTGAAGAAGACGATAGAAGCAGCCCGAAATTGGGTCTGTAGCTCAGTTGGTTAGAGCGCACCCCTGATAAGGGTGAGGTCGGCAGTTCGAATCTGCCCAGACCCACCAATTTTGTGTGGGAAACGCCTGTAGAAATACGGGGCCATAGCTCAGCTGGGAGAGCGCCTGCCTTGCACGCAGGAGGTCAGCGGTTCGATCCCGCTTGGCTCCACCACTACTGCTTCTGAAGTTTGAAAGCTTAGAAATGAGCATTCCACCGGTATGGTGATGAATGTTGATTTCTAGTCTTTGACTAGATCGTTCTTTAAAAATTTGGGTATGTGATAGAAAGATAGACTGAACGTTACTTTCACTGGTAACGGATCAGGCTAAGGTAAAATTTGTGAGTTCTCTTAGTTGAGAAATTCGAATTTTCGGCGAATGTCGTCTTCACAGTATAACCAGATTGCTTGGGGTTATATGGTCAAGTGAAGAAGCGCATACGGTGGATGCCTTGGCAGTCAGAGGCGATGAAAGACGTGGTAGCCTGCGAAAAGCTTCGGGGAGTCGGCAAACAGACTTTGATCCGGAGATGTCTGAATGGGGGAACCCAGCCATCATAAGATGGTTATCTTGTACTGAATACATAGGTGCAAGAGGCGAACCAGGGGAACTGAAACATCTAAGTACCCTGAGGAAAAGAAATCAACCGAGATTCCCTTAGTAGTGGCGAGCGAACGGGGACTAGCCCTTAAGTTGATTTGAGATTAGCGGAACGCTCTGGAAAGTGCGGCCATAGTGGGTGATAGCCCTGTACGCGAAAATCTCTTATCAATGAAATCGAGTAGGACGGAGCACGAGAAACTTTGTCTGAATATGGGGGGACCATCCTCCAAGGCTAAATACTACTGACTGACCGATAGTGAACTAGTACCGTGAGGGAAAGGCGAAAAGAACCCCGGAGAGGGGAGTGAAATAGATCCTGAAACCGTATGCGTACAAGCAGTGGGAGCAGACTTTGTTCTGTGACTGCGTACCTTTTGTATAATGGGTCAGCGACTTATTTTCAGTGGCGAGCTTAACCGAATAGGGGAGGCGTAGCGAAAGCGAGTCTTAATAGGGCGTCTAGTCGCTGGGAATAGACCCGAAACCGGGCGATCTATCCATGGGCAGGTTGAAGGTTAGGTAACACTGACTGGAGGACCGAACCGACTACCGTTGAAAAGTTAGCGGATGACCTGTGGATCGGAGTGAAAGGCTAATCAAGCTCGGAGATAGCTGGTTCTCCTCGAAAGCTATTTAGGTAGCGCCTCATGTATCACTGTAGGGGGTAGAGCACTGTTTCGGCTAGGGGGTCATCCCGACTTACCAAACCGATGCAAACTCCGAATACCTACAAGTGCCGAGCATGGGAGACACACGGCGGGTGCTAACGTCCGTCGTGAAAAGGGAAACAACCCAGACCGTCAGCTAAGGTCCCAAAGTTATGGTTAAGTGGGAAACGATGTGGGAAGGCTTAGACAGCTAGGAGGTTGGCTTAGAAGCAGCCACCCTTTAAAGAAAGCGTAATAGCTCACTAGTCGAGTCGGCCTGCGCGGAAGATGTAACGGGGCTCAAACCATACACCGAAGCTACGGGTATCACCTTCGGGTGATGCGGTAGAGGAGCGTTCTGTAAGCCTGTGAAGGTGAGTTGAGAAGCTTGCTGGAGGTATCAGAAGTGCGAATGCTGACATGAGTAACGACAATGGGTGTGAAAAACACCCACGCCGAAAGACCAAGGTTTCCTGCGCAACGTTAATCGACGCAGGGTTAGTCGGTCCCTAAGGCGAGGCTGAAAAGCGTAGTCGATGGAAAACAGGTTAATATTCCTGTACTTCTGGTTATTGCGATGGAGGGACGGAGAAGGCTAGGCCAGCTTGGCGTTGGTTGTCCAAGTTTAAGGTGGTAGGCTGAGATCTTAGGTAAATCCGGGATCTTAAGGCCGAGAGCTGATGACGAGTTACCCTTTGGGTGACGAAGTGGTTGATGCCATGCTTCCAAGAAAAGCTTCTAAGCTTCAGGTAACCAGGAACCGTACCCCAAACCGACACAGGTGGTTGGGTAGAGAATACCAAGGCGCTTGAGAGAACTCGGGTGAAGGAACTAGGCAAAATGGCACCGTAACTTCGGGAGAAGGTGCGCCGGTGAGGGTGAAGGACTTGCTCCGTAAGCTCATGCCGGTCGAAGATACCAGGCCGCTGCGACTGTTTATTAAAAACACAGCACTCTGCAAACACGAAAGTGGACGTATAGGGTGTGACGCCTGCCCGGTGCCGGAAGGTTAATTGATGGGGTTAGCTAACGCGAAGCTCTTGATCGAAGCCCCGGTAAACGGCGGCCGTAACTATAACGGTCCTAAGGTAGCGAAATTCCTTGTCGGGTAAGTTCCGACCTGCACGAATGGCGTAACGATGGCGGCGCTGTCTCCACCCGAGACTCAGTGAAATTGAAATCGCTGTGAAGATGCAGTGTATCCGCGGCTAGACGGAAAGACCCCGTGAACCTTTACTATAGCTTTGCACTGGACTTTGAATTTGCTTGTGTAGGATAGGTGGGAGGCTTTGAAGCGTGGACGCCAGTTCGCGTGGAGCCATCCTTGAAATACCACCCTGGCAACTTTGAGGTTCTAACTCAGGTCCGTTATCCGGATCGAGGACAGTGTATGGTGGGTAGTTTGACTGGGGCGGTCTCCTCCTAAAGAGTAACGGAGGAGTACGAAGGTGCGCTCAGACCGGTCGGAAATCGGTCGTAGAGTATAAAGGCAAAAGCGCGCTTGACTGCGAGACAGACACGTCGAGCAGGTACGAAAGTAGGTCTTAGTGATCCGGTGGTTCTGTATGGAAGGGCCATCGCTCAACGGATAAAAGGTACTCCGGGGATAACAGGCTGATACCGCCCAAGAGTTCATATCGACGGCGGTGTTTGGCACCTCGATGTCGGCTCATCACATCCTGGGGCTGAAGCCGGTCCCAAGGGTATGGCTGTTCGCCATTTAAAGTGGTACGCGAGCTGGGTTTAGAACGTCGTGAGACAGTTCGGTCCCTATCTGCCGTGGACGTTTGAGATTTGAGAGGGGCTGCTCCTAGTACGAGAGGACCGGAGTGGACGAACCTCTGGTGTTCCGGTTGTCACGCCAGTGGCATTGCCGGGTAGCTATGTTCGGGAAAGATAACCGCTGAAAGCATCTAAGCGGGAAACTTGCCTCAAGATGAGATCTCACTGGAACCTTGAGTTCCCTGAAGGGCCGTCGAAGACTACGACGTTGATAGGTTGGGTGTGTAAGCGCTGTGAGGCGTTGAGCTAACCAATACTAATTGCCCGTGAGGCTTGACCATATAACACCCAAGCAATTTGCGTCGAAAGGCCAGATTGCGGTGTGTGAAGACGAAACGAACCGAAAGTTCGAAACGCACAAACACCAGCTGTCACATACCCAATTTGCTGAAGCGAGACCATCTGGTCACGAGTCAGTACCCGAATTTCTTGACGACCATAGAGCGTTGGAACCACCTGATCCCATCCCGAACTCAGCAGTGAAACGATGCATCGCCGATGGTAGTGTGGGGTTTCCCCATGTGAGAGTAGGTCATCGTCAAGATTAAATTCCGAAACCCCAATTGCGAAAGCAGTTGGGGTTTTGTTTTAGTAGAAGTTCCTGTTTTTGCTGGCTTGTTACCGTGTTGACGGGTCAGATAAAGAATTTCTTGACGACCATAGAACATTGGAACCACCTGATCCCATCCCGAACTCAGCAGTGAAACGATGTATCGCCGATGGTAGTGTGGGGTTTCCCCATGTGAGAGTAGGTCATCGTCAAGATTGAATTCCGAAACCCCTGTCTGCTAACGCAGACAGGGGTTTTGTCATTTAAGCGTGTACGAAAGATCAGGCTGTTCTTCGGATCCTAGTTTTGCGTCTTGCCTGCCACTTGCACCACCAGATATAAAGTCCCGTCCCTGATAACACCGCAATCAACACACCCAGCACCGCGATCATTACCTGCCCTGTCACCCCGATGATCCTTCCTCCATGTATGGGCAACTGAAGTCGATAGAACTGCTCTCCGAGCGTGCCCTGTCCCGCGATCTCCTGTCCCAATAATCGACCATCGGTACCGTGAAAGAACAACCAGGATTTACCGTGTGCGTCCGTATCGTGCTGTCCAAATCCTGCGCCGTAGAAGTTGTACTCAAAGCTGTAATACAACTCGCCGATTGCCGCCGTCAGTCCTAATCGTTTCCCTTCCTGCAATGCCCTTTGGTACGCCTGTTGATAACTCAACTGTGTCGTACCCAGTTGATTGGCGGGCATTCGTCCTCTGGATTCATATACGCTCGGCTCGATGGGCGAAAACAAAGAAACCGCAGGCTTGAATACCTGGCTCGGCAAGTTCATCGCCACGCTACTAACGGCGATCGGTAAGAGCAGTAGCCACAACCACAATCCGCCAGCGCGATGCAGATCGAAGTTCAAGCGGTAGGCATGCCCGCCTTTGACCTTCCATGCAGTAGCCCACTTCTTCCAGAATGGCTTGCCGCGCGGCAAGGTCAGCCACAATGCGACAAAACAGTCGATCACCCACGCGATGGCCACCAAGCCCATCAACAGCAGTCCCCAGTTACCGGGCAACGTCAGGTTGTAGTGAAACTCCAGAATGAAAGGAATGAAGTTCTCCCGCTGAAAACAGCATTCACCCCAGTAGCGCGCGCCTTTTTGCTCCGCGCTGACCGGGTCCAGATAGAACACCTGATTGAGCTCATCGAACGGCTGGCCCGTTGCTGGATCTTTACGAGGAACGGCCGCCAGTAGCGCCGTATGCCCCGCCTCCTGCGGATACTCCATGTACCAGACTTGCAGTTTCGGATGTGCAGTCTGCACTGCATCTACCAACGCGCCCGGCGACAAGCGCTCACCCACTGATGTCGCCTCGTAGAACTGCGGATTCAGCCACTCATCCAGTTCGTGATTAAACGCCAGCACACTGCCGGTAAGCCCGGCCAACAATAAAAACACCGCACTGGCCAAGCCAATGTACCGATGCAACAACACCAGAAACGCACGCATACAAAACACCCCGAAGATACGACAAAGCCAGCCCCTGATAGCAGGGGCTGGCTTTTTTATGCACAGGACATAGCTTTAAAACTGATAGCTGACGGTCGCCGCTACGTTGCGTTCTTCGCCCATGTAGCAGAAGTTCAGACTGGCGCAGGACGCGACATAGGATTCATTGGTCAGGTTGTTCGCGTTGAGCCGAACATCAACACCCTTCAAACCAATCTTGCCCAGGTCATAACCAATCGAGGCATCGAACAGCGTGTAAGACGGCACCTTCATCGTGTTCTCCGCATCGGCCCAGCTGTAGCCGACATAGCGCACCCCACCACCCAGGCGCAGCCCATCAAGTGCGGCGCTGTCGAACTTGTAGTCAGCCCACAGCGAGGCCATGTGTCGCGGCGCCTGAGTCGGTGAGTTGCCCTTGTTCTCGATTACATCGGTCGGCGTGCTCAAGGTGCTGATCATCGATTTGGAATATTCGATATCAGTGAAGGTGTAACTGCCGAGCACTTTCAAGTTATCGGTCAGTTGCATGTGCGCTTCCAGCTCCAGACCTTGCGAGCGTACGGCACCGACCGCGCGATAGAAGTTTTCCTGCGGCAGTTTGGTTGCGAGGTTTTCCTGGTCGATGCGGAACAGCGAGGCGGTAAACAGGTTATCGGTGCCCGGCGGCTGATACTTCAAACCGACTTCCCACTGTGTGCCATCGGTAGGGGCGAGTGGATTACCGGCGCTGTCGGCATAGGAGTTCGGGTTAAACGACTCGGAGTAGCTGATGTATGGCGCCAGACCGTTATCAAACAGATATAAAGCGCCGGCACGCCCAGTGAGTTTCGTGCGCCGATCATTGATCTCTGTACCCACCGGCCGCCCCGCTTCGGCGATGCGGTTTTCATCGGATGTCTCGACCCAGTCCTGACGCAGGCCCAGCGAGAAGCGCCACTTGTCCATCTCGATCAGGTCTTGCAGATACACACCGGTCTGCTCCAGACGACGCAGATAGCTGGTGTCGCCGTACATCTCGATCGCCGAGTTACCGTACACCGGATTGAACGCATTGATCGGCGCGAGGCCACCGCTGGTCCAGTCGACCACGGTTTTGCGCCGTTGATAGTCCGCGCCCATCAGGACTGTGTGCTTGGTCGCGCCGGTGAAGAATTCGGCCTGCAGCATGTTGTCGACGATGAACGCATGCAGGCGCTCATCACCGCCGGTGTAATAGCGGTTCAGTTCATTGCTGGTCGGGGTGGTCCAGCCATAGGCGTAGACCTGATCCATGTTCACTTTGGAATCGAGATAGCGGAAGTTCTGCCGTGCCGTGAAGACATCGTTGAAGCGATGTTCGAACTGGTAGCCGAACGATTGCTGGTCACGGGAGTAACCATCGATACCCGGCTCGCCCTCGAAGAAGCGCGGCGAGATGCGTTCGCCATTGCGCTGATGGATCGTGCCGTCCGCCGGAACGCCGCCGTGGTAGCCGCCGTCCGGATCGTGTTGCAGATAGGCCTGCAGGGTCAGCGAGGTGTCTTCGCTGAAATCGATGCTCAACGTCGGCGCGAGGGCGAAGCGTTTTTCCTTGTTGTGATCGAATTGCGTGTCGGACTGATCGCTCAATCCGGTCAGACGATAGGCAATGCGCTTGTCGTCATCGACCGGACCGCTGAAGTCAAACCCAACCCCACGCTGGCCTTGCGTCCCCACTGTGGCCTGAACCTGATGATAAGCCTCGTACAACGGCTTTTTGCTGGTCAGCGCGACCAGACCGCCGGGCGAGCTACGGCCGTACAGCACGGACGACGGGCCTTTGAGAATGTCCACACGCTCAAGGAAATACGGATCGACCTGCATGGTGCTGTAGGTGCCGCTGTCGCCCATCGACTTGAGGCCGTCGAGGTAGATGTTGTCCACCGAGCCGTCGTTGAAACCGCGCATCGCCACGTAGTCGTAACGATGGGTGGCGCCATACGGGTTGGTCAGCACACCCGGGGTGTAGCGCATCGCTTGCGAGACGGTTTGCGAGCCTTGGTCATCCATTTGCTCACGCGTCACCACGGATACGCTTTGCGAGGTCTCCAGCAGCGCGGTACTGGTCTTGGTGGCGATCTGGCTGTGCGTGGCGTTGTAGCCGGCCATGCTGCCCAGCGCGTTGCCGAGGGCGAAGCCTTTGATGTCGGTGGTCGGCAAGGCCAGTGCTTCGCTTTCAGCCAGCGGGCGCAGAATGTAGCTGCTGCCGTCCTGGCTGACGGCTTCCAGTCCGGAGCCGCCGAGCAAATGGCTCAAGGCCTGGTCGGTCGAATATTCACCCTGCACGCCGGGAGATTGCTGACCTTGAGTCTGTTGCGGAGTCATCGCCAAGGTGATGCCGGCCTGCCGGGCAAACTGATTCAACGCTTCACCCAATGGCCCGGGAGCAATGTTGTAGCGGTGGCTGATCTCGGTGCCGGTGTTGGCGGCCAGACTCAGGCTCGGTAAAACGCTGACGCCCAGCGCGGTGGTCAGCAGTGCCGCGCGAACCGCATGGCGCAGTAGTGTCGATTCTGCAGTGAAATTCAGAGGGTTCTTACAAATGGCGCGGACAGTCATTGTGGATTTCCGTAGGCAGTCGCGTGGGCTGAGTTGAAGTGCTTACTGACTAAGCCGGACTGCCTGCGAAAACCCGCCAAAAATAAATCACACCGCACGTTCCAGGGTCACCCACCAGCGGGTGCGATAACGCAATTGCACCGGCAGCGTCTGCGGCAGGACCGCCAGCAGCCTGTCGGTGTCCTCCAGACGGAACACCCCAGAAAGGCGCAGGTCTGCGATATCCGCCGAACAATGGAGATAACCCGGGCGATAACGGCCGACTTCAGCGAGGAAGTCGCCCAGCCGCATATTGCGCGTGACAATCAAACCGTCGAGCCAGGCGCCCGCATCCATATCCAGTGTCGGTGCAGCGCGCAAACCGCTTTGGTCGACCAGAAAACTTTGCCCGGCGAGCGCTTCGAGGGAATGACCGCCAGCGCGAACCAACACCCGGCCACGGGTAACGCTGAGCCGCGTGCACCGTTCTTCCTGACGCAAAATGAAACGCGCATCGACCGGCGCATAACTGCCGTGGCGATTCTGTATGCGCAGCGGTCGATCGGTCGCCGCGCCCTCGTCAGAGCCGCCGCAGGTAACGATGATTTCGCCACGGCTCAGTTTGATCAGACGTTGCTGCGCGGTGTAGTCCAGATCCACGGCGCTGGCGGTGTTGAGTTCGATCCGCGTACCGTCGGGCAACTGGAAACCGCGCCGTTCGCCGGTCGCCGTCGCGTAGTCGGCACTCCATTGCTGCCAGGCGGCGCTGTCCTTGGCCAGCCACGCGGCGGAGCCCATCAACAGCGCGCCCGACAATAACTTCAAGGCCTGGCGTCGGCCCAGCCCCTGCGTACTGTTTTCCAAGGTGTTGAAAGCGACCTGCGCACCCGGCACGGCGCGCAGACTGGAGTTCAATTCGGCTTGCAGCGACTGCACCCGCTGCCAGGCGATTTCATGTTCGTGATGCTCGGCGCGCCACTGCTCGCATTGGCGAGTCAGCCGCGAATTGCCGTGGTTGTTGCGTAGCCGCAGCAGCCAGTGAATCGCTTGCTTGACCACCTGTTGCCGCGGTTCGACGCGGCGAGCGAGTGAGAGGTTATCCACAGGCATCAGCTTTCATACCGCAACACATAGCAGTGATATAGCGCGTCGGCGACGTAGCGTTCCACTGAACGTACCGCCACGCCCAACTGCTCGGCGATCTGTTTGTGAGTCAAACCTTCGCACTGCGCCAGGAGAAACGCCTGACGCACTTTCGGCTTAAGTCCTTCGAGCATGCGCGCAATGCTTTCCAGCAGTTCCAAGACCAACGCGCGCGATTCGGCGTCAGGTACTTCGCCTTCAGGCAAGTGAGCAATGGTCTCCAGATAGGCCCGCTCGATTTCCTCGCGGCGCCAATGATCGATTACCAGACCGCGCGCGATGGTTCGCAGGAAAGCTCGGGGCGCTTTCAGTTCGAGGCGTTCGGTACGTTGCAGCAGGCGCAGGAAAGTGTCCTGAGCCAGATCCGCTGCATCCGCTGCGTTGCCCAGCCGCGCGCGCAGCCAAGCGTTGAGCCAGCCGTGATGACTACCGTAAAGCGCCTGTACGACCAACTCAGGTGAAGACATGACCACGCCAGCCCGAACGTCACAAATGATAATTAGTCGCATTGTCATCAAGGGTTGCAGATTTTGCAACTATCGCCCCCATGTCGATGCGAAAAATTCCCTCGCAGCCGCTCTGGCACGCCGTTCGGCGGGAATCCTGCACAAACCCCGTCCATTTCTCACGCGCCCCTAAGATTTCTCCGTCGCTGGCCGACAGACTGGTGAGAAATGCGTGCACCAAAGTAGAGCGGCCAGAAGAACGCTGCCTGCGCCGTACATGGAATGTTGCATCCGGAAACGCATCCCCCCTTTTGGCATAAGAAGTCCCATGAAATGAATCTCAAGTTCAGCCATAAAATCCTCCTGGCCGCTTCGGGCGTCGTGGTCCTGGCGTTCGCGTTGTTCACGCTCTACAACGATTATCTGCAGCGAAACACCATTCGCCAGAACCTGCAGTCCTCCGTGCAACAGGCCGGTGACCTCACCGCCAGCAGCGTGCAGAACTGGATGAGCGGGCGCATTCTGGTGCTGGAAAACCTCGCGCAGAACGTTGCCCATCAAGGCAGGAATGCCGACCTCCCCGGTCTTGTCGATCAACCGGCCTTCACGTCGAACTTCCAGTTCACTTATGTCGGGCAGGCCAACGGTGTCTTCACCCAGCGCCCCGATGCGAAGATGCCGGACGGTTACGATCCGCGTCAGCGCCCTTGGTACAAGCAGGCAGTGGCCGCCGATAAAACCATGCTGACCCCGCCGTACATGGCGGCCGTCGGTGGCCTGGTGGTGACCATCGCCATGCCGGTGAAAAAGGACGGTGAATTGCTCGGTGTGGTCGGCGGTGACCTGAGCCTGGAAACCCTGGTGAAGATCATCAACTCGGTGGACTTCGGTGGCCTCGGCCATGCGTTTCTGGTCAGTGCCGACGGTCAGGTGATCGTCAGCCCGGACAAAGATCAGGTAATGAAAAACCTCAAGGACATCTACCCGAACACCAGCGTGCGCATCGAGAAGGGCAACCAGAACGTCGTGCTCAACGGTCAGGAGCGCATTCTCTCGTTCACCCCGGTCAGCGATCTGCCGAATGCGCAGTGGTACATCGGTCTGTCGATCGATCGCGACAAGGCCTACGCCGCCCTCAGCCAATTCCGCACCTCGGCATTGATCGCCATGTTTGTCGCAGTCGCGGCGATTGCGTTGCTGTTGAGCCTGTTGATCAACGTGTTGATGCGTCCGCTGACCACCATGGGCCGCGCGATGAAGGACATTGCCCAGGGCGAGGGCGACCTGACCCGGCGTCTGGTGGTTGAAAGCAAAGACGAGTTCGGTGAACTGGGCAGCGCGTTTAACCAGTTCGTTGAACGGATTCACGCATCGATTTCCGAAGTGTCGTCGGCGACCCGTCACGTACATGACCTGTCGCAACGGGTGATGGCTTCGTCCAACGCTTCGATCGTCGGTTCCGACGAGCAAAGTGCGCGCACCAACAGCGTCGCGGCGGCGATCAATCAGCTGGGCGCCGCCACTCAGGAGATCGCGCGCAACGCGGCGGATGCTTCGCAGCACGCCAGCGGTGCTTCCGAGCAGGCCGACGACGGTCGTCAGGTGGTCGAGCAAACCATTCAGGCGATGACCGAGCTGTCGCAGAAGATCAGCCTGTCGTGCACGCAGATCGAAACCTTGAACGCGAGCACCGACAACATTGGCCACATTCTCGATGTGATCAAAGGCATCTCGCAGCAGACCAACCTGCTGGCGCTCAACGCTGCCATCGAGGCCGCGCGTGCCGGTGAAGCCGGGCGCGGTTTTGCCGTGGTCGCCGATGAGGTGCGTAACCTCGCGCATCGCACTCAGGAATCGGCGGAAGAGATCCACAAGATGATCACCTCGCTGCAGGTCGGCTCGCGCGAAGCGGTGAGCACGATGAACGCCAGTCAGGCGTCCAGCGAGCAGAGCGTGGAAGTGGCGAATCAGGCCGGTCTGCGTCTGGTCAGCGTGACCCAGCGCATCGGCGAAATCGACGGTATGAACCAATCGGTTGCAGCGGCGACTGAAGAGCAGACGGCGGTGGTGGAAACGCTGAACGTCGACGTCAATCAGATCAACCTGTTGAACCAGCAGAGCGTGGCCAACCTCAACGAAACGTTGAAGGATTGTGATGCGTTGTCGCAGCAGGCGAACCGGTTGAAGCAGTTGGTCGACAGCTTCAAGATCTGATTCACAGATCGCAGACCGCGTTATCGTTCTTCGCGAGCAGGCTCGCTCCCACAGGGAAATGCATTCCAAATGTGGGAGCGAGCCTGCTCGCGAAAGCGGCGGTTCAATCACCGCCAAACCGATGCCTTAAACAAACAGCTTCAGCACATTGCCCATCGCATCATCGGCAAACCCCTGCACGAAATCCCTGAACCCCGGCAATGCTTCATCCCCACCCGCAGCCGGTTCGGCAATGATCGTCCAGGTCGCCCGCGACTTCCCTTCGCTCAGCGACTCCACCTGCATCGCTGCCCACAGATTCGCCACCCCCAACGTGTTGTAGATCGTCGTCCAGGTCATGCGCCGCGCCTGTTCATCGCGCGAGTTGAGTTGCTCGACCACGACGTTGCCGTCCTTGAAGATTTTCTTGCGCAGCGATGACACGCCCTCGCCGGTCATTTCGGTGTGCGACAGCGCCGGAATGAATCGATCGAAGCCAGCGAAATCGCCAACGATCGCCCAGACTTTTGCCGCGTCCGCCGGCACTTCCACCGACGACACAACGCGGCAGCCTTGCGGGTTTTTGATCAGGGTGTCGGGTTGCAGATTGCTCATGGTGTTGCTCCTTGTGGATGAGTCAGATGAAGTTGATTTCTTTCAGGTAGTCGCAGCCGCGACGCAGCAGCGCCGGGGATTTCTGTGGGTAGTGCGCGCCCATCTGCTGCACGCCGGCCTCGGCGTTGGCGTGGCCGATCAGCGAGATGTCGCCGATGTCTTCTTCGAAACCATTTAGGTAGAAGCCGAGCACGCCAAACAGCGCGTTGTCGGCGTCGACCCGACTCAATTGCTGCTGCCAGTCGGCGACGCTGACCAGCGCAAACTCGCTGCCGGTTTCGCGGAACGAAGCGACGTAGGCATCCCAGCTCAGCGGCTCGGGGTTGTGCAGATTGAACACCGCGCGATCCGCTGAATAACGGCTGGCATGAAAGGCGATGAAGCGGGCGAGAAAGTCCACCGGCATCAAGTCGAAATTTAACGCAAAGGCCGGCACCTGACCGAGCTGGATCGAGCCTTTGAGCATCAGCATCAAACGGTTTTTGTGCGGCTGGCAAACGCCGCTGAGGCTGTTGAAACTGATGTTGCCAGGGCGATAAAGATTGACCCGCACACCGCGCTCGCGCGCCCGTTCGAGGATGCGTTCGCCGGCCCACTTCGACAGGTTGTAGCCGTTGCGAATGTAGATCGGCGGCGTCGCGGCGGCGGGCAGTTCCAGCACTCGACCGGCATCATCCACGGTGCTGGATGCCGACAGGGTCGAGACAAAGTTGAAGACCTTCTTGCTCCGCCCTTCGCACAGCTTCAGCAGGGCGAAGATGGGCTCGACGTTGTCCGCCGCCAGCGACTCGTAATCGAGTACGTGGTTGACGTTGGCGGCGTTGTGCACCAGCGCACCGAACTCGCGATCCAGGCGCTGATAATCCTCATCGCCCAGGCCCAGTTGCGGGCGACTGATGTCCGCTGGATAGACCCGCACACGGCTCAGGTCGAGGTGCTCCAGACGGTTCTCGCGCAGTGCCTGAGCGAAGCGTTGCGCCGCCGTTTGCTCGGCGCCGTCGCGCACCAGACAGGCCACTTCGCTGGCGCCCCAACCGAGCAGCGCTTCGACGATGTGCACGCCTACAAAACTGTTGGCACCGGTGACGATGACCTTGTGCACATCGCCCATGCGGCTGATCGGCAGCGGTTCGATGTCCAGCGCGCGCTCGGCGTCGGCCATGGCCTGAGCGCTGAGCACGGCGCTGTCATCGGTGCCGCGCACCAGCGTCGCCAGTTTGCTGATAGTGGGCAGTTCGATGAAGCGATTGATCGAAATGCTTCGGCCGAATTCCTCCCGCAAGCGCAGCAACATTCGCGACAGCAGGATCGAATGACCGCCGAGATTGAAGAAGCTTTCGTCAGTGGAAATGTCGCTGGTCGGCAGTTCCAGCAGTTCGGCCCAGACCTCAAGAAGCAGCGCTTCGTCAGCATTGGCCGGCAGGCATTTCGCAGCGCTGTCCTGGACCGTCACCGGCAATGCCAACAGCGCCTTGCGATCGACTTTGCCGTTACTGGCGAACGGCATCTGCGCCAGTTCGGTCCACGCTCCCGGTTGCATGTAGTCCGGCAGAAACTGCCGGGCGTGAGCCTTCAATGCGTCGCGGGCAGTCTCGGTCTGTGGCTGGGCGAGGAACGCCAGAATGCGCCGCTGACTGTCGATGACCACGGCGATCTGCCGATACAAGCGGCTCTCGCGCAGGCAGCGCTCGATCTCTTCCGGCTCGACGCGGAAGCCACGGATTTTCACCTGATTGTCGCGCCGCCCGCACAGCTCGATACCGTGCTCTCCCCACTTGGCCATGTCGCCGCTACGGTAGGCGCGCAGGGTTTCGCCGCCGGGCAGTGACAGGCTCAGATAACGCTCGGCGGTCTGCTGCGGATTGTTCAGGTAACCGAGGCAGATACCGGGGCCGACGATGAACAGTTCACCGACGGTTTGATCGGGCACCGGTTGCAGATCGTCGTCGAGAATCAGCACCCGACTGTTGGCGATCGGCCCTCCCAGCGTGCGGTTGCTGTCGCCCGGTTTGAGCTGGCGCGCGGTGATCAGCACGGTGGCTTCGGTCGGGCCATACAGGTTGTGCAGAGTGCCTTGGCGGGTCAGTTGCTCGATGACGTACGGCTCGCAGACATCACCGCCGGTCATCACCTGCACGCCCTCCAGTTGCTCCAGCGGCAGGATGCTCAACAGCGCTGGCGGCAAGAAGGCGTGGGTCAGTTGCCGACGGCGAATCAGCGCAACCAGTTGCAAGGGATCACGGCGCTGGGTGTCGTCGGGCACGATCAGTTCCGCCCCAGCGAGCAGGCTGGGGAAGATATCGATCAGCGAAGAATCGAAGCTCAGCGAAGAGAACTGCAACACCCGGCTTCCGGCGTGCAACTGCACGTAGTCGGCGTACCACGCGGTGAAGTGGGCGAGATTGGCCTGGCTGAGCAGCACGCCTTTCGGATGCCCGGTGGTGCCCGAGGTATAGAGCGCCATGCACGGCGCATCAAGTTCCGGGCGGTGCTGCATCAGCGGCCGGTCGAGATCGGCGTTCGGCGCTTCGATGCCACTGACCTCCAGCCCCGCTATCGACTCGCTGAGCGCCTGCTGTCCATCGTGAAGCAACAGCACCGCGCCGGCGTTTTCCAGGATGTATTGCTGACGCGGCAATGGATGGCTCGGTTCCAGGGGCAAGTACACCGCGCCGCTGCCGAGAATCGCCAGAATCGAGGCGAACAGCGCCGGGCTTTTGCCTTGGCAGACGCCGACTACCCACGGCTGCGGATATTGCTCAAGCAAGGGCAGCAACCGCTGCTGGATCGCCCGGCTGTGGGCGTGCAATTGGCGGTAGCTGATGGACTGTCCGCCGAGGTGCAGCGCCGGTCGTTCGGCATGCTCGATCAGACTCTGTTGCAGGCGCTCGATCAGCGGGATTTGCGCCTGCTCCAGCAGCGTCGGGTTTGTCGTGTCATTGAGACGGTGGACGTACGCCAGTTTGTCGAGAAACAGCAGGTCTTCCAGCCGTTCGAAATCCGGCGCTTTGAGGACCGGGGCATGCCTCAAATAATCGGCATCGCGGGAAAAGCGGCTGACCAGCAACGCCACTTCGTCGACCACATGGGCGAGCGCTCGTTGGCGTAGCGACTGACCGTTGCCGGACGGCTCATCGCCGATCGGCACACGGCTGATCAGCGACGAGCCGAGAAAGCACAGCAAGTCGAGGGTCGGCAGGCCGCCATGCTCTTGCGCGGCGACACCCAGGCGCAAGTGCAGATGCGGGATGGCGCAGAAGTCGCCGGCAGCGATAAAACCATCGTCGATGATCAGATCCAACGCCGTTTGAGCCACGCCGCTGCGGGTCACAGCATGGCCATGCTGTTCGAGCTCCCGGGCCAGATCGGTCATGGCCTGGCCGGCGCCGGTGAGCAAAATGTCGAGACGTTTCATGTCGGCCTCCTCAAACCAGATAGTCGCGCAGGGCGTGCTGCACGCACGGTGTGTCGAGCAGCGAGCTGTTGTGGAAAAACCTGACGATGTTGCACACCAACGGGTGGTGGCGATTGATCGGAAAGGCGAATCCCGCGATCTCCTCACGCAATGACTGTCGGGTGGTTTCGCTGACCGGCAGCGCATCGATCAGGCGCAAATCGAAGGACTTCTGGATGTCGTTGGTCAGGTAATGGCCGATGAACACCGGCAGAATCTGCGCGATGGTTTCGCGGTCCGTGTCGCTGGCGGTGTGCCAATAGATGCGCACCATCCGCGCCCAGAAACTCGAGTGGCGACCTTCGTCGAGCAAGTGGTCGGCCATCAGGCCCTTGATCGACGGCTTGACCGAATCGTCGCGGGCGAACGCGGCGACATCACCGGTCACGGTGTTTTCGGCGATCGCCACGCAGATCAGTTCCACCGCGCTGCGCAGGTGGTCCGGCGCCAGCGCAACAGCGGCGGGAATTGCCCGGCTCAGCTCGATTTCGTCGGGCAACGGAATCGGTTCGATACCGGTCAGCGCTACCGTTTGCTGCATGAAATCCATGGCCACCAGCGCGTGGTAATCCTCATCGACCACCACGGTCATCGCGTCGTAGCGACAGGCGAACGGGAACGCCACGGCAAAGCGATTCTTGGCAATGCTGCGGGCGGTCTTGTCGACGATTTCCGTCTCGAAAATCACTACGTCGTTGATGAATTTGTACAACGTCTGCACCAGGGCGAAATCACGTTGCTGTGGGCATTCACGCAGGAAGGTTTCGCTGAGCACCAGCGGCTGGCGGCTGAGCGGGTAGATCAGGCGCTGATCGTCTTCCAGCAGCCGCCGTGGACGGGTGCGGATGGTCGCGCGGCTTTCCCAGGCCTCGGCGAAGGATTGATAGTCGGCAGCGTTCATTGGGCCACCTCGGCAACTTCCACGCCCATGCTCAGGCGCAGCCCGTCCCACAAGGCGATGCGGCTTTCCACGGCGGCGATGGCGCTGGCGTAAACCTCGGCTGCGCGCTGCGGATCGCCGTCCACCAGACGCTCCAGCAACTGCTCGGCGGCGGGGCCGTGATCTTCGGAATCGACTTCGATATGCCGTTGCAGGTAGTAACGGAAAGTCGGTGCCTGTTCGATGCCGATGCCCCAGTCATCGAGGATGCGCTGGAACATTGTCGGAATGACGCTCTCGCGACCATGCAGGAACGCGGCGGCAACGCTGTGTCCCGGCGCCTCCAGGGCAATGCGCAAGGTATCGCGGACAAACTGCGCGGCCGCCGGGTCGACGTCGACGCTCTGCAACGCGACGTCATAACTCACGCCTTCCTGCTGCAGGGCGACAAAGCGCTCTACCGCCGTGGTGCTCGCGCCGATCTCGCGCATCGCATCCAGGTACAACTCGAAGTGGCTGTAATGGCCGGCATCGAGGCGATCGTCCGATTCCTCGCCCAGCACGATCTCGTTGATCAACCGCGCCGCGTGGGGATCGCGCGGCGGCAACCAGGGTAAACGCGTGCAGGTCAGTTCCTGTTGCAGGCGCTTGGTCAGCGACATGAAGTCCCATACGGCAAATACATGGGTTTCCATGAAACGGCGTAATACCGATAACGAAGTAATCTCGGAAAAGATCGGATGAATACTCAGTTCGACTTTCTTCAGGGCGAGTTGCTGCTTAGTGGGCATCATGATGTCCTTTATCATTGATTGAAGTGCACGGTTCTTTTCAGTTGCTGTAAGCGGTCGAGCAAGTTGGATAGCAAGTTGGTCGGGCAAATATTGATTGCGCTGTGGCGCCGTTGCGGCGCCACGGGTGCTGCGGTTGGTGCGTGAGGTATGCCGCGCTGAACGGCGACGTTCAAACCTGGCGAGAGAAAAACTAATACAGGGCAAATGCATTTAACAAGTTTATTTTCAATTATTTTAAGTTGGCTGTTTTTTGAATATAAGAGTTACCGATAAAACTTTCAGATCAAGTTTTATTAGGGCGTAGTTACTCCTTTCGGCTAATAACGGCCAAAATCGATAACAAGAGTGAATGCCTCACTCGAAGCAACTTTTAAACAAGGGAAATTTATGAATTCAAAGGGGGCGAAAGTTGGCCGGGACCGGCGCCATGACTTCCTGTTTCCCGTGACAAGGCTCCTTCCGTAGGTTCCTGTTGCGGGGACTGTGCCGTCAGGGCGGCGCGTCCCCGTTCTGTAGGGGTGGCGCTGGAAGAGTGCGGGTAAATTGCCGTCACGGCTATTACCGATTGGTCATCGGCGGGCAGCAGAAATGCGTCGGCAGGGCCGGGGCGGGCACCAGCGGGCACGCCGATCCGCTGCCAGAGCCGGCAGCAGAGCGGTCGCGAAGATTTGTAAGAGGATTATTCGACGTACGAGATATCAGCGTGCGGTGTGACGCTTCTGTGCGGCGGGAGTCGCCAGGTAGCGGGTGATAACCTCAACGCCACGGTTGAGGTGCTGCTCCAGCATTGCGAGCGAGCGCGGTATGTCCCGCTCGATCACGGCCTGAAGCATGGCGCGGTGGTCATCCTGGGACAGCTTGCCTAAGCCCATCGCTTCCAGATTGAACCGCAGAAAACGTTCTTCTTCGTTCAGCCCGTCCTCCACTAGGCGCAGCAGTCGCTGATTGGGCGCTTTGCTGTACAAGGCCATGTGAAAGAGACGGTTGAGGCGGCCGATTTCGTTGTAGTCGTGCTGCGCTTCCAGTTCGTCGATGTAGCCAGCGGCGAGTTGATGCTCGGCCTCAGTCAGCAGCGGAATGGACTGCCGCAATGCCTCGGATTCGAGCAGAATGCGCAACTCGTAGGTTTCAGCGGCATCGCCCTGGATCAGCGGGGCGACCACGGCGCCTTTGTGCGTAGTGACGCTAAGCAGCTCCTGCGCTTCGAGCTGGCGCAAGGCTTCGCGCACCGGCATGCGGCTGACCCCGAACAGATCGGCCAGATCCTGCTGGCGCAGTGCAGTGCCACAGGGCAGGCGGCCATCGAGAATGGCCGAGCGCAGGGTTTCTTCGATCACCGACCGGGCCAGATGCGCAGGAATCGGTCCTTCGACTTTGATGCTGTGCAGCGGTTTGGGCTTCTGAGTCACGACAACACACCCTGTAGGTCGCAATATTTGGATCCAAATGACACTAGTGATTGCTCTACAGGTTGTCAAACCTTGTAAAACGTTGCGCGGCAATCTCAAGTCTAGCGCGTCTTCGATGATCTCACGGTGCCATTGTTTTTTGCCGGGCTAAGCTTCACCATCAAACGCTTCCTTTCTGTCCTTCTGGAAACCTGCAGTGGCGGTACGTTTCGCGATCCCTCGGACCTTGCGCTGGCTTGGCTGCGCATTGCTGCTGGCCGGCGTCATGCTGGGCGGCCTGCACGCCGATTGGGATTTTTCCGCGATCAGCCGCAAGGCCACGGCTCTCTATGGGCCACTGGGCGCGGGGCAGCAGCGCATCGACGCCTGGCAGAACCTGCTGGCGACGCAAAAGCAGGCCAGTGAGATGGACAAGCTCAAGGTGGTGAACCTGTTCTTCAACAAGCAGGTGCGTTACGTCGAAGACATCGATCTGTGGCGCGAAGTGGATTATTGGGAAACCCCGATCGAAGCGCTGTGGAAGGGCGCCGGCGACTGCGAAGACTACGCCATCGCCAAGTATTTCAGCCTGCGCCATCTCGGCGTTTCCAGTGACAAGCTGCGCATCACCTACGTCAAGGCGCTGCGCCAGAACCGCGCGCACATGGTGTTGACGTACTATGCGACCCCCGATGCCATGCCGCTGGTGCTCGACAGCCTGATCGATCCGATCCAGCCGGCGTCGCAGCGGACCGATTTGCTGCCGGTCTACTCTTTCAATGCCGAAGGTCTGTATCTGCCCGGCGCCAAGGGCAATAAAAAGGTCGGCGACACCAAACGCCTGTCGCGCTGGCAGGATGTGCTGAAAAAAATGCAGGCCGAAGGTTTTCCGGTCGAGACGACTAACTAGGAGCACGCGCTCAGATGTCTTTGTTCAAACAGCTGTTGATCGCTATCTGTCTGTTCCTGGTCGTGGCCTTCACCGGCAGCTTCATGGTCAGCCTGGAGAGCTCGCGCACCCAGTACGTCAATCAGTTGCGCTCCCACGCACAGGACGCGGCGACGGCACTGGCGTTGTCGCTGACGCCGAATATCGACGACCCGGCGATGGTCGAGCTGCTGGTCAGTTCGATTTTCGACAGCGGTTATTACGCGAGCATCCGCGTGGTCGACGTGAAGACCGAGCAGACCATTGTCGAGCGCAGCGGTACCCCGGCGGTGAGCAATGTGCCGGACTGGTTCGTCAGACTGATCGGCCTCGAACCGGCGGGTGGCGATGCGCTGGTCAGCCGTGGCTGGGAGCAGGCGGCGCGGGTCGAGGTGGTCAGCCATCCGATGTTCGCCGTGGCCAAGCTATGGCAGAGCGCACTGGGCAGCCTTGGCTGGTTGCTGATCTGCGGCGCATTGAGTGCGGTGCTCGGCGCGCTGTTGCTGCGTCGGCAGTTGAAGCCCCTCGATTACATGGTCCAGCAGTCCCATGCGATTGCCCGCCGCGAGTTTCTCAGCCTGCCGGATCTGCCGCGCACGCCTGAATTGCGTCGCGTGGTGCAGGCAATGAATCAGATGGTCGAGAAGCTCAAGACGCTGTTCCAGGAGCAGGCCGAGCGCAGTGAAAAACTGCGTACCGAGTCCTATCAGGACAACCTCACCGGCTTGGCCAACCGCCGCTATTTCGAGATGCAACTGCACAACCGCGTGAGCAACCCGGAGCAGGCCAGTTCGGGTTATCTGCTGCTGTTGCGGGTCAAGGACCTGGCCGGTCTCAACCAGCGTCTCGGCGGCCAGCGTACCGACCAGTTGCTCAAGGCCGTCGGCGAGCAACTGACCCGCGAGTGCGCCAGATATCCACAAACCCAGGACTTGGTCACGCGCATTCGCGGCGGTGAATTCGCCGTGTTGGCGCCGGGGCTGGTGCGCGAGGAAGCGCTGCAGCTGGCGCAGAATCTCGACAATGCCTTGAGCAGCCTGCACGCCACTGGCGCGACCGATGTGCCGGCGGTGGCTTCGATCGGGCTGGCGCCGTTTGCCCATGGTGATTCACCACAAGCGGTGCTGACATTGGGCGATCAGGCGCTCGCACAGGCCGAAGGACAGGGCGAGCAGAATTGGGCGTGCATCGATCAGAGTCTGGTGGCGGAGGTCGGTGACGATCATCACGCCTGGCATCGACTGCTGGATGAGGCCTTGAGTCAGCAGCGTTTCGAGCTGTACTTCCAGCCGGTGGTCGCTGCGCAGGACACGCAACTGGTGCTGCATTACAAGGTGCTGTCACGCCTGCTCGACGAGCAGGGCCAGACCATTCCCGCCGGACGCTTCCTGCCTTGGCTGGAGCGCTTCGGCTGGACCGCACGGCTCGATCGCCTGATGCTTGAACGCGTGCTCGAGCAGATGAAAGGGCACGAGGATTCGCTGGCGCTGAACCTGTCCTCGGCAACGCTGGCCGACCCGCAGGCGCTGAACAAAGTCTTCGAAATTCTGCGCGCGCATTCCAATCTCGGCGCGCGTCTTACTCTGGAGATCGGCGAGGAGCAATTGCCTGAACAAGCCGTACTGGAGCAGTTGATCCGACGCCTGCGCGAGCTCGGGTTCTCGCTGAGCCTGCAGCGCTTCGGCGGGCGCTTCAGCATGATCGGCAACCTGGCGCGGTTGGGTCTGGCGTATTTGAAGATCGATGGCAGCTACATTCGGGCGATCGATCAGGAGAGCGACAAGCGCCTGTTCATCGAAGCGATCCAGCGCGCGGCGCACAGCATCGATCTGCCGCTGATTGCCGAACGGGTCGAGACTGAAGGGGAGCTGTCAGTGATTCGCGAGATGGGCTTGTATGGCGTGCAGGGGCAGTTGCTCGGTGAACCGAAGCCCTGGGGCCTGAACTGATCGTTCCCACGCTCTGCGTGGGAATGCAGCCCGTGATGCTCTGCGTCACAACGGTGACGGGCCGTGATAACTGAGTTGCGGTCGGAACGCGGAGCGTCCCTTGATGCATTCCCACGCGGAGCGTGGGAACGATCATTGTGGGAGCGAGCCTGCTCGCGAAAGGGCCAGTTCAGTCGGTGAAGATCCAGGATCAGATCAACCCACCCTCATCCTCATCGATCAACTGGCTCAGCCCGCCCAGCGCTTCACGCGCCTGGGTGCGGTCCATCAGTTTGGCCTGGGCCGCCGCTGGCAGGTCGGTGACGCGGATCACGCCTTTCTGGGTCAGCACCTGAATCAGGTCGTCGAGTACCCGAATCATTTCAAAGTCGCTCTGCTTGAGCTGTTTGAGGCTGTTTTCCACGGCTTCGTTGGCGTACCACGCCTGGATTTCATGGTTATCGGCGGGCAGCGTTTCCGTGGCCTCGGCGTACGCCGCAGCTTCCACGCGAATCAACTGGCCTTGCGCATCGCGTTGCACGTAAAACATTGAGCATCCCTCACAAATGAACAGCGTCATGCTGTCAGCAGCATAGCCAACTGCGCGCCAGTATGCGGGGCGACGATGAAATCGTCACCGCTGCATTGCCCGCAAACGCGACGGCCGCCCCACAGGAGGCGGCCGTCGTTGTTTCAGCCTCAGCTGTTGTTGTGATCGACCTTGATGGTCGGGTCGCTGCCGGCAATCAGATTGTGCAGGTTGGCGCTCGCCCAGTTGTTGCCTTCCAGTTTGATCGTCACGTCCGGCGTGGCCGCAGCGGCATCGCCCGAGTTGAATTTGCCCGCCGAGCTGACTTGCAGCGACGACGTGCCATCCACTGTGGTGATTTTCAGGAAGTTGTCGATCGTGCTGCCGGTCTCGCCCTGCAACAGGTCGCGCAGGTCGATGCGGTCGCCTTCGCTGGCTTTGAAGTCCTTGATCACGTCGTTACCGGTGTCGCCCGATTTCCAGACGAAGGTGTCGCCACCGGAACCGCCGATGAGGATGTCGTTGCCCTGACCGCCGATCAGCGTGTCGTTGCCAGTGCCGCCGAGCAGGATGTCATTGCCTTTGCCGCCGTCGAGCAGGTCGGTGCCGCCCGAGCCGAACAGGATGTCATTGCCTGCGCCACCGAGCAGCGTGTCGTTGCCATCGTGCGCGCCGGATACATCGAACGCCTGATAGTGCTCGGTGATGTACTGGTGCACATTACTGGTGCTGACTTTGCTGACATCAACGCCGGTTTCCTTGGCGACGAACGCCTGCATCGCCTGGTAACCCTCGCCGGCAATGCCGTTGAAGCTGACCAGATCGCCGAACAGGATGTCGTTGCCTTCGCCACCGTTGACGGTGTCGTTACCCGGCATCGTCGCTTCGGTATGGCCGATGATCGAGTTGGCCAGGTCCTTCGGATCGATGTTGGTTTGCGGCGTTTTGTCCGAGTCGTACGGCTTGAGGTCGTTGAGGCTGACGTCGTTGTTCAGACCAATGGCTTCGACGCTCGACAACCCGCTCAACAAGGCAAAGCCGCTGGTCGAGTTGCTGGTCGTCGACGAGTTGGTGCTGTTGCCGGTACCCGCGAGGTTCGACAATTCATAAGTACCGTCGCCCTGCGCATGAATCGTGCCCAGGGTCTCGCTGCTCCAGCCCCACCACGAGTTGTAGGTTTGCAGCACAACGCTGCCGGCACTGTTGATGGTCAGGTAGTGCGAGTTGTCGATGTAGGTGCTGAACGTGTCGCCCTGCTTGTAGTTGCTGGTGTTCACCACGCTGTCGAGTTTCACGTTGCCATACAGCGTCGGGTTGGTCTGCTCGCCGGTCTGGTAGTAGGTCGGCTGGCCGTCGGTGATGAAGTACGTGAGGTTCTTCGCCCCGGTGTTGGCGACCGCATCGGCACTCTGGAACCAGTTGGCCGTGGTCTTGAACACGTCCTCGTAGTTGGTACCGCCGCCGGAGCCCATCGAGTTCAGCACTACTTTGAGCAATGTCAGCGCATTCGGGTCGTTGAGATTCACCGACACCGACTTGTTGACCTGGGTATCGAAGTCCACCAGGAAGATGTTCACCGTACCCGAGTTGCTGCCGCCCAGGCTTTGCTTGAGGCTGTTGAACACCGAGGTCAGCGAGTCTTTTGCGGCGTTCAGCGACGAGGTGCTCATGCTGCCCGAGCTGTCGACCATGAACGCGATGTTGTAGTTGGTGCCCGGCACAACGGTCAGCCCGCCGATGTCGGCGACGATGATGTCGTTGGCGTCGGTGCCGGTGACGTTGTCATCACCCGAGGTGGCGGTGACCGCGTTGTACACCGCAGGCACCACGGTGACCGGAATGGTCGCGCTGCTGCTTGCCGAACCGCCGACCTGTTCGGTGGACGTCGAGGTCACGGTCAGGTTGAACTGGCCGTTGTAGTAGGTCGGCGGAGTCACGGTAAGAGAGCCGAGGTTCCAGCCGGTGACGTTGGCTTCGCCATTGCTCGCGGTAACGGTGAAGGTATGACCCGCGCCATCGCTGAGCACCGAACCGACCGGTGCACCGCTGATCTTCACAGTCAGGGTTTCCGAGCCGTCGGTGTCGGTCAGCGCGGTGCTGATCGCCGACAGTTTCACCGTGGTGCCTTCGGCGCCGGTGTTGAGCTTGTAGCCGTCGTAATAACCTTCGCCGTTGGTGCCGTGCAGATCGGAGACGGTCACGCCCGAGTTGATCAGATCCTGCACACCGGTGTAGATCGGCACGCCGGCGTTGCTCAGATCGATCGGCGTGCTGCCGTTTACCGAGAGATTGACGTCGTAGCTGCCCGGGCCGCTCTGGTTGTGGTGATAGATGTCGAGGGTGTAATAACCGCTGGTGGTCGGGGTGAACGAACCGTTGATCGCACCGCCCGCGCCCCAGGTACCCGACGCCACGTTCTTGCCACCGATGGTGATCAGCAGGCTGTCATCGGCCACGCCGCTGAAGCTGTAGGTCTTGCCGGCTTCCAGGTAGATCAGGCCAGAGGTCTTCGACGCCGTACCGGCGGCGACACTGCCGTCAGACTGCACGTTGGTGACATTGCCGCTGGAGTTCGGTTTGCCGGCGGCGTCGATGACGTTTTTCAGGGTGGTCGAATTCGCTCCGCTGCCGTCAGTGCCCAGACCCGACAGACCGGTCCAGACTTCCTTGATCAGGCCAGTGGATTTAACGCTGTTATCGGCCACGGCCACGGTCGGCGCATCCGCCACTGGCGTGATGTCGATCTTCACTGTGCCGGTGCTGCCCAGCGCCTGGCCATCGGTAGGCTGGAACTTGATCTGCGCGTAGTCCGCCTGCTTGTTGCCCAGACCGGTGCCGCCGTAACCGTTGGTGCCCGACTCGTTGGCATCCGGCAGGAAGCGCAGCTTGCCGGCGTCGATGTCGGCCTTGCTGAAGGTCTGGTTGTTGGCCACATCCTTCCAGGTCGAGCCGTCCAGATACTGCAGTTTGCCCTCGCCCGGCAGCTGCGTGATCTTGATACCGAGGCTGCTCGCCGGGCTGTCGACATCGCTGACGCCGAAGGTCGACCAGCCGAGTACCAGCGGCGTATCTTCGGTGCCGGTGACATTGCTCGGCGCAGCGACCGGTGCATCGTTGACCGCCACCACGTTGACCGTGGTCGTCGCGGTGTTCGAGTAGTTGCCGCCATCGGTCACCGTCACGGTGATGATGCGCGGCACGGTGCTCGGGTTTTCGCTGCTGTTGGTGAAGCTGATGTTCTTGATGGCCTGCATGTAGTCGGCCAGGGTCGCGTTACCCGAGAGGGTCAGGGTCACCGTGCCATTGGTGCTGTTGGCATTGATGGTGATGCCGTTGACGCTGTTGCCCAGATTCAGCGCATCGCCATCCTGACGGTTGGTCAGCACCACGGTGGCACCGGTCAGCATCGTGCTGTCCGGGTCGGTGATGCTGATGTCGGTGTCAGCGATCGATACGCCGGCGCCCGGGGTGTTCTCGGTGAACGTCACTTTGTAATCGGCACCGGTCGCTCCGCTGGAGTTGTTGGCGTCCAGATCGAGCACCGGTGGTGCGTCGTTGTCGATGATCGAGGTACTGACGCTGCCATTGGTGCTGCTGACTGCGAGGTTCTCGAAGTTGCCGCCGGTAGCCGAATCGATCTTGACCACGAAGTTCTCGGTGCCTTCGGTGATCTTGTCATCGAGGGTGGCGACGTTGAACTGCGCGCTGCTGGCGCCCGCCGGGATCTTCACGGTGTACACGCCGGTGAAGTCCGAACCGTCGGCAGCAGTGCCGCTGTAGACGATTTTCAGGGTCACTTCGGTCTGCGCCGGGTGATTGAGGCTGACGGTGTAGCTGGCGGTCTGGCCTTCGGTCACCGAGCTGCTGCCAGTGATGCTGACGGTGGTGGTGTCGACGGTGTCGGTGACGCTGGTCACCGCTGGCGTGGTGCTCGGTACCAGTTTTTCGAAGTTGCCACCGGTGGCGCTGCTGATGGTCGCCTGCACGGTGCCGGCGTCTTTGTAGACGTCGTCAGCTGGCGCTGGAACGTTCACGGTGCCGGTGGTCTTGCCGGCGTCGATGGTGATCACGGCGCCGTTCGACAAGGTGACGGTCACAGGCGAGCCTGCGGCGTTGGTCAATGTCGCGGTGTACGTAATCTGGCCACCTTCTGCTACCGAACCGGTCGCGCTGAGCGACAGGTTGGTGGTGTCGACGGTGTCGGTCACGGTGGTGCTGACCGGAGTCTTGTCGGCGACGAGATTTTCGAAGTTGCCGCCGCTGACGTTGGTGATCGAGTTGGTCAGCGGAGCGTTGCCGGTCAGCGCATCGTTCGGTGCGACGGCGGTTACGGTGCCGGTGGTCTGGCCGACCGCGATGGTGATGTTCTGGCCGTTGGCCAGAGTGACCACCACTGGCGAACCGGCGACTGGCGCGCCGACGGTTCCGGTGTAGACGACGTTGCCGCCTTCTGCCGCTGTGGCGGTTGCGCTCAGTTTTACGGTGGTGGTGTCGATGGTATCGGTGACGCTGGTGACTGCTGGCGAGGTGCTTGGTACCAGGTTTTCGAAGTTACCACCGGTCGCGGTTTTGATCGTGGCTTGCACGGAACCGGAGTCTTTATAGACGTCATCGGAAGGTGCCGGAACGGTCACATTGCCGGTGGTTTCGCCAGCCTTGATGGTGATCACAGCGCCGTTCGACAGGGTCACGGTCACTGGTGAGCCAGCAGCATTGGTCAATGTCGCGGTGTAGGTGATCTGGCCACCTTCGGCAACAGAGTTGGTGGCGCTCAACGACAGATTTGTAGTGTCGGCAACGTCGGTGACGGAAGTCGAAACCGGAGTTTTGTCCGCCACCAGATCTTCGAAATTGCCACCGCTCACGCCAGTGATCGAGTTGGTGATCGGAGCGTTGCCGGTCAGTGCATCGTTCGAAGCGACAGCGGTTGCGGTGCCAGCAGTCTGGCCGACTCCGATGGTGATGGTCTGACCGTTGGCCAGGGTCACAACCACAGGCGAGCCAGTCACTGGCGCACCAACCGTGGCGGTGTAAGTCACGGTGCCGCCTTCAGCCACCGAAGTATCGGCGGTCAGTTTGACGGTCGAGGTATCGATGGTGTCGGTGACTGTTGTCACCGCTGGAGCAGTGCTCGGTATCAGGTTCTCGAAATTGCCACCGGTAGCGCTGGTGATCGTTGCCTGCACAGAGCCGGCGTCTTTGTAGACGTCGTCGGACGGGGCAGGAACGGTTGCGGTGCCGGTTGTTTCGCCTGCCTTGATGGTGATCACGGCGCCGTTCGACAAGGTCACGGTTACTGGCGAGCCAGCGGCATTGGTCAGTGTAGCGGTGTAAACAATCGAACCACCTTCGGCCACAGAACCGGTCGCACTCAGCGACAGGTTAGTGGTGTCGGCAACGTCTGTGACAGAAGTCGAAACCGGAGTTTTGTCTGCAACCAGATCTTCGAAATTGCCACCGCTCACGCCAGTGATCGAATTGGTGATCGGCGCGTTGCCGGTCAGCGCATCGTTCGCAGCAACAGCAGTTGCAGTGCCAGTAGTCTGGCCGACGCCGATGGTGATGGTCTGACCGTTGGCCAGGGTCACAACCACAGGCGAGCCAGTCACTGGCGCACCAACCGTGGCGGTGTAAGTCACGGTGCCGCCTTCAGCCACCGAAGTATCGGCGGTCAGTTTGACGGTCGAGGTATCGATGGTGTCGGTGACTGTTGTCACCGCTGGAGCAGTGCTCGGTATCAGGTTCTCGAAATTGCCACCGGTAGCGCTGGTGATCGTTGCCTGCACAGAGCCGGCGTCTTTGTAGACGTCGTCGGACGGGGCAGGAACGGTTGCGGTGCCGGTTGTTTCGCCTGCCTTGATGGTGATCACGGCGCCGTTCGACAAGGTCACGGTTACTGGCGAGCCAGCGGCATTGGTCAGTGTAGCGGTGTAAACAATCGAACCACCTTCGGCCACAGAACCGGTCGCACTCAGCGACAGGTTAGTGGTGTCGGCAACGTCTGTGACAGAAGTCGAAACCGGAGTTTTGTCTGCAACCAGATCTTCGAAATTGCCACCGCTCACGCCAGTGATCGAATTGGTGATCGGCGCGTTGCCGGTCAGCGCATCGTTCGCAGCAACAGCAGTTGCAGTGCCAGTAGTCTGGCCGACGCCGATGGTGATGGTCTGACCGTTGGCCAGGGTCACAACCACAGGCGAGCCAGTCACTGGCGCACCAACCGTGGCGGTGTAAGTCACGGTGCCGCCTTCAGCCACCGAAGTATCGGCGGTCAGTTTGACGGTCGAGGTATCGATGGTGTCGGTGACTGTTGTCACCGCTGGAGCAGTGCTCGGTATCAGGTTCTCGAAATTGCCACCGGTAGCGCTGGTGATCGTTGCCTGCACAGAGCCGGCGTCTTTGTAGACGTCGTCGGACGGGGCAGGAACGGTTGCGGTGCCGGTTGTTTCGCCTGCCTTGATGGTGATCACGGCGCCGTTCGACAAGGTCACGGTTACTGGCGAGCCAGCGGCATTGGTCAGTGTAGCGGTGTAAACAATCGAACCACCTTCGGCCACAGAACCGGTCGCACTCAGCGACAGGTTAGTGGTGTCGGCAACGTCTGTGACAGAAGTCGAAACCGGAGTTTTGTCTGCAACCAGATCTTCGAAATTGCCACCGCTCACGCCAGTGATCGAATTGGTGATCGGCGCGTTGCCGGTCAGCGCATCGTTCGCAGCAACAGCAGTTGCAGTGCCAGTAGTCTGGCCGACGCCGATGGTGATGGTCTGACCGTTGGCCAGGGTCACAACCACAGGCGAGCCAGTCACTGGCGCACCAACCGTGGCGGTGTAAGTCACGGTGCCGCCTTCAGCGACCGACGTATCGGCGGTCAGTTTGACGGTCGAGGTGTCGATGGTGTCGGTGACAGTCGTCACGGCCGGAGCTGTGCTCGGAACGAGATTCTCGAAATTGCCACCGGCAGCGCTCGTGATCGTCGCCTGCACAGAGCCGGCGTCTTTGTAGACGTCATCAGAAGGTGCCGGAACGGTCGCGGTGCCGGTGGTTTCGCCTGCTTTGATGGTGATCACGGCGCCGTTCGACAGGGTCACGGTCACTGGCGAGCCAGCGGCGTTGGTCAGGGTTGCGGTGTACGTAATCTGGCCACCTTCAGCCACCGAATTGCTGGCGCTGAGCGACAGATTTGTAGTGTCGGCAACGTCGGTGACGGAAGTTGAAACCGGAGTTTTGTCCGCCACCAGATCTTCGAAATTGCCGCCAGTTACGCCAGTGATCGAGTTGGTGATCGGGGCGTTGCCAGTCAGTGCATCGTTCGGAGCAACAGCGGTTGCAGTGCCAGTGGTCTGACCGACGCCGATGGTGATGGTCTGGCCGTTGGCCAGAGTTACCACAACAGGCGAACCAGTAACTGGCGCACCAACGGTGGCGGTGTAAGTCACGGTGCCGCCTTCGGCTACCGACGTATCGGCGGTCAGTTTGACGGTCGACGTGTCGATGGTGTCGGTGACCTGAGTGATCGCAGGCGTAGTGCTCGGAACGAGATTCTCGAAGTTACCGCCGGTAGCGCTGGTGATCGTCGCCTGCACAGAGCCGGCGTCTTTGTAAACGTCATCGGACGGTGCCGGAACGGTCACATTGCCGGTGGTTTCGCCAGCCTTGATGGTGATCACAGCGCCGTTCGACAGGGTCACGGTCACTGGCGAGCCAGCGGCGTTGGTCAATGTCGCGGTGTAAGTGATCTGGCCACCTTCAGCCACCGAATTGCTGGCGCTGAGCGACAGATTGGTGGTGTCGTTGACATCCGTAACAGTGGTCGAGACCGGAGTTTTGTCGGCAACCAGATCTTCGAAGTTGCCGCCGGTCACGCCAGTGATCGAATTGGTGATCGGAGCATTACCGGCCAACGCATCGTTCGCAGCAACAGCAGTTGCAGTGCCAGTAGTCTGGCCGACGCCAATGGTGATGGTCTGACCGTTCGCCAACGTCACGACAACAGGCGAACCGGTTACCGGCGCTCCGACGGTGGCGGTGTAAGTCACAGTGCCGCCTTCGGCTACCGACGTATCGGCGGTCAGTTTGACGGTCGAAGTGTCAATGGTGTCGGTGACTGTCGTCACGGCCGGAGCAGTGCTCGGAACGAGGTTTTCGAAGTTACCACCGGTGGCACTGGTGATCGTGGCCTGAACAGAGCCGGCATCTTTGTAGACGTCATCAGATGGTGCCGCAACGGTTGCAGTGCCGGTGGTTTCGCCAGCCTTGATGGTGATCAAAGCGCCGTTCGACAAGGTCACCGTCACTGGCGAGCCAGCGGCGTTGGTCAAGGTCGCGGTGTAGGTGATCTGGCCACCTTCGGCAACAGAGTTGGTGGCGCTCAAGGACAGATTTGTAGTGTCGGTAACGTCGGTGACAGAAGTCGAGACCGGAGTTTTGTCCGCCACCAGATCTTCGAAATTGCCGCCAGTTACGCCAGTGATCGAGTTGGTAATCGGAGCATTCCCGGTCAGCGCATCGTTCGCAGCAACAGCGGTTGCAGTGCCAGTGGTCTGACCGACGCCGATGGTGATTGTCTGGCCGTTGGCCAAAGTCACGACGACAGGCGAACCGGTAACCGGAGCGCCGACGGTGGCGGTGTAGGTGACAGTGCCGCCTTCAGCCACCGAAGTATCGGCAGTCAGTTTGACGGTCGAAGTGTCGATGGTATCGGTGACATTGGTCACCGCTGGAACCGCGCTTGGCACCAGGTTCTCGAAGTTGCCGCCGGTCGCACCCTCGATGGTCACTTCGACTTTGCCGGCATCTTTATAGACGTCATCTTTCGGTGCGTCGACGGTCACGGTGCCGGTGGTTTTGCCTGCATCAATAGTGATCGTGGCGCCGTTCGACAGGGTCACGGTCACCGGTGTGCCGGCCGGGTTGGTCAGCGTTGCGGTGTAAGTGATCTGGCCGCCTTCGGCTACCGAATCGCTGGCGCTCAGGTTCAGGTTGGTGGTGTCGGTGGTGTCGGAAACCACGGTGTCTGCGGACTTGCCGTCGACCACCAGTTTTTCGTAATTGCCACCCGTGGCGCCATCAATGGTCACGCTCAACGAGCTGCCGCCCGCCAGCGGGCTGTTCGGCGCGACGTAGTTGACGCTGCCGGTGGTTTCGCCAACGGCGATGGTGATGGTCTGGCCGTTGGACAGGCTGACGGTGACCGGCGAACCGGTCACTGGCGCGCCCACCGTGGCGGTGTAGACCACGGTTTCGCCTTCAGCGACGTTCGCAGTGGCGCTCAGCGACACGGTGGTGGTGTCGATGGTGTCGTTGACCGTCGTCACCGCTGGCGCTGTGCTGGTGACGAGGTTTTCGAAGTTGCCGCCGGTTGCGCTCTGGATGGTCGCTTCAACGCTGCCGGCGTCTTTGTAGACGTCGTCTTTTGGAGCATCGACAGTCACGGTGCCGGTGGTCTTGCCGGCCTCGATGAGGATGGTCGCACCGTTCGACAGGGTCACGGTGACCGGTGTGCCGGCGGCGTTGCTCAGGGTTGCGGTGTAGGTAATCTGGCCGCCTTCGTTCACCGCGCCGGTCGCGCTGAGCGACAGGTTGGTGGTGTCGACGGTGTCGGTCACTGTGGTGCTGACCGGGGTCTGGTCGGCAACGAGGTTTTCGAAGTTGCCGCCGCTGACGTTGGTGATCGAGTTGGTCAGCGGCGCGTGGCCGGCGAGTACGTCGTTCGGCGCGGTGGTGCTCACGCTGCCGCTGGTCTTGCCGACTTCGATAGTGATGTTCTGACCATTGGCCAGGGTCACGACCACAGGCGAGCCGGTGACCGGCGCGCCGACGGTGGCGGTGTAGGTGACGGTGCCACCTTCGGCTGCGGTTTCGGTGGCGGTCAGTTTGACCGTCGAGGTGTCGACGGTGTCGGTGACATCGGTAACCGCTGGCGTGGTGCTTGGCACCAGGTTTTCAAAGTTGCCGCCAGTGGCGTCCTTGATCGTGACTTCAACTTTGCCAGCGTCTTTATAGACGTCATCGGCAGGTGCCGTAACGGTGACGGTGCCGCTGGTTTTGCCGGCCTCGATGGTGATCACTGCGCCGTTGCTCAGATTCACGGTCACGGGGGTACCGGCCGGGTTGCTCAGGGTCGCGGTGTAGACAATCGAACCGCCCTCGGCCACGGAGCCGGTCGCGGACAGCGACAGGTTGGTGGTGTCGGCAACGTCGGTTACCGAGGTCACCGCCGGGGTTTGGTCGGCGACGAGATTTTCGTAATTGCCACCACTGGCGCCGTCGATTTTCACGCTCAGGGTGTTGCCGCCGGCCTGTGCATCGTTCGGCGCGGTGAAGTTGACGCTGGCGCTGCTGGCGCCGACCGGAATGGTGATGGTCTGGCCGTTGGACAAAGTCACCAGCACTGGCGAACCAGTGACCGGGGCGGTCACGGACGCGGTGTAGACAACCACGCCGCCTTCTATCGCGCTGGCGCTGGCGGTCAGCGAAACCGTGCTGTTGTCGATGGTGTCGGTGACATCAGTTACCGCAGGCGTCTTGTCGATCACCAGGTTTTCAAAGTTGCCGCCGCTGGTCTTGGTGATGCTCGCATCGACCTTGCCGGCGTGCTTGTACACGTCATCGCCAGGCGCAGCGACGGTCGCAGTGCCAGTGCTCGCACCCTTGGCAATGTTGATCACCGCGCCGTTGCTCAGGGTCACGCTCATGGCGGTGCCGGCCGGATTGCTCAGGGTCGCCGTGTAGACGATCGAGCCGCCCTCGGCAACGCTGCCGGTGGCGCTCAGGCTGATGTCGGTGGTGTCAACGGCGTCGGTGACTTTGGTCACCACAGCCGAACGATCGGCATCGACGCGCTCGAAATTGCCGCCGCTGTGGCTGGCGATCGCCGTCCGCACGTTGCTGCCATCGATGTACGGCGTATTGGCGGGCGCCGGGAAATTCACCGAACCGCTGGTAGCACCGGCAGCGATGTTGATCACCGCGCCGTTGGCCAGGGTCACGGTCATCGCAGTGCCGGCCGGGTTGCTCAGGGTCGCGGTGTAGGTGATCTGGCCACCTTCGCTGACGGTATCGCTGGCGGTGAGGGTCAGTGCGGTTGTGTCGACGGTGTCGTTGACCGTGGTGCTGACCGGGGTCTTGCTGACGTCGAGTTTCTCGAAGTTGCCGCCGCTGGCGTCGGTCATGGTTACGGTGAGCTTGCTGACGTCCTTGTAGACGTCATCGCTCGGTGCGGCAATCGTCACCGAACCGCTGGTCTTGCCGGCTTCGATGGTGATGGTCTGGCCATTGCTCAGGTTGACGGTCACCGGCGTCTGCGCGGCGTTGGTCAGCGTGGCGGTGTAAGTGATCGAAGAGCCTTCGAGCACATAGCTTTCTGCGCTGAGGGTCAGGTGCGTGGTGTTGACCGTGTCGGCAACGTTGGTCACCGCAGGCGTAGTGCTCGGCACCAGATTTTCGAAGTTGCCGCCGGTGGCGTCCTTGATGGTGACTTCGACTTTGCCGGCGTCTTTGTAGACGTCATCGGCAGGTGCCGGAACGGTCACGGTGCCGGTGGTCTTGCCGGCTTCAATTGTGATGACCGAACCGTTGCTCAGGTTAACCGTGACCGGCGTACCGGCCGGGTTGCTCAGCGTCGCGGTGTAGGTGATCTGCCCGCCTTCGTTGACGTTGCCGGTGGCAGTCAGCGCGACGCTGGTGGTGTCGACGGTGTCGGTCACAGTGGTGCTGACCGGGGTCTTGTCGGCCACCAGATTCTCGTAGTTGCCGCCGCTGACGTTGGTGATCGAGTTGGTCAGTGGTGCGTGACCGATCTGCACGTCATTCGATACCGGGGCGGTGACGCTGCCGGTGGTCTGGCCCACGGCGATGGTGATGCTCTGGCCGTTGGCCAGGGTCACGACAACAGGCGAGCCGGTGACGGGTGCGCCGACAGTGGCGGTGTAGGTGACGGTGCCGCCTTCCGCGACCGAGGTGTCGGTGGTCAATTTGACCGTCGAGGTGTCGATGGTGTCGGTGACTTGAGTGACCGCTGGCGTGGTGCTCGGAACGAGGTTCTCGAAGTTGCCGCCGGTGGCGCTGGTGATGGTGGCCTGCACGGAGCCTGAGTCTTTGTAGACGTCGTCGGACGGAGCCGGGAAGGTCACATTACCGCTGGTTTCACCTGCCTTGATGGTGATGGCGGCGCCGTTCGACAAGGTCACGGTCACTGGCGAGCCAGCAGCATTGGTCAAGGTGGCGGTGTAAGTGATCTGGCCGCCTTCAGCCACGGAAGCGGTCGCACTCAGCGACAGATTGGTGGTGTCGGCCACGTCGGTGACGGTGGTCGAAACTGGAGTGTTGTCCGCCACCAGGTTTTCGTAATTGCCGCCGCTTACGCCAGTGATCGAGTTGGTCAGCGGAGCGTTGCCGGTCAAGGCATCGTTCGGTGCAGTGTAGGTGATGGAGCCAGTGGTCTGGCCGACGGCAATGGTGATGTTCTGGCCGTTGGCCAACGTCACGACGACAGGCGAGCCGGTGACTGGCGCGCCGACGGTGGCGGTGTAAGTCACGGTGCCGCCTTCCGCAACCGAGTTGTCTGCGGTCAGTTTCACCGTCGAGGTATCGACGGTGTCAGTGATTTCGGTCACAGCAGGCGTAATGTTCGGCACCAGATTTTCAAAGTTGCCGCCGGTGGCGTCCTTGATGCTGACTTCGACCTGGCCGGCGTCTTTGTAGGCGTCATCGGCCGGCGCTGGAACGGTAACGGTGCCTGTGGTTTTGCCGGCATCAATGGTGATCACCGAGCCGTTGCTCAGGGTCACGGTTACCGGGGTGCCGGCCGGATTCGTCAGCGTGGCGGTGTAGGTGATCTGGCCACCCTCGGCCACAGAGCCGGTGGCGCTGAGGCTCAGGCCAGTGTCATCAACCGAGTCGGTGATGGTGGTCACGGCAGGTGTGGTGTTTGGCACCAGGTTTTCAAAGTTGCCGCCGGTAGCGCCAGTGATGGTCGTGCTGACGGTGCTGCCATTGTTGTAAACGTCATTGGCCGCAGTCGGCACGTTCACGGTGCCAACGGTCTCGCCCGCAGCAATGGTGATGGTCGAACCGTTCGACAGGGTGACGGTAACCGGGGTTTGTGCCGGATTGGTCAGGGTCGCGGTGTAAGTGATCTGACCGCCTTCAACGATGTTGTTGGTCGCGGTCAACGTCAGACCGGTGTTATCAACCGAATCAGTGATCGTGGTAACGGCTGGCGTGGTGTTTGGCACCAGGTTTTCGAAGTTGCCACCGGTAGCGCCAGTGATCGTGGTGCTGACGGTGCTGCCATTGTTGTAAACGTCATTGGCCGCAGTCGGCACGTTGACGGTGCCTACGGTTTCGCCAGCCGCAATGGTGATGGTCGAGCCGTTCGACAGGGTGACGGTAACCGGGGTTTGCGCCGGGTTGGTCAAGGTCGCGGTGTAAGTGATCTGGCCGCCTTCGACGATGTTGTTGGTCGCGGTCAGGGTCAGGCCGGTGTTGTCGACCGAGTCGGTAATGGTGGTAACGGCTGGCGTCGGGTTCGGCACCAGGTTTTCGAAGTTGCCGCCGGTAGCGCCAGTGATCGTGGTGCTGAGGGTGCTGCCATTGTTGTAAACGTCATTGGCCGCAGTCGGCACGTTGACGGTGCCTACGGTTTCGCCAGCAGCAATGGTGATGGTCGAGCCGTTGGACAGCGTGACGGTTACCGGGGTTTGTGCCGGGTTGGTCAACGTCGCGGTGTAAGTGATCTGGCCGCCTTCAACAATGTTGTTGGTCGCGGTCAGGGTCAGCCCGGTGTTGTCGACCGAATCAGTGATCGTGGTAACGGCAGGCGTGGTGTTCGGGACCAGGTTTTCGAAATTGCCGCCAGTTGCGCCAGTGATCGTGGTGCTGACGGTGCTGCCATTGTTGTACACGTCGTTGGCCGCAGTCGGCACGTTGACGGTGCCCACGGTTTCGCCAGCCGCAATGGTGATGGTCGAGCCGTTCGACAGAGTGACGGTCACCGGGGTTTGCGCCGGGTTGGTCAACGTCGCGGTGTAGGTGATCTGACCGCCTTCAACAATATTGTTGGTCGCGGTCAGGGTCAGGCCAGTGTTATCGACCGAGTCGGTGATCGTAGTTACTGCTGGCGTCGGATTCGGCACCAGATTTTCGAAATTGCCACCGGTAGCGCCGGTGATCGTGGTCGTAACGGTGCTGCCATTGTTGTAAACGTCATTGGCTGGGGTCGGCACGTTGACGGTGCCGGTAGTCTGGCCAGCGCCAATGGTAATGGTTGAGCCGTTCGACAGCGTGACGGTTACCGGAGTTTGCGCCGGGTTGGTCAAAGTCGCCGTATAGGTAATCTGACCGCCTTCGGTCACGCTCGAACCAGCCGTCAGCGTGACGGTAGTGGTATCGACGGTGTCGGTGACCTGCGTGGTCGCCGGGATAGTTGACGGGGTCACGGTGATGCCGTTGCCGCCGCTGGTGCCGGTGACGGTCACGTCGATCTGGGTCGGGTCGTTGTAGACCGTGTCGTTCGGCGCCAGCGGCACGTTGACGGTGCCGGTGGTGGCGCCGGCCGGGATAACGATCACTGCGCCATTGGACAGGGTGATGGTCAGGTCGGTCAGCGGCGCCTGGGTCAGGGTCGCGGTGTACACCAGCACGCCGCCGGCTTCGGTGATGGTCGGCGTGGCGCTGAGGCTCAGGGTCGAGTCACGCAGCGCGTTGGTGGTGGTGTCGGTGGTCAGGCCGCCGGTGGTGTCCTGCGCGACTTGCCCGGCAGAATTGATGCCCGCCGTCGGAAAGCCAATGGTCGGATCGACGCGGCCTGCGGTGGCGTCGAGCATGACGAAGCTGTGACCGCCACCGGCAGCACCACCGGTACCTGCGGCGGTCGGGCCGGCCGCGGTGGATTCAAGTGCGGTGGTCGGGTCGACACCGGCGGCAATGGCTTGCTGCAGTTCTTCTACAGAAGGCGCAGCCTGCGCGGTGGCTTCGGCCAGGTCAGTGCTGGAGTCAGGCGAGCTGGCGCTCCACTGGGTGTCGCGACCCAGATCGAGCATGCGGCCATCGGCCAGTTCCAGCGACACCGCGCCGGACAGACCGGTATCGATCTGGTCGCCGACATACAGGCGATCGCCTTCAACGAGTACGCGACGCACGCCCTCTGGGGACACCACGAAAACCTGACCGACAATGCTTTTGACGACGGCAACAACACTGCTCATTGAAGACTCTCCGGGGTGTCACATTCAGTTGACTTCCATGGACCTGACGGGCGTCGGCGCCACTTCAGTCTGGACGTACTTTCTATAGATGGATAACTTATTGACGCTGTATTTCCGTCAAAAATATGGCTATAAATTATCGCGATTAACTTTATGCCAAACTATTGACCTTCTGGGAGCCATCCTAAACAATCGCCCCACTAATGTCACATTGATATTTCCGCGGCGACCTGTCCTTCAGCCTGTCATCCAGTTCCTGTTTTGAACTTTCCGACATACGGTCTTTCGGGTTGCCATCATCCGACGCAGCGCCACGTTTCTGCTGTGATTCAAGACAAGAAGTTCCGGGAAAATTCCAACCATGCGTTCGCTTTTGCTCTTTGCCGCTCCCTTCGCTCTCGCCGCCTCTTTTGTACAAGCACAATCCTTACCAGAAGCCATGCAACAGGCGCTGGATGTCCATCCGGAGATTCAGGCGGGGGTCAACAGTCGGTTGGCGGCGGATTATCAGTTAAAGGCTGCGAAAGGGGGGTACCTGCCCAAGGTCGATCTGCTCGGCGGTTATGGCCGTGAAGGCACTGACAGTGTGACCACTCGAGCGAACGGTGGAAGCAATCACTGGGAGACGTTGAACCGCAGCGAGTCAAGTTTACGTCTCTCGCAAATGGTTTTTGACGGTTTCGCGACGTCCAACGAAGTTGCGCGTCAACAAGCCAACGTCAGCTCCCGCGCTTACTCGTTGCTGGGCACTTCCGAGCGTACTGCGCTGACCGTCGCCCAGGTGTATCTGGACGTGCTGACCCGTCGCGAATTCGTCCGTCTGGCCGAGCAAAACCTCAAGAGCCACCAGCGCATCTACGATCAGATCCAGCTGCGCACCCAGCGCGGTGTCGGCAGCGGTGCCGACCTTGATCAGGCCGAAGCCCGTATGGCCCAGGCCCGCAACAATCTGATCACCGAACAGACCAACCTCGCCGACGCGGAAACCAACTTCCTCAGCGCCGTCGGCCAGATGCCCGACCAGCTCGAGCGCCCGGCGCCGTTCATGGCGATGATGCCGGCCAACCTCAATGAAGCCCGCGCGCAGATGCTGGAAAACAGCCCGATCCTGCGTTCCGCCGAGTCGGACATCGCCGCTGCCGAGAAGCAGTTCGCTACCGCCAAATCGACCTTTTACCCGCGCTTCGACGCGGAACTGGGCCGTACCGCCGATAACGATATCGACGGCCAGAACGGCCACAACAACGAATGGCAGGCCATGCTGCGCATGCGCTTCAACCTGTATTCCGGTGGCAGCAACAAGGCCGATCTGGAATCCAAGTCGTACCTGGCCAACCAGGCGCTGGACATCCGTAACAACGCCCTGCGTCAGTTGAACGAAGAGCTCGGCCTGGCCTGGAACGCCCTGAACAACGCCAACGCTCAGGTGCCGATCGCTCAGCAATACGTCGATCGCAGCACTTCGGTGCGTACTGCCTACCAGCGTCAATTCAGCCTCGGCGAACGCACCCTGCTGGATTTGCTCGACAGCGAAAACGAGCTGTTCACCGCCTCGCGGCGTCTGGCGGAAATCAAGAACATTCAGTTATTTACTCAGTACCGAATCAAGGCGACCATGGGCCAATTGCTCAAAAGCCAGGGAGTGGTCGCGCCGTTGGCATCCGTTGTGCAGAACGACGTGAAGCCCAAGGTCCAGCTGCCTGGGATGAACTGAGTTATCCCTTTCAACTGTTAAAGAGTGTCGAGCGTGGAATCAGAAGTCAGTCGAGTTCAACTCAGCCATGATCCACGCGCGTTGCATGACGATCCGTTGCTGGATGGTCTGCTCGCCCTGTGCATGCTGCACCAGAAGCCTGCCAGCGCGGCGATGCTGACCACCGGCCTGCCGCTGCCCAAACAACGTTTGAGTGTCGAGTTGCTGCCGCGCGCAGCGGCCCGCGCCGGGCTGCAGGGGCGGGTGTTGCAGCGCAAGCTCGAAGAAATTCCGGCGATCGCCATGCCCGCGTTGTTGCTGCTCAAGGATGGCCGCAGTGCCGTCCTGCTCGGCTGGCAGGGCAACAACGAAGCACGCGTACTGCTCAGCGAAAGCGACGGCGGCGAATCGGTGGTCAGCCGCGAACTGCTGAGCGACGATTACACCGGCAAAGTGTTCTTCGCCCAGCCGCAGCACAAATTCGACGTCAACCACGGCACGCTGATCCCGCGTGCACGCTCGTGGTTTCGCGACACCCTCAAGCGTTCGCGCTGGCTGTACGCCGATGCGATCGCCGCCAGTTTCCTGATCAACATCATCGCCATGGCCGCGCCGCTGTTCGTGATGAACGTCTACGACCGCGTGGTGCCAAACCAGGCCGAAGCAACCCTTTGGGTGCTGGCGCTGGGCATCACCGGCGCTTACATCTTCGACTTGATCCTCAAGAGCCTGCGCAGCCTGTGCCTGGATCTGGCCGGGAAGAAAACCGACCTGATCATCTCCGCCACGCTGTTCGAGCGCATTGTCGGCATGGCGATGAAATACCGCCCGGCGCGGGTCGGCAGTTTTGCCCAGAACATCCATGAGTTTCAGAGTCTGCGCGACTTTCTCGCCTCGCTGACCCTGACCAGTCTGATCGACCTGCCGTTTACCATCCTGATTTTCATCGTCATCGCCATTCTCGGCGGGCATCTGGTGTGGATCCCGGTCCTGGCGTTCCCGATTGCCCTGCTGATCGGCTACGCCTTGCAGAAGCCGCTGATCGCGACCATGGAACGGACCATGGCGCTGGGCGCCGAGCGCCAGTCGAGCCTGATCGAAACCCTCGCCGGGCTGGACGCGGTCAAGGTCAACAACGCCGAAAGCGAGCGCCAGTATCAGTGGGAGCAGACCATCGGCACCCTCAGTCGCCTCGAGCTGCGAGTGAAAATGCTCTCCGGTCTGGCGATGAACATCACCTTGCTGATCCAGCAACTGGCCGGGGTGATCATGATCGTCTTCGGCGTGTACCAGATCATCGCCGGCAACCTGAGCATGGGCGGGCTGATCGCCTGTTACATGCTCAGTGGCCGCGCCCTCAGCCCGCTGGCGTCGCTGTCCGGCCTGCTCACGCGCTATCAACAGGCGCGGGTGACCATGACCTCGGTCGACCAGATGATGGAACTGCCGCAGGAGCGCAATTTCGAAGAGCGCCCGCTGAGCCGCAAGGTTCTGCAGGGTGCGATCGAATGCCGTCAGCTCAGCTTCACCTACCCGGACCAGCAGAACCCGGCGCTGAAGAACATCAACCTGGTGATCCGTCCCGGCGAGAAGATCGGCATCATCGGCCGCAGCGGTTCGGGCAAGAGTTCGCTGGCGAAACTGCTGGTGGGCCTGTACCAACCGGACGACGGTGCGTTGCTGGTCGATGGCGTGGACATCCGCCAGATCGACGTCAGCGAACTGCGCTACAACATCGGCTACGTACCGCAGGACATTCAGCTGCTGTCCGGCACCCTGCGTGACAATCTGGTGTCCGGCGCGCGTTACGTCGAAGACGAGCTGGTGCTGCAAGCCGCCGAACTGGCCGGCGTCCACGAATTCGCCCGTCTGCACCCGCAAGGCTACGAGCTGCAAGTCGGTGAGCGCGGGCAGAACCTTTCCGGCGGCCAGCGGCAGAACGTCGCCCTGGCCCGGGCGCTGTTGCTCAATCCGCCGATTCTGCTGATGGATGAGCCAACCAGTGCGATGGACAACACCGGCGAAGAACGCCTCAAGCAACGCCTCGCAGCAGTGATTGAAAACAAGACCGTGGTGCTGGTCACGCACCGGGCATCGCTGTTGTCGCTGGTCGATCGCCTGCTGGTGATCGATCGCGGGCAGATTCTCGCCGACGGCCCGAAAGCCGCCGTGATGGAAGCGTTGAAGAAGGGGCAGATCAGTGTTGCTTAAGTCCGGTGTCAAGGAGTCGATCCGTCGCTACTTCAAAGGCTCTGCCTCGCTGCAGGGCCAGCCGCTGCCAGAGGTCAACAAGGCGCTGATCGAAGACGCCCCGCGCGTCGTGCGCCTGACCATCTGGGCGATCATCGGCTTCTTCGTGTTCCTCATGCTCTGGGCCAACTTCGCCGTGATCGACGAAGTGACCAAGGGCGACGGCAAGGCGATTCCGTCGTCGAAGATCCAGAAAATCCAGAACCTCGAGGGCGGTATCGTTTCCGAGCTGTTCGTCAAGGAAGGCCAGATCGTCGAGGCCGGCGCGCCGTTGATTCGTCTCGACGACACGCGTTTTGCCTCCAACGTCGGCGAAACCGAGGCCGATCGCCTGTCGATGCTGCTGCGGGTCGAGCGCCTGAGCGCGGAAGTCGATGATCGTCCGCTGAATTTCCCCGAGGACGTACTCAAAGCCGTGCCGGGCCAGGCCAAAAGCGAAGAGTCGCTGTACATCAGCCGCCGTCAGCAATTACACGATGAAATCGGCGGCTTGCAGGAGCAGTTGATCCAGCGTCAGCAGGAGCTGCGTGAGTTCAGCTCCAAGCAGGCGCAGTACCGTCAGCAACTCGGCTTGCAGCGTCAGGAAATCAACATGTCCGAGCCGCTGGTGGCGCAGGGCGCGGTCTCGCCGGTGGAAGTGTTGCGCCTCAAGCGTGCCGAAGTGGAAACCCGTGGCCAGCTCGATGCGACCACGCTGGCCATTCCGCGCGCGGAATCGGCGATCAAGGAAGTGCAGCGCAAGATCGACGAAACCCGCGGCAAATTCCGCAGCGAAGCGCTGACCCAGCTCAACGAAGCGCGCACCGATCTGAACAAGGCCCAGGCCACCGGCAAGGCGCTGGAAGACCGCGTCAGCCGTACGCTGGTTACCTCACCCGTGCGGGGTATCGTCAACAAGTTGCTGGTCAACACTATCGGCGGCGTGATCCAGCCGGGCAGCGACATGGTTGAAATCGTGCCGCTGGACGACACCCTGCTGGTCGAAGCCAAGATCCGCCCGCAGGACATCGCGTTCCTGCATCCGGGTCAGGAAGCGATCGTCAAATTCACCGCCTATGACTACACCATTTACGGCGGCCTGAAGGCACAGCTGGAGCAGATCGGTGCGGACACCATCACCGACGAAGACAAGAAAACCACCTACTACGTGATCAAGGTGCGTACCGAGCGCAGCCACTTGGGCACGGATGAAAAGCCTTTGCTGATCATTCCCGGGATGGTCGCTTCGGTGGATATCATCACTGGCAAGAAATCGGTGTTGAGCTATTTGCTCAAGCCGATCATCCGCGCGCGGGCTGAGGCGTTGCACGAGCGCTAGATCTTCGGCGCTGGTGACGGCCCATTCGCGAGCAGGCTCGCTCCCACAGGAGATTGCATTCCAACTGTGGGAGCGAGCCTGCTCGCGAAGGCGCCCGCTGAGGCGCTACATATCCGTCGGTAAGTGACACAAATGGTCACCCACGCCCTCACCATTCGCCATATCGTTATTCATTAACGGTATTTAATTTCCAATTCTTATAGCTATAAAGTCACCCACCTGCGTACCTGCCGACCAATCGGCGCGCCGCACGACCTGAACCGACACGCAATCCAGCGTGAGTGTCTGATCGACGAGCGCGGCCATGAGCGCGCCGTGCGTGGGAGATGATTGATGTCCGCCGCTACTGCCACCGAAAGCGCCGCAACTGTCGCGCCGCAAATCTTCGAAATTCGTCCCTTCAGCGGTGCCGTCGGCGCCGAGATCGTTGGCCTCGACCTCAGCCGGCCGGTCAATGATCAGGACTTCGCGCGCATTCACCGCGCACATCTGGATCACCATGTCGTGGTCTTCCGCGATCAGCAGATCACCCCGCAACAGCAAATCGATTTCAGCCGCCGCTTCGGCGTGTTGCAGATCCACGTGCTCAAACAATTCCTCTTGGCCAACCACCCGGAAATCCTCATCGTTTCCAACATCATCGAGAACGGCCAGAACATCGGTCTCGGTGACGCCGGCAAGTTCTGGCATTCCGATCTTTCCTATAAAGAGCTGCCAGGTCTCGGCTCAATGCTGCACGCCCAAGAGCTGCCCGCCGAGGGCGGCGACACGCTGTTCGCCGACATGCACAAAGCCTGGGACGACTTGCCCGCTGCGTTGTGCACTGCGGTCGAAGGACGTTCCGCTGCGCATTCCTATACCGCGCGCTACAGCGAAACCAAGTTCGAAGGCAACTGGCGCCCGACCCTGACCCCTGAACAGTTGGCTCAGGTCGCCGAAGTGGTGCATCCGGTGGTGCGCACCCATCCGGAAAACGGCCGCAAGGCCTTGTTCGTCAGCGAAGGCTTCACCACGCGAATTGTCGGTCTGCCGGAAGACGAAAGTCGTCAGTTGCTCGGCGAACTCTTCGCCCACAGCGTGCTGCCGCAAAACGTCTACCGCCATCAGTGGGAACCGCATGACCTAGTGTTCTGGGACAACCGCTCGCTGATCCACCTTGCCGCCGGCTGCCCTGCGCATCTGCGCCGCAAGCTGTATCGCACGACCATTCAGGGCGACGCGCCTTTCTGATTTGCCGGAGATCGATCATGAACGCCCCATTGCCAGGCCACGCGGCCAGCAACCCGATCGCCCGCAGCGAAGCCTTGCTGGCCGTCGATCACGTCAGCCTTGAATACCGCACGCCGCAGCGAGTGGTGCGCGCTACCCATCAAGTCAGTTTCACCGTCGACCCGGCTGATCGTTTCGTCCTGCTCGGCCCGTCCGGTTGCGGGAAATCGACCTTGCTCAAGGCGGTCGCCGGGTTCATCCAGCCTTGCGAAGGCGAGATCCGCCTGCAAGACCAGCGCGTCGATGCGCCGGGGCCGGACCGCATTGTGGTGTTTCAGGAATTCGACCAGTTGCCGCCGTGGAAAACCGTCAAGCAGAACGTGATGTTCCCGCTGCTCGCCTCGCGCACCTTGAACAAGAAAGACGCCGAAGAACGCGCACTGCACTATCTGGAAAAAGTCGGCCTCGCTGCGTTCGCCGACGCCTATCCGCACACCTTGTCCGGCGGCATGAAAGCGCGGGTGGCGATCGCCCGGGCGTTGGCCATGCAGCCGAAAATTCTTTTGATGGACGAACCCTTCGCTGCACTCGATGCGTTGACTCGCCGCAAGATGCAGGAGGAATTGCTGCTGCTCTGGGAAGAGGTTCGTTTCACCCTGCTGTTCGTCACTCATTCGATCGAAGAAGCCTTGGTGGTGGGCAATCGCATCCTCTTGTTGTCGCCGCATCCGGGGCGGGTGCGCGCCGAAGTGCACAGCCATCAATACGATCTGCACAGCCTCGGCGGCGTAGCATTTCAGGAATCGGCGCGGCGCATTCATCGTCTGCTGTTCGATGAGGGCCAGGCGCCGGAGACCGAACGTGATCACCACTTCAACGACATTCGCATCGCCTATTGAGCGGCCAGGAGGACTACCCGATGAGCCATTCATCATCCGTGCGTGAAGAATTCGAAACGGTGCTCGAGCCGCTGACCGCAGTGCCGGTCGAGCGCGAATTGCCGCTTGGCACGCGCCTGTGGCAACAGGGCTGGTTGCGCAAAAGCCTGATCCTGATCGTGCTGGCGATCATCTGGGAAGTGGTCGCGCGGATTCAGAACAATGACCTGATGCTGCCGAGTTTTCTGCAAACCGCACATGCCTTGTTCGACGGGCTGCTCAGTGGCGAGTTGCTGGCCAAGGTGTGGATCTCCCTGGTGGTGCTGATCAAGGGCTACCTGATCGGCATCGTCCTCGCGTTCGCCCTGACGACATTGGCGGTCTCGACCCAGTTGGGACGTGATCTGCTCAGCACCATGACTTCGATGTTCAACCCGTTGCCGGCGATTGCCCTGCTGCCGTTGGCGCTGCTCTGGTTCGGCTTGGGCCAGAACAGCCTGATTTTCGTGCTGGTGCATTCGGTGCTGTGGGCGCTGGCGCTGAACACCTATGCCGGATTTCTCGGCGTCTCCGAAACGCTGCGTATGGCCGGGCGCAATTATGGTCTCAAGGGGTTGCGCCTTGTGTTGTTCATACTGATCCCGGCGGCACTGCCGTCGATTCTCGCCGGACTGAAAATTGGCTGGGCGTTTGCCTGGCGCACCTTGATCGCTGCCGAACTGGTGTTTGGCGCGACCAGTGGCAAGGGCGGGCTGGGCTGGTACATCTTCCAGAATCGCAATGAGCTGTACACCGACAAGGTGTTTGCCGGGTTGGCGGTGGTGATCCTGATTGGTCTGCTGGTGGAGAATCTGGTGTTTGCCACCCTTGAGCGGGTGACCGTCAAGCGCTGGGGTATGCAGCGCTGAGATCTTCGTTGGCTGGGCGGCCTCTTCGCGAGCAGGCTCGCTTCCATATGAGAACGCATTCCAAGGTGGGAGCGAGCCTGCTCGCGAAGAGGCCAGCGCTGGCATCGTCACTCTTGAGGGATGTTTGCTAGCATTGCGCCCGGATCAATCCAGATCAGCCAAGAGTGCTCAACATGCAACTCCCGGACATGAACCTTCTGGTCGCCCTCGATGCCTTGCTCGACGAGGGCAGTGTGGTCGGTGCGGCGCGGCGGATGAACCTCAGCCCGGCGGCCATGAGCCGCACACTGACGCGGATCCGCGAAGCCATCGGCGATCCGATTCTGGTGCGCGCCGGGCGTGGTCTGGTGCCGACCCCCAAAGCCCTGGAACTGCGCGAACAGGTGCGCGATGTGGTCGAGCAGGCGGCGCTGTTGTTTCGCTCCGCCGATAGCGTCGAGCTGGGCACCTTGCGCCGACGCTTCAGCATTCGCGCCAATGATTTCTTCGTCGGCGTTTATGGCGGCAAGCTGTTCGACACCCTCGACCAGCTCGCCCCGCATTGCGAATTGCGCTTCGTCCCGGAAGGTGACGGCGACGATGAGGCACTGCGCGAAGGGCGCATCGATCTGAGCGTGAGCAACACCCGTCCGCTTACGCCGGAGGTTAAGGTACAGAACCTGTTCTCCACGCATTTCGTCGGCCTGGTGCGCGAGAACCATCCTCTGCTCGACGGCGAAATCACCGCCGAGCGCTACGCCGGTTTTTCCCACATCAGCATGTCGCGACGTGGCATCGCTCGCGGCCCGATCGACACGGCGTTGAATGCGTTGGGGCTGGAGCGTCGAGTGGCGGTGATCGCGCCGAGTTTCCATGCAGCGATGTTTGCCTTGCCCGACTCCGACCTGATCCTGCCGGTGCCCAAAGAAGCGTTGCTCAGCGTGCGGCGGCTGGGCCTGAAACTGCGTTCATTCGATCTGCCGATTCCGCTGCCCATGCTGATGCTGACCCAAGCCTGGCACCCGCGCTTCGACAAGGACCCGGCCCACCGCTGGCTGCGTGAAACCCTCAAGACCTGCTGCGATGAAACGTGGCTGGCGGCACAGCCATAAAAAGCAAAGCAAAGATCGCAGCCTTCGGCAGCTCCTACACTGGAATGCATTCCCCCTGTAGGAGCTGCCGAAGGCTGCGATCTTTTGCTTTTGATATTTGTGTCTGATGCACTTATAACCTGCCAATAAGTCAATTTTCGTCAGCATCAAGCCCCACTAAAATGCTCCGGTATTTCACCGCCGGAGTTTTCATTCATGACATCCCTGACGGTCCCGGCACCCCTTGCCGCGACCAGCCCGGCGACGGCGGCTGCGCCTGCGGTGTTCGGGGCGCGGATCATCGTTGGTCTGGTCGGCGTGCTGTTGGCCGTGCTGGTCTCGGGCCTCAACGAGATGGTCACCAAAGCCGCACTCGCCGATATTCGCGGCGCGCTGCACATCGGTTACGACGAAGGCACCTGGCTGGTCGCCAGCTACACGGCCACGTCGGTCGCGGCCATGGCCTTCGCGCCGTGGTGCTCGGTGACCTTCTCGCTGCGCCGCTTCACCCTCTGCGCGATCGGCCTGTTTACTCTGCTCGGCGTGCTGTGCCCGTTCGCCCCGAACTACGAAAGTCTGCTGCTGATGCGCATCCTCCAGGGCCTTGCCGGTGGTGCATTGCCGCCGATGCTGATGACCGTCGCGCTGCGCTTCCTCCCGGCGAACATCAAACTCTACGGACTGGCCGGCTACGCACTGACCGCGACTTTCGGCCCGGGACTCGGCACGCCGCTGGCCGGTCTGTGGACTGAATACGTCGGCTGGCAATGGACCTTCTGGCAGATCATCGTGCCGTGCCTGATCGCCATGGCCGCCGTGGCTTACGGATTGCCGCAGGATCCGCTGCGGCTGGAACGTCTCAGGGCGTTCAACTGGAAAGGCCTGCTGCTGGGCTTTCCGGCGATCTGCATGCTGGTGATCGGTCTGTTGCAGGGCAATCGACTGGACTGGTTCGAGTCGAATCTGATCTGTGGATTACTAGGTGCCGGTTCGCTACTGCTGGTGGCTTTTATGATCAATGAATGGTCGCAGCCGATTCCGTTTTTCAAACTGCAAATGCTCGGCATCCGCAACCTGCTGTTTGCGTTGATCACCCTCGCCGGGGTGCTGATCGTGCTGCTGGCGGTGGTGCTGATTCCGTCGAGTTATCTGGCCCAGGTGCAGGGTTATCGTCCGGCGCAAACCGCGCCGATCATGCTCATTGCCGCGCTGCCGCAGTTGATCGCGCTGCCGCTGGTGGCAGCGCTGTGCAATTTGCGCTGGGTCGATTGCCGCTGGGTGCTCGGCATTGGTCTGAGCATGCTCGCGCTGTCCTGCCTGGGCGGTTCGCACCTGACTTCGGCGTGGATTCGCGATGATTTCTACGTCCTGCAATGGCTGCAGATTTTCGGCCAGCCGATGGCGGTGTTGCCGCTGCTGATGTTGTCGACCGGCAGTATCACGCCGATGGAAGGGCCGTTCGCGTCGGCGTGGTTCAACACCGTCAAAGGCCTGGCTGCCGTGGTTGCCACCGGCGTCATCGAAGCGCTGACCACCGCGCGCCTGCATTTTCATTCGACCATGTTGGTCGACAGCCTCGGCAATTCGCCGCTGGCCGATCACAGCGATCCGGGCCTTGCTCTCCGCGTGCATGAGCAGGCGGTGGTGCTGACTTCGTCCGATTTGTACGTGTGCATGGCCGGCGTCGCCGTGGCGTTGATTCTGCTGATTTTCTGGCTGCCGACGCGGATTTATCCGCCGCGCGCGCCGACCTGATCGCTGTACTGAAACTGAAGGTTTTTTATGACTCAATCCAAGCAAAAACTCGCGGTGGCCGTGGCTGCCGCGCTGGCGGTAGGCGTGCTGGTGTATCTGGCAATGCCCGGGCTGTTCGGCCAACGCACCGAGCAAACCACCAATGACGCCTTTGTCTCCGCCGACTACACGCTGGTGGTGCCGCGCGTGGCCGGGTTCATCAAGCAGGTGCTGGTCGAAGACAACCAACAGGTCAAGGCCGGGCAGTTGCTGGCGTTGATCGATGACCGTGATTTGCGCGCAGCGGCGGAGGCGGCGGATGCGCAAACCCTGGTCGCGCGGGCGCAGTTGCAGAACGCCAACGCGACTCTCGAGCGGCAGGCTTCGCTGATCGCTCAGGCGCAGGCCACCGTGGTCTCGGCCAAAGCGCAAATGGCTTTTGCGCAGCAGGAACTGAACCGCTACAACCATCTCGCCGGTGTCGGCGCTGGCACCGTGCAGAACGCGCAGCAGGCGCGCACGCGCATTGATCAGGCCTCGGCGCGCCTCGACACCGCGACCGCGAAGCTGGCGGCCGAACGCAAGCAGGTCGAGATTCTCACCGCCCAGCGCAACGCCGCCGACGGCAATCTGAAACACGCGCAGGCGGCGCTGGAGATTGCCAGTTTCAACTTGTCCTACACGCGTATCACCGCGCCGCAGGACGGCATGATCGGCGAGCGTGCGGTGCGCGTCGGCGCCTACGTCACGCCGGGCAGCAAACTGTTGGCGGTGGTGCCGTTGCAGCAGGCCTATGTGGTGGCCAATTTTCAGGAAACCCAGTTGACCGATGTGCAGCCCGGGCAGGATGTGCAAGTCCGAGTGGATAGTCTCGGTGGCGAAGCCCTGACCGGCCGCGTCGAGAGTATTGCGCCGGCAACTGGCGTGACCTTTGCGGCGGTGAAACCGGATAACGCCACCGGTAATTTCACCAAGGTTGTGCAGCGGATTCCGGTGAAGATCGTGCTGGAACCGGGCCAGCCACTGGCTGAGCGGTTGCGGGTGGGGATGTCGGTCGAGGCGAGCATTGATACCGCCAGCTCAAAGGCGTCCGGGCGCGAGGTGACGCAGCGATGATCGGTGTTGAATCGGCTGCCGCCTTCGCGAGCAGGCTCGCTCCCACATTTTTTAATGCGTTCCCCCTGTGGGAGCGAGCCTGCTCGCGAAAAAGCCAGTGGCAGCAGCTAACCTTCAGTGCCTTGCTCACAATTAGTCTCACCGCCTGCACTGTCGGCCCCGACTTCCAGAAACCCGAATCCCCTCAACCTGCCGACTGGGCCAAACCCGCCCGGGCCGCCCCGAGCCAGGCCGTCAGCGAACCCCTGAACGAACGCTGGTGGGAAACCTTCCACGACCCGCAACTTTCCGCGCTCACCCAGCGCGCGCTGAACAGCAACCTCGACCTGCAACTGGCCAGCAGCCGCCTGCAACAAAGCCGCGCCGCGCGCCAGGTGATCACCGCCGAGCGTTATCCGAACAGCACCGCCAGCGGCAGCTACGGGCGCAAACGCAACAGTGGCAAAGGCTTGAACGATCCATCGGGAAATAACGGCGACGAGGCTTTCAATCTGTGGGATGCCGGTTTCTCCGCCTCATGGGAACTGGACGTCTGGGGTCGCGTGCGCCGCGAAACCGAAGCCGCTGATGCCAATCTCGAAGTGGCGGAAAATGATCGTCGCGGTGTGCTGCTGACGGTGCTTGCCGACACCGCGCAAAACTACATTCAGCTGCGCGGGGTGCAGAACACCCGCGCTGTCACCGAGCAGAACCTCGACGTCGCCCGCCACAGCCTGAAACTCTCGCAGCTGCGGCTGGCCGATGGCGTGGCCACCGATCTCGACGTCGCCGAAGCCGCCGCGCAAGTCGCCGCCATCAAGGCACGGCTGCCGGCGCTCGAGCAGCGTCAGGCGCAACTGATCAACGCGATCAGTCTGCTGATGGGCGAACCGCCGCAGGCCCTCGCTCAAGCGTTATCCACAGACGCGGCAGTGCCGCAGTCGCCACTGCAAGTCGCCATCGGCCTGCCGTCGCAATTGGCCGAACGTCGTCCGGATATCCGCCAGGCCGAAGCGCGTCTGCACGCTGCTACTGCCAACATCGGCGTGGCCAAGGGCGACTTTTATCCGCGCATCACCCTGTCCGGCAACCTCGGTTCACAGGCCATGCAACTGAGCGATTTCGGTTCATGGGGCTCGCGTGCCTTCGGCATCGGCCCGCAATTCAGCCTGCCGTTATTTGACGGCGGACGCCTGCGCGGCATGCTGCAACTGCGTGAAGCGCAACAGCAGGAAGCGGCCATCGCCTACCAGCAAACCGTGCTGCGTGCCTGGCATGAAATCGATGATCAATTGACCGCCTACAACGCCAGCCAGCGCCGTCGCGACAGCCTCGGCGAAGCCGTGCGTCAGAACCAGATCGCCCTGCGCACCGCGCAACAGCAATACGTCGAAGGCGTGGTCGATTTCGTCAACGTCCTCACCGTGCAGAGCGCTTTGCTCGCCACCCAGGAACAATGGGTGGAAAGCTCGACCGGCGTCTCGCTGGCAATGGTCGGCTTGTATAAGGCGTTGGGCGGCGGATGGCAGTCGGTCTATCCGGCAGCGCAACTGGCCGCAGGCTCGCCGGACGCCGCCAAACCCTGAACCCACCGCGACAGCTATGATCAACTTCACTGCAGCGAACGGCGCAACGCCGGACCTGAATTGCAGAGGAGTTGCATCATGGAAAATCCGCAGCACAGCCTACCGGCCCTGTTCAAGCAACTCGGCCTCGCCGACGACCCGACCGGCATCGACCAATTCATCGCCAGCCATTCCCCGCTCAAGCCGGATTTGCATCTGGCTGACGCGTTTTTCTGGATAGCAGGTCAGGCGCAGTTTCTGCGCGAAGAGATTTTGGACGATGCGGATTGGGCAGAGGTTGTAGATCAACTGAATGTGATGTTGCACAAGGGGCGACTAGGGTGAACCTTTGCGACCTCTGTAACCACAGCAATTGATAAGCTTCGATATCGACCGAAATTTCGATCGCATTCGAGGTCTTTACCATGCAAAGCGTTCTGGCCGATATGGCCGTCAGTATTTCTCAATTGAAGAAAAATCCTGCTGCCGTGCTAAAAGACGCAAATGGGGGTGCTGTGGCAGTGCTCAATCATAACCGGGTCATGGGCTACATGGTGCCTGCTGATGTGTACGAAGCATTGGTCGAGCGGCTTGATGATCTTGAGCTTATGCAGATTGCGCGTTCCCGAGCTCACGAGACACCCATGCCCGTAGATCTGGATGACTTATAAGCTTGAGTTTCTGTTGTCTGGAAACAAGCTGCGTCATTGGTTGCCGGGGCGCTTCACGAAAGAAACGCAGCGTGTAAAAAAAATTGTAGGAAAAGGCTGAAATGTAAAAAAAACATGCCTACTGTAAAAAAAACTGGGCTTTAATCGTCGCAGTGGATTTTTTCTGTGGAAGATGACGATGCCAGCTGTTGGATATGCCTACCTGCGTGACGCGCTGAAGCTCAAGGCATTTGCTCCCAAGCGCGTTGCGATGATCAAACCGGTCACCCGAGTTACCTTGATCGGTGATTGTCTTGCTGTTCCAGCCGCCGTCGCGCCTGCACAGGGATCAACGATCGAGCACATTCTTTTTGCGCTAAAACATGAAGGAATAAACCTGTGCATTCTTGCCCAGGCCTTGGAATCTGTTGAAGCGAGCGATCTGTTAAGTGAGCTTGGCAGATCCCCGAACGGGGTATACATCCGTAAAGCCTGTTTTCTATGGGAAAGCTTTACTGGCAAACAACTGGACTACTCAGTCCCGGTTCGAGGCAGTGTCGTCGCCTTGTTCGATCCCAAGCGCTACGTCACCGGGCCAGCGGTTCGGAATAGTCGCTGGCGAGTCGATTTCAATGGTTTGGGGTCATTGCATTACTGCGCCACCGTTGAGCGAACGGTGAAACTACAGGAGCTGATCGATCGGGACATCATTGGGCGAGCCCAGGTTTTCATGGCGACGTTGCCGCCGGAGATGATGGATCGGGCAATCAATTGGGCCTACCTGCATGAGACTCGCGATTCCTTCGCTATCGAAAAAGAAGAGCCCAGCGAAGAAAAGTCGCGGCGCTTTGTTCGGCTCTTACGTCAAGCTCACGAGCGCACAGAGCTCAGCGAGGACTATCTGGTCGAGTTGCAAAACAGCACGGTCTCGAATCCCTTCGATAAAGCAGTGCTCTTCCGTCATCAACAGAACCATTTACACAACGGCTTGAGAGGCGCCGCCGGAGTCAGTTATGTGCCGCCAGATCCGCAATTGTGTCGTGAGTTGATGGAGAATTTGATGGCGTTCGCCAATCACTCGGCGAAGCAGGTGGATCCGCTGATAGCAGCGGCGGTTGTGGCGTTTGGGTTTGTTTTTCTTCACCCGTTCATGGATGGCAACGGTCGGCTCTCACGATTTCTTATTCACCAGACGCTTTGCCATTCCGGTGCACTGCAAAACGGCTTGTTGCTGCCCGTTTCCGTGGCGATGAAGCATGAGGAATCCAGCTACTTGGAAGCGCTGAAAGAGTTTTCGAAACCAGCAAGAGAGTTCTGGAATGTCACTTGGCTGGATTCCGATGAGATGACGTTCGATTTCATCGGTCACGACGCTATCTACCGATTCTGGGATGCTACTCAATGCGCAGAATTTACTTTGCAGATGGCCATGCGGGCACTGGAAGTGGAGCTACGCGAGGAGACCGCGTTTCTTGAAAAATACGATTTCGTCATCAAAGCGGTGAATGACCGTTTCGATGTTCGGGGAAGCGATCTTTCGAAGTTGGTAATGATGTGCCTGGACAACGCTGACAAGGTTTCAAAGCATCGCCGCAAGCAATTTCAGTACAGCGTGCCGGAGGAGGTGTTCGATTACATCGAGGAAATGTCCTCAGCCTATGGCGGCTGACGATTCTGCTATGACCAAGCGCTTGGGCAATGCCGGATGTTATGGCAGGCGCTTGATCAGGGTATTCGCCGCGAGTGCTTCAAAGATTTGTTTCAAAACTTGACTGAAATTCCCATCCAATGCGATATTGATAGTTAGCAAACTAACAGTGTCCGTTATCCCGTGTCCGATTCCCTCGACAGTCTCCAGATGAACATCAGCAGCGCCATGGTGGTGGCCGCCCGGCATTGGCGGAAGATCTGCCAGACCACGCTGGTCAACTATGGAATTTCCGAAGCCTGCGCCGTGCCCTTGTTGATGATCGGGCGTTTGGGTGAGGGCGTGCGTCAGGTGCAAGTCGCCCAGGCTGCGGGGATGGAGAGTCCTTCGCTGGTGCGCTTGCTCGATCAGTTGTGCCATGCCGGTTACGTCTGTCGCACCGAAGATGCGCAGGATCGCCGCGCCAAGTGCCTGAGCCTGACCGATACCGGCCGCGATCTGGTGCAAGCGGTCGAAGCCGAGCTGGTGCGCTTGCGCCACGAAGTGCTGGAAGGCATCGAACGCAGCGATCTGGAAGCTACGCTTCGGGTACTGAGGGCTTTTGAGGCGGCGAGTTCGCCTGTGGTGGTCAACTCTTGAACGGTTTTTTCACTGGCATGCCGCCGGCCCGTGACTGGTTTTACGGGGTCCGTACTTTTGCAGCGTCGATGATTGCGCTGTACATCGCCTTGCTCATGCAAATGCCGCGTCCGTATTGGGCGATGGCCACGGTGTACATCGTCTCCAGCCCGTTTCTCGGCCCGACCAGCTCCAAAGCGCTGTACCGCGCGGCCGGTACATTTCTCGGCGCAGCGGCGGCGGTGCTGTTCGTGCCGATGTTCGTGCAGAGCCCCTATGTGCTGGTGGTGGTGATCGCGTTGTGGACCGGCATTCTGCTGTTCATGTCCCTGCATCTGCGCACGGCCAACAGCTATGCGCTGATGCTGGCCGGTTACACCTTGCCGCTGATTGCCCTGCCGGTGGTGGATAATCCGCTGGCGGTGTGGGACGTAGCCGAGGCGCGTACCGAAGAGATTTTCCTTGGCATCGCCGTCGCTGCGGTGGTCGGTGCGATGTTCTGGCCGCGTCGGCTGGCGCCGGTGTTCAACGATGCAGTAAGCAAGTGGTTCGCCGACGCGACGAGCTACAGCCTGAAGTTTCTCAGCCGCGATGTGCAGCCGGAAGAAGTTACCGCGCTGCGCATGGCCATGGTCGCCAACTTCAACAGCCTCGAGTTGATGATCGGCCAGTTGCCCCACGAAGGCGCGCGGCCACAAACCGTGCGTAACACCAAGGAACTGCGCGGGCGGATGATTCACCTGTTGCCGGTGATCGATGCCCTCGAGGATTCGCTTTACGCCCTCGAACGCCGCACCCCGGAACTGGTGGAAAAATTCCAGCCGTTGCTGACCGCGACCCGGGAATGGCTGGGCCACGCGGACGCCAATCTCGAGCGCTGGCAAGCACTGAGAGATCAACTCGACGCGTTGCAACCGAGCGCCGAAGCGCTGGAGGAGCGCAAACAGTTGCTGTTCTCCAACGCGATCTACCGCCTCGGTGAATTCATCGATCTGTGGCAGGACTGCCGCAGCCTGCAGGATGCGATCCTGTGCGAGCGCCAGGACAGCTGGCGCGCGGTCTATCGGCACTGGCGCCTGGGCCGCTTGACGCCGTTCATCGATCGCGGGCTGATGCTCTACTCGGTGACCTCGACCATTCTGGCGATCATCGTTGCTTCGGTGCTGTGGATCCTGCTCGGCTGGCCGGACGGCGGCAGCGCGGTGATTCTGGCGGCGGTGGCGTGCAGCTTCTTTGCCTCGATGGACGACCCGGCGCCGCAGATTTACCGGTTCTTTTTCTGGACCGGGATGTCGGTGCTGTTCGCCAGCCTTTATCTGTTTCTGATTCTGCCCAACCTGCACGACTTCCCGATGCTGGTGCTGGCGTTTGCCGTGCCGTTCATTTGCGTCGGCACGCTGACCGTGCAGCCGCGATTCTACCTCGGCATGCTGCTGACGCTGGTTAATACCTCGTCGTTCATCAGTATTCAGGGTGCTTACGACGCGGACTTTTTCGCCTTTGCCAACTCCAACCTTGCCGGGCCGCTGGGGCTGTTGTTCGCCTTTATCTGGACGCTGGTGGCGCGACCGTTCGGCGCCGAGCTGGCGGCCAAGCGTCTGACCCGGTTCAGCTGGAAAGACATCGTCAGCATGACCGAGCCGGCCAGTCTCGCCGAGCATCGGCATTTGGGCGTGCAGCTGCTCGATCGGCTGATGCAGCACCTGCCGCGTCTTGCCCTGACCGGTCAGGACACCGGTATTGCCATGCGTGAAGTGCGTGTCGGTCTGAATATGCTCGATCTGCTTGCCTACACCCCGCGCGTCACTGGCGTGCCAAACGCCCTGCTGCGACAAGTGGTGGGCGAGGTTGGCGAGTATTTCCGCGCCTGCCTCAAAGCCGACGAACGCCTGCCCGCACCGAGCGGTCTGCTGATGACCCTTGATCGCACCCGCCGTGCGCTGAACGGCCAGGGCGACGATGAAACCCGTCGACACCTGTTGCACGCCTTGAGCGGTCTGCGTCTGGCCTTGCTGCCCGGCGTCGAATTCGTCTCCAGCGCCGAGCCCGAAGAACCGCTGCCCGATGGAGCGCCCCTATGATCGGTGATCTGGATATCAGCGGCATCTTCCTGCCGACCCTGCTGGTGCTGATGGGCATCACTTACGTGCTGTTTTTGTTGGTGCATGGCGTGCTGCAACGCCTGCACTTTTACCGTCTGGTCTGGCACCGGGCATTGTTCAACGTGGCGCTCTACGCCGTGCTGCTGTACGGCGTGGACTCACTCAGTCGATACCTGATGACATGAAAAAACCGTTTCTGACCATCGGTCGCGTGGTCCTGACCCTGCTGATCGTGACTTTTGCCGTTGTCCTCGTCTGGCGCATGGTGATGTATTACATGTTCGCGCCGTGGACGCGCGACGGCCACATTCGCGCCGACATCATCCAGATCGCCCCGGACGTGTCCGGGTTGATCCAGCAGGTCGAGGTAAAGGACAACCAGTTGATCAAGCGTGGCCAGGTGCTGTTCAGCATCGACCAGGATCGCTTCAAACTGGCCCTGCGCCAGGCCAAGGCCGCCGTTGCCGATCGCGAAGAAACCCTCGCCCAGGCCCAGCGTGAAGCCAAGCGTAACCGTGGCCTCGGCAATCTGGTGCCGGCCGAACAGCTGGAAGAAAGCCAGTCGCGCGTCGCCCGTGCACAGTCGGCATTGGCCGAGGCGTTGGTGGCGGTCGACAGTGCGCAGCTCAACCTCGATCGCTCGGTGATCCGCAGCCCGGTCGACGGTTACGTCAACGACCGCGCGCCGCGTCCGCAGGAATTCGTCACCGCCGGGCGCCCGGTGTTGTCGGTGGTCGACAGCAACTCCTTCCACATCGACGGCTATTTTGAAGAAACCAAACTCGACGGCATCCACGTCGGGCAATCGGTGGATATTCGCGTGATCGGCGACCGCGCGCGGTTGCGCGGACATGTCGAAAGTATCGTCGCCGGCATCGAAGACCGCGACCGCACCAGCGGCAGCAACCTGCTGCCCAACGTCAACCCGGCGTTCAGTTGGGTGCGCCTGGCGCAGCGGATTCCGGTGCGCATCGCTTTTGATGAGGTGCCGGCCGACTTCCGCATGATCGCCGGGCGTACCGCCACCGTGTCGATCATCGACGACCAGCATGAGGAGTCGCAGCCATGAGCAGGGCCTGGTTGATCGCCGGGTTGGGCGTGATGCTCTCGGCCTGTCAGATGGTCGGCCCGGATTATCAGGTGCCCGCCGACGCGGCGGTGCAGCGCAAGGATATTCAGGGTGAGCTGGCAGTCGCCGGCAAACCGGTGGTCTCGGCGCCGGTGCCGGCGGACTGGTGGCGGCTGTATAAAGACCCGCGCCTCGATCAACTGGTGCAGCAGGCCATGGCTTCCAATACCGACCTGCGCGTGGCGGCGGCGAACCTGTCGAGGGCACGTGCTCAGGTGGATGAAGCCGAGGCCGCTGGCGGCTGGAGCGGCGGGGTGAAAATGGGCGCGCAACGTTTGCAGGAATCCGGTCAGGCGTTCCTGCTGCCGGAGAAAGTCCCGGTGGCCAACATTGCCGATATCGGCATCAGCGCTTCGTACCAGTTCGACCTGTGGGGCACCTTGCAACGCGGCATCGAAGCGGCCAAAGCCAATGCCGATGCGACTCAGGCCGCAGCCGACACGGCGCGTATCACCTTGGTGGCGGACGTGGTTCGCGCCTATACGCAAGTCTGCGCAGCCAACGAAGAGCGGGAAATCGCCGAGCACTCTCTCGACCTGCAATCGCAGAGCACCACGCTGATCCAGCGTCTGCGCGATGCCGGGCGTGGTGACGAGACTCAGGTCACCCGTTCGCAGACCCAATTCAAATCCCTGCGCGCCGACTTGCCGCGCTATGAAGCAGCGCGTCAGGCCGGGCTGTTTCGTTTGTCGATGCTGCTGGCCAAACCGGTCGAACAGTTGCCGGCAGGTACCGCCAGTTGCGCCGAGTTGCCGAAGATCGCGCAACTGGTGCCGGTCGGTGACGGCGCTGCGCTGCTCAAGCGCCGCCCGGATATTCGTCAGGCCGAGCGGCGTCTTGCAGCGGCAACCGCCGGCATCGGCATCGCCACCGGTGAGCTGTACCCGGACATCAGCATCGGCGCGACCATCGGCACCGTCGGCATCATTGATGACCTCGGCGATCCGTCGACCAACCGCTGGGGCTTTGGCCCGTCGCTGAGCTGGAAAGTACCGACCAACGGCGCCCGTGCGCGCATTCGTGAAGCCGAGGCCAACACTCAAGGCGCGCTGGCGCATTTCGACGGCGTGGTGCTCAACGCCATCCGCGAAACGCAGACCGGTCTGGCCCAGTACAGCGCCTTGCTGCAACGCCGCGATGCGCTGGCCGAAGCCGAGCAGTCGGCCAAGCTCGCCGCCGAGCAGACGCACCGCTTCTTCCAGGCCGGCCGCGAGTCGTTCCTTGCCGACCTGCAAGCAACCCGCACCTACACCGATGTCACCGCGCAACTGGCCGCCGCCAACACCCAGGTCGCGATGAGCCAGATCGATTTGTTCCTCGCCCTGGGCGGTGGCTGGGAAAGCGGACGAACGAACACCTCGAGCGCCAGCAAACCCTGAGGCCGTTGCTATGCTTTGAAGTGTTGGAGGGGCGCCCCATGCCAAGCGCTCCTGCAATGCACATTGCTAGTGCTGGTCCAGGGGAAACCAATAATGAAAAACCCTTACGCTCTCGGCTTCTGGTGCGCTCTGGTGGCACTGGTGCTGCTCTCGGCCACGTATTTCTACGGGATCATGCTGGCCCACCAGATCGATACGGCGATGATCTTCCTCGACAGCGCCGTTGCGCTGATCGCGGTGATGGCGATCGTCGTCGTCGCGTGGACCTCGATTCAGCTGCAACGGGTCAAGAAGCGCCAGCTCGAACGCGGCAAGATGCTCGTGCTGATCTGGGATACCAAAGTCGCCCTGCGCCGCGTCGAGACCGTGTTCGACCGCTATTTCTGGGGCAGCTACTGGCAGCCCGGGCGAACCTTCGCCGAAGTCATGGGCGAGCTCACCGGCACGCCGCTGGAAAAAAGCCTCGAAGCCCTGAAGAAGCAATGCCTGGAACTCGACAAGCAGATCGCCGATGACGGCTGGCACTGGCTGAACAACGCCCGCGAGCTGTCCGACGTCGCCACGGCCATGGCTCGTGAACGCTATCAGCTGGATTTCTGCGATGTGCGAGCGGATACCACCGGCGGGGCGGTGATCGATCGCGACTTTGAAGTGCTGGTGTATACCTGGACCGCGCGGCTGAAGAGCTTTGATCATCAGCTGAATGAAATCGAGGTTCAGTATTCCTGATTTGCTGTGAATCCACCGACCTCTTCGCGAGCAGGCTCGCTCCCACAAGTACAGCACTGTCCCGGTGGGAGCGAGCCTGCTCGCGAAGAGGCCCGCAAAAACACTGAAACTCTTCGCTCCTGCCGACTGTCCATTCCCCCCATAGACACTCTTTAACCTTTAAACATTGGGCCGTCGTCCGCGCCCGGTGCTAATCTCCACCGCTTAATTGCGCACAGTCGAGCCGCGACCCGATCCCGGGTTCAAGGAAGACGACTTCATCCACAGCCACGGAAACCGATCAGGTCATTCATGAATAAATCAGCAGGCGTGCTTCTCGGAATTGTTGTTGCCATTGGCGCGATCAGCGCAGGCGGGGCCTGGTACACCGGGACCAAGATCGAAGGCGTGCTGAACAACGCCGTGACCAATGCCAACAAAGAGTTGCAGACCGCCATGGCCGGCTCCAACGGCACCGCGTCGCTGGAACTGGTGTCGCTGGAACGCCACACCTTCACCAGCACCGCGCACTATCGCCTCAAGGGCGAAGGCGAAATGTTCGGTGATGCGCCGGTCGAGCTGCTGTTTGTCGACCACATCGAGCACGGCCCGCTGCCGTTCTCGCGTCTGGTTTCGCTGAAGTGGCTGCCGGTCATGGCCACCAGCAACTACGAGCTGGAAAAGAGCCCGTCCACGGAAAAATGGTTCGCCGCCACCAACGGCGCCGCGCCGCTCAAGGGCGTGACCAACATCGGTTACGACGAATCGACCACCAGCACTCTGAATCTGGTGCCGTTCGAAACTGCGCTGGATGAGCAATCGAGCCTGAAGTTTTCCGGTCTGAGCATGGACATCGCCGCCAGCGCCCAGGCGCAGAAGGTCAAGGCCGACGGCTACATGGACAACCTGAAACTGGTCACCGTGTCGGAAGACCAGGCGCCGGTGCAGGTCGAGCTCAACGGCCTGACCCTGGCCAGCAACCTCGCCAAGAGCAGCTACGGCTACTACACCGGGGAAAACACCCTGGAAGTGACCAGCAGCAAAACTACCTTCGGCGCCAAGCCGATGGTGCTGGGCGTGAAGAACTTCGAAATGAAGAACCGCACCGAAGAAAACGGCAGCAACGCCTCGGGCCGCGCCGACTACAAAATCGGCGAAGTAACGCTCAATGACAAGAAAGTCGGTTCGGCGGCCATGGCCATGAGCCTGAAGAACCTCGACATTCCATCGACCATGTCGCTGATGCAGATCTACCAGACCAAATTGCAGCCATACGAAAAAGCTGCCGCCGAGGCCGCCGCGCAGGGTCTGCCGGCACCGGAGCTGAACCTGACCGAAGCGGAAAACGCCCAGGTCAAAGCCGATCTGCAGAAGCTGCTGGCTGCCGGCCCGCAACTGGCGCTGGAGAACCTGTCGTTCAACACCGCCAACGGTGAAAGCCGCGCCAATCTGGTGATCGACCTGACCAAGCCGCAATCGATGGATCTGCCGCCGGATCAACTCGGCAAGCAACTGATCGCGCTGCTCGACCTGAATATCCAGGTGTCCAAACCCATGCTGGTCGATCTGCTCAACGTGCAGGCGCAGCTCGATGGCCAGACTGACGCCAAAGCCATCGTCGATCAGTCCAAGGAAGCGGCGGACATGTTCGCCGGCATGGCGGTCGGCTCGCAATTGGCTGTCGCCGACGGCACCAACGTGGTGACCAAACTGCATTACGCGGCCAATCAGGTCGAATTCAACGGCCAGAAAATGACCGTCGAGCAGTTCATCGGCTTCCTCATGAGCAAGTTTGCCGGCGTCACCCAAGAGCAATAAGCCCAACCGCGCGCCCTCCAGACGCCCGGCCCCTGTGTGAACAGGCGCCGGGCGTTTTGCTGTACGGGTTTTGTACATGCGTGCCGATTCTGAACAATTATTGCGTTGTGAAAATTCGACTACGCTTGCGTGCAGACTGCCTCACCAAGCTTGGCCGAGGGCTGTCATTGTCGGCCACCGTTACGAATGGGCAAGGAGGGCATTGCGACCCGGCTGGCCATGTAAGGATGCTGACAAATGCCGCGTATTGATGGCCCTGTATTACATCGTGGTTTGCGCCCTTTGTTCCGATTCGCCCTGTGCAGCCAGTTGCTCTGGCCAGTGCTGGCGTTGGCCGACACACCCTACGACGAGATGGTGCGCGATGCCCGCGCCGGGCATTACACGCCTGCGCTGACGGTTTTGCGTCAGGTGCCGCCGGGCCAGGCCAGCGACGGCCAGGTCAGCGATCACCTGCAAATCGCCAGTTGGGCCGGGCTCGATGCCGAAGTGGTCAAGGTCTATGAAACCCAAGGTCGCGACCGCGTCCTGCCGGTGCAGGCACTGACCGCCGCCGCGCGTGCCTATCGCAACCTCAAGCGCTGGGATCAGGCCACCCAGGTCTACAACAAAGCGCTGGCGCTGGAGCCGGACAACGCTGACCTGCAACTGGGCCTCGCGCTGACTCAGGCCGATGCTGGCAAGCCCGATCAGGCCGTCACCCGCGCGCAGGCGCTGGTTGCCGCCAAACCCGACGATCCGTCGCGCCGCCTGGCCTTGGGCTATGCCCTCGGTCGCGCCGGCAAACAGTACGATGCGCTGTTTGAATTCGATCAAGCCTTCATCCGCGCCGGCAACAAACCGGAAGTCGCCCGCGAGTACGTGGTCGCCCTGCAAAAGGCCCGTCTGCCTGAACCGGCGCTGCGTCTGGCCAGTCAACGACCCGGCCTGATTGATCCGGTGACCTTGCGCCGCCTGGAAGGCGATCTCGCCGCCGAACGCGTGCGCCTCGCCGAACTGGCCACGCGCAGCGAGAAGGAACGCTACGTCATTGCCGACCGCGCGCTGGCCGATTACGACAAATTGCTCGCGACCTGGACCCCTGACGCCACTGCTCACGACGACGTGACGCGCTGGCGCATCGACCGCATGGGCGCGCTCAAGGCCCGCGCGCGCACTGCCGACGTCATCAGTGAATACCAGAAACTGCAAGCCGAGGGTGTGGAGATTCCGACTTACGCCTTGCGTTGGGTGGCGGCGTCTTATCTGGATCAACGCGAGCCTGAGATTGCCACCGATCTGTATCGCCAGGTGCTTTCGGCGCCGGACGCCGATGTCGGTGATCGTCTTGAGGACACCACTGCGCTGTACTACTCGCTGCTGGAAAGCGACCGCGCCGATGAGGCGCGCAAGGTCGCCGAAGACGCAGCGAAAGCGCAGCGTCCGCGCGTCGAGCTCAAGGGCTTGCCGATCGGCAACCCCAACGACGAATGGATGGACGCCCAGCAACTCGCCGCCCAGGCCGGTACCTACGGTTCCGATCTTCCGCACGGCGAAGAGCGTTTGCAGACGCTGGTCGATCAGGCGCCGGGCAACCTTGGCTTGCGTCTGGCCCAGGCCGATCTCTACCTCGCCCGCCAGATGCCGCGCCGCGCGGAAAGCCAGCTCAAGGAAACCGAGAGCATGGCGCCCCGCGATGCCGGCCTGGAGGTCGCGCAGGCGCGCACCGCGATGGAGTTGCAGGAGTGGCGGCAGAACGATGCACTGGTCGACGACGTGGTCGCGCGCTATCCGGACAACCGCCAGGTGCAGCGCCTGGCTCGCGAACGGGAAGTGCATGACATGGCCGAACTGCGCGTCGAAGCCTACGGCGGCAAGGCCAACGGTGGCGGCAGCGGCGATGCCGGTGCGGTCAGCGGCAGCCGTGATTTCGGTATCCAGAGCACCCTTTACAGCCCACCGATCAACGAAGACTGGCGCGTGTTCGCCGGTGCCGGTTATGCCACCGGTGATTTCGCCGAAGGCACCGGTCACCATCGCTTCCAGCGCGTCGGCCTGGAACGGCGCACCCGTGACATGACCCTCGAAGCCGAGGTGTCGAATCACGATTACGGCTTCGGTGACAAACAGGGCGCGCGCCTGGCGATTGCCCGCGACATCAACGATCACTGGCAGTACGGCGGCAGCCTCGAATACCTCTCGGCGGAAACGCCGTTGCGCGCGCTCAACAGCGACATCAAGGCTAACGGCGGCAGTGCGTTCCTGCGCTGGCGCGCCAACGAAAGCCGCGAGTGGCGCGTGTCGGTCAGCCCGTCGCACTTCAGCGATGGCAACAATCGCGTCGAAGCCCTGGTGACCGGGCGCGAGGGCATTTACACCGCGCCGAACATTCAGGTCGACGCCGGCCTGGAAGTCGGCACCAGCCACAACTCGAAATCCGACGACGTGCCGTACTTCAACCCGAAATCGGACTTCAGCGTGATGCCGCTGGTCAACGTCAATCACGTGCTCTACCACCGCTACGAGACTTCCTGGAGCCAGCAATTTCAGGCCGGCGCGGGCACCTACAGCCAGCGCGACCACGGCACCGGCGGCATGGCATTGCTCGGTTACGGCCAACGGTACGCCTGGAACGACGTGTTCGATGTGGGCGGCATGTTCAGTGTGATCAACCGGCCTTACGACGGTGATCGGGAAACTGATCTGCGTCTGCTCGTCGACCTCACTTTCCGCTTCTAGAAGAGTTTGAAGATGCCTTTTATCTCGCGTTTCATCCTTCTGCTGGGAGCGCTGCTGATCAGCGCCTGCGCCCAGCAAGCCCCGGCCTTCGCGCCGCCCTCCGAGCGCCCGGTCGCGGCCAGTGAACAACCGTGGCCAAAAAACCATGTGCTCGGCATTGCCTACCACGATGTCGAAGACCGTGATCCCGATCAGGCCGTGGTGGCGGTGCGCACCGAGCGCATGATCGAGCAGCTCGCCTGGCTGCGCGAGAACGGCTACAAACCAGTGACCGTCGACCAGATCATGGCCGCGCGCAAGGGTGGCCCGGAGCTGCCGGCGAGAGCGGTGCTGCTCAGTTTCGACGACGGTTACGCCAGCTTCTATACCCGCGTGCTGCCGGTGCTGCGCGCCTACAACTGGCCAGCCTTGCTGGCGCCGGTGGGCACCTGGATCGACACGCCGCTCAATCAACCGGTGGATTTCGCCGGCACGCCGCGTAACCGTGACAACTTCCTGACCTGGCAGCAGATCCGCGAAATTTCCAAGTCCGGTCTGGTAGAGATCGCCGCTCACACCGATGCCAACCACAAAGGCATCCTTGGCAACCCGCAGGGCAACCTGCAGCCGGCCGCCGCGACCCGGCGTTATGACCCGGTGACCAAGCGCTATGAATCCGAAGCCGATTTCCAGGCACGCATTCGTACCGACGTGAAGAACATTTCCGAGAAGATCCGCAAGGCCACCGGTTACAAACCTCGGGTCTGGGTCTGGCCGTACGGCACCGCCGACGGTACCTCGCTGACCGTGGTCGGTGAGGAGGGCTATGAAATGGCCCTGACCCTGGACGACGGCCTCGACACCCTCGATAACCTGATGAGCGGGCCGCGCTTCCTCGTCGCGTCCGATCCTGACGGCGAGCATTTCGCCAACAGCATCGTTTCGGTGCAGGCCGAAGGGCCGATGCGCGTGGTGCATGTCGATCTCGACAACGTCTACGACCCGGACCCGGCCCAGCAGGACATCAACCTCGGCAAACTGGTGCAGCGCATGGCTGACCTGGGCGCCAGCACGGTGTTCCTGCAAGCCTTCGCCGATCCCAAGGGCGATGGTCTGGTGCATTCGCTGTACTTCCCCAACCGCCACCTGCCGATGCGCGCCGACCTGTTCGACCGCGTCGCCTGGCAACTGCGCACCCGTGCCCATGTGAAAGTCTTTGCTTGGATGCCGGTGCTGAGTTTCGAGCTGGATTCGAAGCTGCCGCGTGTAACCCGCTGGGACCCGAAAACCGCCATCACCTCGGTCGATCCGAAGCAGTACAAACGCCTGTCACCGTTCAATCCCGAAGTGCGCAAGATCATCGGTGAAATCTATGAAGACGTGGCGCGGCTGACCTCGGTCGACGGCATTCTCTACCACGACGATGCGGTGCTCTCGGATTTCGAAGACGCCAGCCCGGATGCCATGAAGGCCTACGCCGCTCAAGGTCTGCCGGGTTCGATTGCCGCGCTGCGTGACGATCCGGCGGCGATGCAACGCTGGACGCGCTTCAAGAGCCGCTACCTGATCGACTTCACCAACGAACTGACCGCCAAGGTCCGTGCGATTCGCGGCCCGCAAGTGCTGACCGCGCGCAACATCTTCGCCGAACCGATGCTCAACCCTGAAAGCGAAGCGTGGTTCGCGCAGAACCTCGATGACTTCCTCGCCACCTACGACTGGACGGCGCCGATGGCCATGCCATTGATGGAAAAACAGACGCTGGCCGAATCCGGCCCGTGGCTGGAAGAACTGGTTGCCACGGTGAAGAAACGTCCCGGCGCGCTCAACCGCACCGTGTTCGAATTGCAGGCGCGTGACTGGAACCAGAAGGATCAGGCCGATATCGATGCCGTGCATCTGGCGGACTGGATGGGCCGGCTCAAGCGCCAGGGCGCGACCAGTTTCGGTTACTACCCGGACAACTTCCTCGACAACCTGCCAGACCTGAAAACCGTAAGGCCTGCACTCTCCAACAAATGGAATCCATAACATGCTGGATAGACTGTTAGCCCTGCTTGTTCTGGCGATTGTCCTTGGCGTTCCGCTGGGGCTGATCTTCCTCGTGACCGGCCAGTTCCTGATGTCGTTCGTGTTCTTCTACCCACTGTTCATGTCCGGGTTGTGGATCGCCGGCGGCCTGTATTTCTGGCTGCACTGGGAGCGTCACTGGCCATGGCAGGACGACACGCTGCCGCCGCCGCTGGAAGGCGAGCCGCTGATTTCGATCCTGATTCCTTGCTACAACGAAGGCGATAACGCTGCCGATACCATTTACGCGGCGCTGGCCCAGCACTACCCGAACATCGAAGTCATCGCGATCAACGACGGCTCCAAGGACAACACTGCCGAAGTGCTCGATGCGCTGGCCAAGGAAGATCCGCGACTGCGGGTTCTGCATCTGGCGGAAAACCAGGGCAAGGCTGTGGCTCTGCGCATGGGCGCGATCGCTGCGCGCAGCGAGTATCTGGTGTGCATCGACGGCGACGCCTTGCTGGCCCCGAACACTGCGGCTTATCTGGTCGCGCCGATGCTGGATAACGCACGTCTTGGCGCGGTCACCGGCAACCCGCGTATCCGCACGCGTTCGACCTTGATCGGGCGGGTGCAGGTCGGCGAGTTCTCTTCGATCATCGGTCTGATCAAACGCACGCAACGGGTGTTCGGGCGCATCTTTACCGTCTCCGGCGTGATCGTCGCGTTCCGTCGTACTGCGCTGAACCGGGTCGGCTACTGGAGCCCGGACATGATCACCGAAGACATCGACATCAGCTGGAAGCTGCAACTCGATCACTGGAGCATCTTCTACGAACCGCGTGCGCTGTGCTGGATCCTCATGCCGGAAACCCTTGGTGGCCTGTGGAAGCAGCGTCTGCGCTGGGCTCAGGGCGGCGCCGAAGTGCTGTTCAAGAACATTCGCGGCATCTGGCAGTACCGCCATCGCTACCTGTGGCCGCTGCTGTTCGAGTACTGCCTGTCCACCGGTTGGGCGTTCACTTTCCTGCTGTCGGTGATTTTCTGGGGCATGGGCAAGTTCATGGTCATGCCCGACGCGATCGCCGTCGATCACCTGATGCCACCGGCCTTTACCGGTCTGTTGCTGGCGTTCGTCTGCCTGGTGCAGTTCGCTGTCAGCATCATCATCGATCGGCGCTATGAACCGGGTCTGGGCAAGACCATGTTCTGGGTGGTCTGGTATCCGCTGGTGTTCTGGCTCGTCAGTCTGCTGACCACCCTGGTCAGCTTCCCCAAGGTGTTGTTCAGCCAACACAAAAAACGCGCGCGCTGGGTCAGTCCTGATCGGGGTATCAAACCGCTGGGCGACGACCAGGAGGAAGTCATCAAATGAAAATTATCCGGACTCGCCAACGGCCCTTTCTGGTGGTGATCGACGTGATCCTCACCGTCCTGGCCTGGGTCGGCCTGTTGTTCCTGCTGGTACGCGGGTTATGGCCATTGATCGAAACCAGCGGCGGCCCGCGCATCGAGAACTCGGCGTTCGATGCCTTAGGCACTCTGCAGGTTTATATGTGGGTGGCGCTGGTCAACGCGGTAATCCTGATCGGCTGGGCGCGTTACCAGCAACGCAAAAGCCGCAGCTTCGCCCAGCGCCGTTTGCCGTCACCGGTGATTGGCGATGAAGGTCTGAGCAAGAGTTTCAAGCTGTGCGACGAGCGTTTCCAGAAATTGCGCACGCCGGGAGTGATGACCATTCACAACGATCAGGACGGCGACATCAGCCATGTCGAAACGCATTTGTGGCCGCTTCAGCAGCAAGCACTACCGGCGCCGCTGGCACCTTTGGAGCATCCACGGGTGATCTTTCTGCATGCCGAAGAAGACGACAGTCGCGAGCCGGTGAAACGCCTGACCTGACCTCGTACAGCGCCGGTGTCAGGCCTGGATCAGCGTCCAGGCCTCTTTCATCCGCAAAGGTTGCTTCATGCGCTCAGCCAGCAGCGCCATTGCGCGTTGCTTGTCGCAGGCCACCGCCGCAACAACGATGCCGTCTTTTGCGAACAGGCCAATGAACGGCGGCTGTTCCGGCTCACCGCTGAACTCGACCTCGTCCCATTCTTGCGCGTGACCGAGATAGTCGTAGTTCTTGCCAAAGTGGTAGGTCCAGAAAAACGGCACATCCAGATAATGTTCCTCGCCACCGAGCATGTTGGCCGCAGCGATGCGCGCGTGTTGCTGGGCCAGGCGCCAATGCTCAATGCGGGTTGGCTGGCCGTTCAACGGAAACGTGGCGATATCGCCGATGGCCCACAGGCCATCGGCGACGCGCATGCCGTCATCGACACGCAAGGATTGGTCTTCTTCCTTGGGCAATGATTCGAAAGGTTCAGTGGCCGGGTGAACGCCGACGCCGGCGAGAACCAGATCTGCCGCCAGCCTCAAGCCATTATCGAGCAGCACGCCCTCGACCTTGTCCTCGCCAAAGATCTGCGTAGCCTCGTGTTCGCTGATGAACTTCACCCCGTGCTCTTCGTGCAGGGCGCGAATCGCCTTGCCCACGGCCTCGCCGAATTGCTTGGCAAACGGGATCGCATGACGTGCCAGTACGGTGACGTCGAGGCCGAACTCGCGCAGGGCTGACGCGCATTCGAGGGCGATGAAACTGTCGCCGATGATCACCGCGCGCTGGCCCGGTTGAGCGGCGTTGATGATCTGTTCAGCCTGTGCTTTCGAACGCAGGACGAAGACGTTGGCCAACTCGGCACCAGGCAGCTTCAACGGATTGGGCACGCCACCGGTGGCGAGTACAGCGGCGTCGTAGCGCAGGATGCCGCCGTTGTTCAGATGGAGCGCTTTGCCTGGGGCGTCGAGTGAAGTCACTTCGCTTTGTGCGCGTTCAATGCGTTGCGCTTGATAGAACGCCTCATCGCGCAGGGGCGGCACTTCTTTCGGCGACATCTCCCCGGCGAGAACAAATTTGCTCAACACCGTGCGGTCGTAGCCGGCATCCGGTTCGCCATCGACCAGCACGATGCGTCCGCCGAAACCCTTCTCCCGTAGCGCCGCCGCGCAAGCCGTGCCCGCGGCGCCGGCACCCACGACAACAAAGGTTCTTGGATCGTCAGCGGGCGGGGTGTGCGGATCGGGCAGGGGCTGGTCATCGACCCAGACTTCATCGCCGCGCAACTCCAGCGGATAGCGCTTGAGACTGTCCAGCGATGGCGGCTCGCACAGGCCACCGTCCTCGGCGCGGTACGCGGCTTTGTGCCAGGGGCAGATCAACCGGCCGTGACACAACGCCCCCTCGGCCAACGGTGCGCCGGCATGTGGACACAGGCCCTGAAACGCCCGCAACTCGCCGTTGGCACGCAGCAGGACGATCTTGCAGTCACCGATTTCGACTTGCAGGCCACGGTCTTGCGGGACGTCGGCGAAACGGGCGACACGGTGCAGGGACATTTTCGGCTTCCTCGCAGGCATTTCTCTTGTGAGTTGGCGGCGCCGCGCGAGGTTCAGCCATTTGCTACTGCCAAGGCACGAACGGTACAGCTATAGTTTGCGGGCCGACGACGGCCTCACTGCACAAGGTGCTCCCGGAATGACCCGATTGACCTCTCTCAACCCATGTCTGGCGGCCATCGCCGTGACCCTTTGCGTGCAGTTCCCGGCACAGGCCCAGGAGCGCTTCACCCTGAGCATCCCCGGCGTGTCGGATAACCGTCTGTTCACCTCAGCCGCCGCCAGCGACGCACCCGGTTGCGGCGGCAAGAACCAGTCGCCGGCGCTGAGCTGGAACGCCGGCCCGGCCGGAACCCAGAGCTACGCCATCGTCATGCACGACCCGGATGGCCAGAAAGGTCTGGGCGTCGATCACTGGATTCACTACGGCATCAAACCCACCACCCACCAGATCGCGGCCGGCGTCGGCGCCAAATCCGCGCTCGAAGGCGTCGGCGGCACCAACAGCAAAGGCAACACCCACTACATGGGTCCGTGCCCGCCAGTGGGCGACAGCGCGCACCACTACATCATCCAGATCTACGCCCTCGATCTTGCCCCGGACGCCCTGCCTGCCGGCCTGACCCGCGCCGAGCTGATGGAGAAAATCAAAGGCCATGTGCTGCGTAACAGCAGCGCGGTGCGGCGTTATCACCGCTGAGGTTCGGCCGCTCACGGGCGGCTGACTGCCCTGATTCCCCAGCCATTTGGCATTGCCCCGCGAAAACGCGCACTATCGAGCCATTGCCAATGCGCTGGAGGACACCGTGGCAGCAAAAATCGACCGCATCGCCCAGCTACTCAACTGCCCGGAAAAGGGCGAACAAATGCGGCGCGCAGTAACCGAGACACGTAAGGAATTTCTGCTGAATCAGCCGGAAGAAGACCTCGTTGAAGAAGACGAGGTATTTGACGAGGCTGAGGAGGAGGGGGATGACGACGATGAATATGATGAGTTTGACTGGACCACGGAATGACGTGCTTTGAAATCCTACCTCCATAGGCGATGGATGCGTTTGACCCTTGACCGCGAATAGCTGACGCCTGCACGCCGTTGGCTATTTGCTGATTGACCCAAGACTTCTGAAAAGAGCACTATTAGGTACTTTTTTACGTACCCTTGGAGTCGTTATGGAGCAGCTGCTTGCTAATCGCTCGGTGAGTATTACCGAATTGAAACGCAGTCCCAGTACGGTGATTGACCAGGCTGGGACAGAACCCATCGCCGTTCTCAACCATAACCGTCCGGCTGCCTATTTATTAGCCCATGCGACATATCAAGAACTATTGGATCGTCTTCGAGCGGCTGAATTGCGTGAAGCGATTGCTGCAAGTCGAAATGATCTTCGTCCGCCTGTTGCAGCCGATACGGTATTTGCGGAGCTTGATGCGCTTATAGATGGCATCGAAGCTGAGCAAAATCATGGATGAAGCGATTATTATTTTCTGAAATCTCTCGAGATGATCTGTTGCAGATTGCCCGCTATATCGCTCGTGACAATCCTGGACGTGCTCGTTCTTTCGTCGCCGAATTACGTATGCGATGTGCTCGATTGACCAGTTTGCCAAATCAAGGAATTGCCCGGGAGGATTGCGCCAGAGGTCTGAAAATGATCACTCACGGCAGATACCTCATTTTCTACTCAATATTGAAAAGTGATGTGCTGATAGAGCGGGTACTACGTGGCGCGCGGGATATAACGCGGCTATTTGATACCCCCACCACGGATCAGCCTCAATAAGTCTCATATATCGTTACCCACAAAAAAGCCCCGGACCATCACAGTCCGGGGCTTTCTCGTTTGATTCATGGTGCACCAGGCGGGATTCGAACCCACGACCCCTGCCTTCGGAGGGCAGTACTCTATCCAGCTGAGCTACTGGTGCAGCGGGCGACATCATACCTAGGTCGGCTCGGGGCGTCCATGCCGGGTTTGGCGGGTTTTGTCAGTGTGCGTGTCGGCACAAAATCGCTGCATTCCTTAAAGCGGTAACGTCCTGCAAAACCCTCGCTTGGCGCTTTGCCGGGGTTGATCTAAGGTTTTTCCTGCGGCAAGGGTTTTCGGTACGTTGATCTGAAAAGCGGCATTTTTGTTCTTTTTTTCGAACGACCTATTGTCCTTTACCCCCTTTGAACCTACGATCCGTTTGAGATTTCAAACGCTCTTTGGCGGGATGTTGCAGCGCAAGTGCGCCCGGTCGTGCACTGTTGATGCGCCACAATCCGCTCACTGATTTCCCTGACGGCAGCCTTGCGAGGCGCCTTTCTACAATCATAATTTGCTCCGCGCAGGCCGCGGTGCTGTTAAGGAAAGCCGACATGCAGCTTAAAGACACCCAGTTGTTCCGCCAGCAAGCCTTCATCGATGGCGCTTGGGTCGATGCCGACAACGGTCAGACGATCAAGGTCAACAACCCGGCCACCGGCGAAATCCTCGGCACCGTGCCGAAGATGGGCGCCGCTGAAACCCGCCGTGCCATCGAGGCCGCCGACAAGGCGCTGCCGGCCTGGCGTGCACTGACCGCCAAAGAGCGTGCCGGCAAGCTGCGTCGCTGGTTCGAACTGATGATCGAGAACCAGGACGACCTCGCGCGCCTGATGACCCTCGAGCAAGGCAAGCCGCTGGCCGAAGCCAAGGGCGAAATCGTTTACGCCGCATCGTTCATCGAGTGGTTCGCCGAAGAAGCCAAGCGCATCTACGGTGATGTGATTCCAGGCCACCAGCCGGACAAGCGCCTGATCGTGATCAAGCAGCCGATCGGCGTCACAGCTGCGATCACCCCGTGGAACTTCCCGGCAGCAATGATCACTCGCAAGGCCGGCCCGGCGCTGGCCGCCGGTTGCACCATGGTGCTCAAGCCGGCTTCGCAAACTCCGTTTTCCGCTTTCGCCCTGGCCGAACTGGCTCAGCGTGCAGGCATTCCGGCGGGCGTGTTCAGCGTGGTATCCGGCAGCGCCGGCGACATCGGCAGCGAGCTGACCAGCAACCCGATCGTGCGCAAACTGTCCTTCACCGGCTCGACCGAAATCGGTCGCCAGTTGATGGCCGAATGCGCCAAGGACATCAAGAAAGTCTCGCTGGAACTGGGCGGCAACGCGCCGTTCATCGTGTTCGACGACGCCGATCTGGATAAGGCCGTCGAAGGCGCGATCATTTCCAAGTACCGCAACAACGGTCAGACCTGCGTCTGCGCCAACCGTCTGTACATTCAGGACGCGGTCTACGATGCGTTCGCCGAGAAGCTGAAAGTGGCGGTGGCCAAACTGAAGATCGGCAACGGTCTGGAAGACGGCACCACCACCGGCCCGCTGATCGACGAAAAAGCCGTGGCCAAGGTTCAGGAACACATCGCTGACGCCGTAAGCAAAGGCGCCACCGTACTGGCTGGCGGCAAGGCGATGGAAGGCAACTTCTTCGAGCCCACCATCCTCACCAACGTGCCGAAAAACGCGGCCGTGGCCAAGGAAGAAACCTTTGGTCCGCTGGCGCCGCTGTTCCGCTTCAAAGACGAAGCCGAAGTGATCGCCATGTCCAACGACACCGAATTCGGTCTGGCCTCGTATTTCTATGCACGTGATCTGGGCCGCGTGTTCCGTGTCGCCGAAGCGCTGGAGTACGGCATGGTCGGCGTCAACACCGGGCTGATCTCCAACGAAGTCGCGCCGTTTGGCGGCATCAAGGCTTCCGGCCTGGGCCGTGAAGGCTCCAAGTACGGCATTGAAGATTACCTGGAAATCAAATACCTCTGCCTGGGCATCTAAGCCGGGAAAGGGATCGCTGCAAACGCAAAGGGCACGAGAGCGCTGTCCCTTTGCGTGGTTTCAAACAGAAATTTTCTCTGCGGCCGGGAACGCCGTGGCAGTCGATCATCGCATGCTGCCACCGCCGATTCCTCCCGCTTCATCCTTGAACCACGCCGCCCGATGAGCGGCGAATGAGGACTGTAATGAGCAAGACTAACGCTGAACTGATGGCCCGCCGCACCAATGCCGTACCTCGTGGTGTTGGCCAGATTCACCCGATCTTCGCCGAGTCGGCAAAGAACGCCACCGTGACCGACGTTGAAGGTCGTGAGTTCATCGACTTCGCCGGCGGTATCGCTGTACTGAACACCGGCCACGTGCACCCGAAAATCATCGCCGCCGTGACTGAACAGCTGAACAAGCTGACCCACACCTGCTTCCAGGTGCTGGCTTACGAGCCCTACGTTGAGCTGTGCGAAAAAATCAACGCCAAGGTTCCGGGTGACTACGCCAAGAAAACCCTGCTGGTCACCACCGGTTCCGAAGCCGTTGAAAACGCTGTGAAGATCGCCCGTGCCGCCACTGGCCGCGCTGGCGTGATTGCCTTCACCGGCGCTTACCACGGTCGCACCATGATGACCCTGGGTTTGACCGGTAAAGTTGTGCCGTACTCGGCGGGCATGGGCCTGATGCCAGGCGGCATCTTCCGCGCGTTGTACCCGAACGAACTGCACGGCGTGAGCATTGACGATTCGATCGCTTCGATCGAGCGCATCTTCAAGAACGACGCCGAGCCGAAAGACATCGCTGCGATCATCATCGAGCCGGTGCAGGGCGAAGGTGGTTTCTACGTCGCGCCGAAGGAATTCATGAAGCGTCTGCGTGCGCTGTGCGACCAGCACGGCATCCTGCTGATCGCTGACGAAGTGCAGACTGGCGCTGGCCGTACCGGCACCTTCTTCGCCATGGAACAGATGGGCGTTGCCGCCGATCTGACCACCTTCGCCAAGTCCATCGCTGGCGGCTTCCCGCTGGCCGGCGTGTGCGGCAAGGCCGAATACATGGACGCCATTGCTCCGGGCGGCCTGGGCGGCACCTACGCCGGTAGCCCGATCGCTTGCGCAGCTGCGCTGGCAGTCATGGAAGTGTTTGAAGAAGAGCAATTGCTGGACCGCTGCAAGGCTGTCGGCGAGCGCCTGGTCACCGGTTTGAAGGCGATTCAGGCCAAGTACCCGGTCATCGGTGAAGTGCGTGCGCTGGGCGCGATGATCGCGGTCGAGCTGTTCGAAAACGGCGACAGCCACAAGCCGAACCCGACTGCCGTGGCTGCCGTGGTGGCCAAGGCGCGTGACAAGGGCCTGATCCTGCTGTCCTGCGGCACTTACGGTAACGTGTTGCGTGTGCTGGTTCCGCTGACGTCGCCGGACGAGCAACTGGACAAAGGGCTGGCGATCATCGAAGAGTGCTTCTCTGAACTCTGATCCGCTCGTGTGACCCGCTCGACAAAAACCCGCTTCGGCGGGTTTTTTTCGTCCCTTGAAACACATCGGACCTGTTTGCGCTGTATCGAATCGCCAGCATTGGCTAAGGTTCAGGCATTGCAAGGAGAGCGCGCATGACTGCCGTTGATTTACCCGCCGTACCCCGGGTGCTGATTGCCGAGGCTGATCCCTGGTCCCGCGACCTGCTCAAACAAGTGCTGCTCAACGTGCGCTGCGATGCGCGCCTGGATTTGTGTGCCGATGGCCAGCAGGCGATGTCGTTGCTCAACGAGGTGCCCTATGACTTGGCCATCGTCGATTGGGAGCTGCCTGGCATCGACGGATTACATGTGCTGCGCAGCGTCCGCCAGCGCAAACGCAATCCGCCGCTGCCGTTCATTCTGATGAGCAGCCGCAACGACAGCGCCAGCGTGCGCGAAGCGATTCCGCTGGCGCCGACGGCGTACCTGACCAAACCGTTGAACATGGAAGGCCTGACCGAGCGCTTGCAGGGCTTGCTGCTCAACGCTGGCGAAGCGGTGGTTTGCGAAGTGCCGGCACTGGCGCCGGGCATGACCCTGTCGGTGTTCCTTGAGCGGCGTCGCGAGCAGGCCGATGGCGCGCCGTTGATGACCGACGTGCAAGTGGCGGTCAAGCGCAGCCTCAATCCCGAGGGGCTGGACCTCAAACTGCTGGAAGAAGAGGTCCGCACTGACCCGCAGATTACCGCCGTGCTGATCGCAGCCGCCAACAGTGCCGCGCAACACTACGGCGCGCCGGTGCAAACCCTGGCCCAGGCGCTGCACCGACTCGGCACCGGGCAGAGCATGAACCTGATTCTCGGCCTGGCGCTCAAACGCAGCGCGCGGCTCAGCGATCCATGCCTGGCGGATTACGCCGAGCGCTACTGGAGGCTGTCACTGCACACGGCGGAATACGCCCGCACGCTGGCGCGCCTGCTCGATCTGGATCAGGAGCGCTGCTATTGCGCGGGCATGCTGCATCGGCTCGGTGATCTGGCGCTGCTGCGCTGCTTGCAGGAATGGCAGCAAGCTGGCGGCGAACTGGACGAGTTGGAGGAGGTCGGTGAAGCGTTGGCGAAGTTTGGCGCCTCTTATGGCTCGGCATTGCGCACCCGCTGGCGTCTGCCGCTGGAGTTGCGCGAGTTGATTGCTTCGGCCTACCAGCTCGGTGGTGGCGTTTACAGTCGCGAGGCGCTGGTGATGCACATGGCCGCGCAGATGGCGCGGCTGACCGAGCATGAAGGCGTAGAGGAGCTGGCGAAGAGCCGGACGGCGCGGTTGCTCAAGATCGGGCTGCCGGAGTTGATGCGGATGCGCAAATGACAGATCACCACATTCCGATGTGGGAGAGAGCCTGCTCGCGAAGGCGCCAGCGCAGGCAACATTTTTTGTTGAAGGTGCGGGCCTCAACGCGGGCAAGCCCGCTCTCACAGGAATTGCGGCAGCCACAAAATATGGGTCAGACCGCAATGATCCGGTTTTTGCCCTGCCGTTTCGCCTCGTACATCGCGGCATCCGCGCGGGCGAACAGGCTGTCCAGGCTCTTGTCTTCGTCGGTGAGGTTGGTCAGGCCCTGGCTTACGGTGATGCTGAATGCTTGGCCGTCGTGGTTGAAGCGCAGTCGCTGGATCTCCTGTTGCAGGCGCTCCGCCACTTGCACGGCCATCTCCGGCGCGCAGCCGGGAAACACCGCGGCGAACTCCTCACCGCCAATCCGCCCGAACAGGTCGCCACGGCGCAATGAGCCGCGCCCGCATTCGGCGATCCGTTGCAGCACATTGTCGCCTTCGGGGTGGCCGTAGCTGTCGTTGATCACTTTGAAATCGTCGATGTCCAGCAGCAGGAAGGCCAGCGGTGTGCCTTGGCGCCGCGCCTCGGCGAACTCGCGGTGGGCGCATTCGAAGAAGTGGCGGCGGTTGCTGCTTTGCGTCAGCACATCGGTGGTGGCCAAGCGTTGCAGCTCGGTTTCCATGTGTTTTTTGTCGGTGATGTCTTCGGCGATGCCGACGATGATCACCGGCTGCCCGGGCTCGTCCTGGCGATTGATAAAGCATTTGTCGCTGAGCCAGCGCACCTGGCCATCGGCCGCGATGATGCGGTACTCGCGATCTTCCACCGCACCTCGGTGCAGGACTTCGGCAAGGCTTTGTTCAGCGTACTCCAGATCATCGGGGTAAATGCTGTCACGCCACTGGTTGTAGTCAGCCAGCACAAGCGCGGCGGAACGGCCGAAGATCCGCTCATAGGCCGGACTGACGTACAGCACCTGCCGGGTTTCCCAGTTGAAAGCCCAGAGCACGGCGTTGACGCTGACCAGCAGCGAACTGATCAATTGTTCGCGCTCGCTCAGGCGCGCGACTTCGCCCTGCGCATGCATCAGCGCCATCAGCGTTTGCGCGGCCTCGGGCCATTGGGTGAAGGTTGTGTCTTTCTGGTTGTTGTTGACCATCGGCACAAATCTCAAAGGGCGCGCCGCAATATCGACAACGGCCACAGGACAACCCGCCGGAGTGGCGAAGTGTCTTTGAGATAGAGGATTTTCGGCGAAGTTCCCGGCCATTACCGAGTCCCGCCGGGCGGCGGGGTTAAGGAGGCGACGTGTGTAACGAGGCTGCGATCTTCGAGATCACAGCCTCGTTGCAGGTCAGGCAGTCGCAGGACGCAGCGAGTAGGTTTTCAGCTGATCAGCAAAGTCACGCAACGACTGGATGCCACTGGCCTCGGCCTCGTGAATCCATTCCTTGATGGCGGCGAGCATGTCGTGGCCATTGGAGCTGGTCTTGACCCAGATCTGCTGCAAAGCCAGGCGTTTTTCGTAAATGACTTTCAACGCCTGGCTGTGTTCGAGCATGGTCTGGATGCGCAGGTGATGACGATCTTCCAGCAGGCTGGTTTCCCGCGACAGCAGGCGTTTGGCCCGGTGGAACTGGTGGCGCACCGAATGATCGACCTTGGCCAGCTCTTGCTTGACCAGCGGGCCGATCACCAATTTGCGGTACTGGGCCATGATCTGGAAGCGGTTGTTGAGGATCGCCATGGCGGTGTCCATGTCCAGGCTGCCCTTGCCCTCGACGCGGTGGGCAATCGGTGCGACCCGCTGCACCTTGGCCAGACGCAGGAAGCAGAAGACCTTGATCCACGCCCAGCCGAGGTCGAATTCCCACTTCTTCACCGACAGCTTGGCGGAGTTGGGGTAGGTGTGATGGTTGTTGTGCAGCTCTTCGCCGCCGATCAGGATGCCCCACGGCACCAGATTGGTCGCCGCGTCACGGCATTCGAAGTTGCGGTAGCCGACAGCATGGCCCAGACCGTTGATCACGCCAGCGGCCCACACCGGAATCCACATCATCTGGATCGCCCAGATGGTGATGCCGATGGTGCCGAACAGCAGCAGGTCGATCACGCCCATGATCGCCACGCCCAGCAGCGGATAGCGGCTGTAGACGTTGCGTTCGATCCAGTCTTCCGGGCAGTTCTTGCCGTAGATGCGCAGGGTTTCCGGGTTCTGCGCTTCGCTGCGATACAGCTCGGCGCCGGTGCGCAGCACCGTGGACAAGCCCTTGATGACCGGGCTGTGCGGGTCATCTTCGGTTTCGCATTTGGCGTGGTGTTTACGGTGGATGGCGGTCCACTCGCGGGTGTTCTGCGCCGTGGTCAGCCACAGCCAGAAACGGAAAAAGTGCTTGAGACCCGCATTCAGCTCGAGCGAGCGGTGGGCCGAGTAACGGTGCAGATAGACCGTGACGGCAACAATCGTCACATGGGTCATCAGCAGGGTGACCGCGACCAGTGACCAGGCCGACAAGCCAAGAAAACCTTCGTACCACATAGGCTATAGGGCCCTCGATAAAGATAAAAACAGCCGTTGCATTATCACTAAGCACACAGATAAAACCAGTCGCCCTTTCAGATAAGAAGTCGCTGAATGTTTCTTCACCTATAATTCCAACCTTTTTGTAGGGACATGGACGACCGAATGTCTGCGACTTACCGCGATGCCTTGCGTGCAGCGCTGCTCTACCTCGTACTCGCCGCCGTATGGCTGCAGGTTTCTGATCATTTATTAAGCAGATTCTTCGATGACTCCAGTGCGCTGGCCCGCTGGCAACTGATCAACGGTTATTTGCTGGCAGCGATCAGTGCCGGGCTGATTTTTCTCGCGCGGGCGCGGCTGTGTCGGTTTCTCGGCATCGGTGCCCGCCTGCGCGAGCGCCACAGCGACCGTGAGCGTCTGCGTCAGGCGGCCGCCGTGTTCGATTGCACCCGCGAAGGCGTGCTGGTTACCGATCACCGGGGCCTGATCGTCCACGTCAACCGCGCCTTTATCCAGATCACCGGTTATCGGCGCGACGAAGTCATCGGCCAGCAGCCCAGTCTGTTCAAGTCCGGCCATCATCCGCCGGGCTTCTATCAGGCGATGTTCGCCACCCTTGAGGCTGAAAGTGAATGGAGCGGTGAGATCTGGAACCGGCGCAAGACCGGCGAGATTTATCCACAGTGGCAGACCATTCGGGTGATTCACGATGATTTCGGCCGGCTCAGCCATTACGTGGCGGTGTTCTCCGACATCAGTGCGATCAAGGATTCCGAGTCCGAGCTCAAACACCTGGCGCATCACGATCCGTTGACCGATCTGCCCAATCGCCTGCTTTTCAGCGACCGCGCCGAGCAGGCGTTGTCTTCCGCGCAGACACACAAGCGTGGCTGCGCGCTGCTGATGCTCGATCTGGATCATTTCAAGATGATCAACGACAGCCTCGGGCATAACGTCGGCGATCGGTTGCTCAAAGCGGTGGCGACGCGGTTGCAGGCATTGTTCGGCCCCGGCATCACCCTCGCAAGGCTCGGCGGTGACGAGTTCGCGGTGCTCGCGGAAAGTTGTCCACAGCCGGCCCAGGCCGCCGCGCTGGCGCAACGGACTCTGGACGCGTTGAAGGAGCCGGTGCTGGTAGATGGCAATCAACTGTTCATCAACGCGAGCATCGGCATCAGCCTGTTTCCCAGCGATGCCCTCAGCGCCGAGCAGTTGTTGCGCAATGCCGACAGTGCGCTGTTCAAGGCCAAAAGCAGCGGGCGCAATGGCTACGCGCTGTACACCGAAGAGCTCACCGCCCACGCCCAGCAACGGGTCGAAATCGCCTTCGAGCTGCGCCGTGCACTGGAGCAGGAAGAGCTGCGCGTCTACTACCAACCGGTGCATGACCTGCAAAGCAGCCGTCTGATCGGCGTCGAGGCACTGGTGCGCTGGCAGCATCCGCAGCGCGGGCTGGTGTCGCCGGCGGAGTTCATTCCGATTGCCGAGCGCACCGGGCTGATCGCCGAGATCGATGCCTGGGTGATGCAGCAGGCCTGCCGACAGATGTGCCAATGGCAGCAGAGCGGTGTGGTGCTGGCGTTCGTCGCGGTGAATGTTTCGTCGCGGCTGTTTGCCCGACGTAAGCTTTACCAGCAGGTGGCGCAGGTGCTGCACGACACGGGGCTGGATCCGGCGTATCTGGAGCTGGAAGTTACCGAAAGCGCGGTGATGGATGATCCGGAAGTGGCGCTGGAACAGATGCATCGCTTGCGCGAGCTGGGTGTGCGTCTGGCCATCGATGATTTCGGCACCGGCTATTCGTCGTTGCTGCGGCTCAAGCGCCTGCCGGTGCAGAAACTCAAGATCGATCAGGGCTTCGTCGCAGGGTTGCCGTGGGATGAGGATGACGTGGCGATTGTCCGGGTGATCATCGCGCTGGCGCGGAGCATGGGTATGCAGGTGCATGCCGAGGGGATCGAGCAGGCTGAGCAGGCAATATTTCTGTTGGCGCAGGAATGCGATCTGGGGCAGGGCTACTGGTTTGGGCGGCCGGTGTCTGCGGATCGGCTTGATTGGGCGAAAACGCCATTGATTGGCTGAATAGGTCTTATATGGTTAACACCGACCTTGTGGTGAGGGGATTTATCCCCCTTGGGTCGCGTAGCGGCCCCAAGAAATGGGACTGCTACGCAGTCCAACGGGGATAAATCCCCTCGCCACAAGTTCTCTTGACGAGTTCAAATCAGCGCAAACCCCTTGCCCTTCCTCATATTATTTTCTGGTTATATAAACATTCTTAAATAGTCTTTTTAAGAATATCCATGCCTCTCTTATATTGCTCCCACGCCGAACGCAGTGCCGCCCACTGCCAGGCAAACCCCCTTCAAAGGAGCAGCACCATGAGCGCATCCCTTCGCAGCGTTGACGGTCAGGACGAAAGCACCATCTTGCGGGAAATCCAGAGCGCCCTGCGCGATCTGCGGTTCGGCGCGGTGGAGATCACTGTGCACAACGCGCAAGTGGTACAGATCGAACGCAAAGAGAAATTTCGTTTGCAGCAACCCGGTAAACAACCGGGCTGAAATAAAAAGATCGCAGCCTGCGGCAGCTCCTACAGGGGGCTGTGTGCAGGAGCTGGCGAAGGCGGCGATCTTTGAAACGGGACCGATTTCAGCAATACATAAGAAAAAGCCACCACCAGGAATTCCAGGAGCTTTCACCATGTCGTCGATTCGCCGTTATGCTTTGGCCGCGCTGGCCAGTGCCGTGTTTGCCGGTTCCGCCGTTGCCAAGGATTACGAGCTGCTCAACGTGTCGTATGACCCGACGCGCGAGCTGTATCAGGAATACAACGCCGAATTCATCAAGTTCTGGCAGCAGGATCATGCCGGCGACACGGTGAAAATCCAGCAGTCCCATGGCGGTTCGGGCAAGCAGGGCCGTGCGGTAATCGACGGTCTGCGGGCTGATGTGGTGACCCTGGCCCTGGCCGGTGACATCGATGAAATCGCCAAGCTCGGCAAGAGCCTGCCCGCCGACTGGCAGAAGCGTCTGCCGGAAGCGAGCACGCCGTACACCTCGACCATCGTGTTTCTGGTGCGCAAGGGCAACCCGAAAGGCATCAAGGACTGGGGCGATCTGGTCAAGAACGACGTTTCGGTGATCACGCCGAACCCGAAAACTTCGGGTGGCGCGCGCTGGAACTTCCTCGCCGCTTGGGCCTATGGCCTGAAAGCCAACGGTGGTGACGAAGCCAAGGCGAAGGAATACGTACAGACTCTGTTCAAGCACGTGCCGATCCTCGATACCGGCGCCCGTGGTTCGACCATTACCTTCGTCAACAACGGTCAGGGCGACGTGTTGCTAGCCTGGGAGAACGAAGCATTCCTGGCGCTGAAAGAAGACGGCGGCGCAGACAAGTTCGATATCGTCGTGCCGTCGCTGTCGATCCTCGCCGAACCGCCAGTGGCGGTGGTCGACAAGAATGCCGAGAAGAAGGGCAACGCGCAGATCGCCGAAGCCTACCTCAAGCATCTGTACAGCCCGGCCGGCCAGGAAATCGCCGCGAAAAACTTCTATCGTCCACGTGACAAGGACGTAGCGGCCAAGTACGCCCAGCAGTTCCCGAAACTGGAGCTGGTGACCATCGACAAGGACTTCGGCGGCTGGAAATCCGCGCAGCCGAAATTCTTCAACGACGGCGGCGTGTTCGACCAGATTTATCAGGCGCAGTAATCTGACTTGCAAACTGAGGGAGTGAACTCTTGTGGCGAGGGGATTTATCCCCGTTGGGCTACGCAGTAGCCCCAAAATCAGCAATTGCGACAAACCAGATACACCGCATGCGATGGTTTTGGGGCAGCTACGCTGCCCAACGGGGATAAATCCCCTCGCCACAGGGCTCGCTCCCACATTGATGCGTTCAGCGGAATGCTTTTAACCAGGGACTTTTATGTCGCGTCGTATCTCCCCCGTCATACCCGGCTTCGGGCTGACGCTGGGTTACACCTTGGTGTACCTCAGTCTGATTGTGCTTATCCCGCTGGCGGCGATGTTCGTCCACGCCGCCCAGCTGACCTGGGATCAGTTCTGGACGATCATCTCCGCACCGCGGGTGCTGGCGGCGTTGAAGCTGAGCTTCGGCACCGCGCTGTGCGCGGCGATCATCAACGGCATCATCGGCACATTGCTGGCCTGGGTGCTGGTGCGCTACACCTTCCCCGGGCGCAAGGTGATCGACGCGATGATCGATCTGCCGTTCGCCCTGCCGACAGCCGTGGCCGGTATCGCGCTGACGGCGCTGTACGCGCCGGCCGGGCTGGTCGGGCAATTTGCCGCTGACCTCGGTTTCAAGATCGCCTACACCCCGCTGGGCATCACCCTCGCGCTGACCTTCGTCACGCTGCCGTTCGTGGTGCGCACGGTGCAACCGGTGCTGGCCGATATTCCCCGTGAAGTCGAAGAAGCGGCGGCGTGCCTGGGTGCCAAGCCATGGCAGGTATTTCGCCACATTCTGGTTCCGGCCTTGCTGCCCGCCTGGCTGACCGGTTTTGCGCTGGCGTTCGCGCGTGGCGTCGGTGAGTACGGTTCGGTGATTTTCATTGCCGGCAACATGCCGATGAAAACCGAGATCCTGCCGCTGCTGATCATGGTCAAACTCGACCAGTACGATTACACCGGCGCTACCGCCATTGGCGTACTGATGCTGGTGGTCTCCTTCATACTGTTGCTGCTGATCAACTTGCTGCAGCGGCGCATCGAAACCCCATAAGGAGGCGCGAACATGTCCCAATCGTCCATTGCGGCCGCCTCTTCGGCCAACGCTGCGCGCCGTGGCAGCGCCACTTCGCGCAGAGTCCTGATCGGTCTTGGCTGGCTGATCTTTTTCCTGTTTCTGCTGCTGCCGTTGTTCATCGTCGTATCGCAAGGTCTGAAAAACGGTCTCGGCGCGTTCTTCACCGCGATTTTTGAACCGGACGCACTGTCGGCACTGAAGCTCACCGTGTTCGCCGTGTTGATTTCGGTGCCGCTGAACCTGGTGTTCGGTGTCAGCGCCGCGTGGTGCGTGAGCAAATACTCGTTCCGTGGCAAGAGCATGCTGGTCACGCTGATCGACTTGCCGTTCTCGGTGTCGCCGGTAATTGCCGGTCTGGTCTACGTGCTGATGTTCGGTGCGCAGGGCCTGTTCGGGCCGTGGTTGCAGGATCACGACATCCAGATCGTCTTCGCCCTGCCGGGCATCGTGCTGGCGACGATTTTTGTCACCGTGCCGTTCGTGGCCCGTGAACTGATCCCGCTAATGCAGGAACAAGGCACGCAGGAAGAGGAAGCCGCGCGCCTGCTCGGTGCCAACGGCTGGCAGATGTTCTGGCACGTCACCGTGCCGAACATCAAGTGGGGCCTGATTTACGGCGTGGTGCTGTGTACGGCGCGGGCCATGGGTGAATTCGGTGCGGTGTCGGTGGTTTCCGGGCACATTCGCGGGGTGACCAACACCTTGCCGCTGCACGTCGAGATCCTCTACAACGAATACAACCACGTGGCCGCGTTCGCTGTGGCGAGCCTGTTGCTGATCCTGGCGCTCTTCATCCTGCTGCTCAAGCAGTGGAGCGAAAACCGTATCAACCGCCTGCGCGCCAGCGCCGCGGAGGAATAATTCATGTCGATCGAAGTGCGTAACGTCAGCAAGAATTTCAATGCGTTCAAGGCGCTGGACAACATCAGCCTGGACATCCAGAGCGGTGAGCTGGTCGCGCTGCTTGGCCCGTCGGGCTGCGGCAAGACCACTTTGCTGCGCATTATTGCCGGTCTGGAAACTCCGGATCAGGGCAGCATCGTCTTTCACGGTGAAGACGTCTCCGGCCACGACGTGCGTGATCGCAACGTCGGTTTCGTGTTCCAGCATTACGCCTTGTTCCGCCACATGACGGTGTTCGACAACGTCGCGTTCGGCCTGCGCATGAAACCGAAAAACCAGCGCCCGAGCGAGAGCCAGATCGCGGCCAAGGTTCATGAACTGTTGAACATGGTGCAACTGGACTGGCTGTCGGATCGCTACCCGGAGCAGTTGTCCGGTGGCCAGCGTCAGCGCATCGCGTTGGCCCGAGCCCTGGCGGTGGAACCGAAAGTGTTGCTGCTCGACGAGCCTTTCGGCGCCCTCGATGCCAAGGTGCGCAAGGAACTGCGGCGCTGGTTGGCGCGGCTGCACGAAGATATCAACCTGACGTCGGTGTTCGTGACCCACGACCAGGAAGAAGCGATGGAAGTCGCCGATCGTATCGTGGTGATGGACAAAGGCGTGATCGAGCAGATCGGCTCACCGGGCGACGTCTACGAAAACCCGGCCAGCGACTTTGTTTATCACTTCCTCGGCGACTCGAACCGCTTGCTGCTGAGCGATGACAACCATGTGCTGTTCCGCCCGCACGAAGTGTCGTTGTCCAGGCATGAGCTGGAAGATCACCATGCCGCTGAAGTGCGTGATATCCGCCCATTGGGTGCGACGACGCGGGTGACACTGAAGGTGGAAGGGCAGACCGATCTGATCGAAGCGGAAGTGGTCAAGGATCACGACAGCCTGATCGGTCTGGCCAAGGGTGAGACCTTGTTCTTCAAGCCGAAGGTCTGGCAGAAAGTCGCCAATATTTAAAGGCAAAAGCTTCGCGAGCAGGCTCGCTCCCACAGGGAAAACTCATTCCAAATGTGGGAGCGAGCCTGCTCGCGAATACGATCTAGACAGCAGCGCGATTCGGATTGACCCGCACCACCCCCGCCCGCAACTCGATCTCTTGTTTCAATTCCTGCCGCAGCCCGAGCAAGAACGCCAGCTCGGCCACGACAAACAACGGCCCGACAATCAGCCCGCTGATGTCATCGACAAATGCCGGTTTGCGCCCTTCATAGTGATGCCCGACAAACTGGATCACCCAGCCGATCACGAACATCGCCAGGCCGCTGCTCAGCCAGACCATGGTGCTATGTTGCGCCAGTGCATGTCCGGTCCACACCGACAGGCCCATCAGTACTGTCATCAACACGCCGAACTTCAACTCCAGACGCAGGTAAAACCACGCCGAGGCCAGCGCCACTAAAACGGCTGGAGATATCCACAACCCGCCCAGCGCCCACTGCGGCCGAGACAGCAGCACAGCCACCGCCACCACGATCAGCGGAATGCCGATAAAGTGGCTGGCGATGTTGCGCGGGTCGCGGTGGTAGGCGGCGTATTGACTGAGGTGGTCGACGAGGCTTTTCATTGTTGTTCCTCCAGTGGGGTTGAATGCATCATCCCTCGGGATCCGCGTTCGCTCTGTCGGGCAGGCGACACTCCAGGAGTGGTTATGCAAATTCGTGCACGGTTGCTCAACGGCCAGTGGTTCAGCCATCTGCCTGCATCTTTTCAGGATAGCCTGCTGGCGCTGGCCCGAGAGCGGCGGCTGACGGCGGGGCAACGGCTGTTCCAGCGTGGCGATGCACCGTGCGGTCTGTACGCGGTGCTCGATGGCGCCGTGCGCATTGGCGCGGTGAGCGAGCAGGGCAAGGAGGCGTTGTTGAGTCTGGTGGAGGCGCCGCACTGGTTCGGCGAAATCTGCCTGTTCGACGGTCAGCCACGCACCCATGACGCCTATGCGGTCGGGCCGTGTACCTTGTTGAATATTCCCCAGGCGGCGTTGCTCAAATTGCTCGACGAACAGCCGCAGTATTGGCGGCATCTGGCGCTGTTGATGAGCCACAAATTGCGCCTGGCCTTCATCAGTCTCGAACAGCTGAGCCTGCTGCCCGCCCCGGCGCGTCTGGCGCATCGCTTGCTGATGATCGCCGAAGGCTATGGCGAACTCGACGCACCGCGTCGGGTGCTGCAACTGCCGCAGGAGCAGTTGGCGGCGATGCTGTCGCTGTCGCGGCAGACCACCAATCAGATCCTCAAGGATCTGCAGGGGCAGGGGATTATCGGGTTGGCCTACGGCGAGATCGAAATCCTCGATGCCGCAAGACTGCGTGCCCTGGCCACGATCTAAAAACTCACGCCGATCCAATGTCGGAACTGGCACCTGTGGCGAGGGGATTGATCCCCGCTGGCGCGCGCAGCGGCCCTGAAAAAATGGGACCGCTGCGCAGTCCAACGGGCATAAATCCCCTCGCCACAGAAACCAGTTCCAACAAAGGATCTGTGTTTATTTTACGAACCGCGATAGGTCGAGAAACCGTACGGGCTCAGCAGCAGCGGGATGTGGTAGTGCTGATCAGTCTGCTTGACCTGGAAGATCACCGGAATTTCCGGGAAGAACGTCTCGTGCTTGATCTTCTGGTAGTACTCGCCGGTCTTGAACACCACGCGGTATTCACCGGCTTCGAATGGCTGTTTGGCCGGGAACAGCTCGGCGATCCGCCCTTGCTCGTTGGTGGTGCCTTGGGCCAGTGGTTGCCAGTTTTCGCCGACGTGTTTTTCCAGGGTTACGTTGATGCCCGGTGACGGCAGGCCGTTTTCCAGGTTGAGCACGTGCACGCTCAGCGGATTGCCGGCGGCCAGCGCCAGGCTGGAAACAGCGCTCAGGCCGAGCGCGGCGAGGGTCATGCGCAGGGTGGTCATGGTGGATCTCCTTAGTGGGAACGGGTGATGCTCAGGCCGGCTTTGTCGGCGGCGGCGCGGGCGCAGTTTTCATCTTGTTCACCGCCGCCGGAACCGGCCACGCCCATGGCGCCGACCAGTTCGCTGCCGGCGAACAGCGGAATGCCGCCGCCGAGCAAGAGCAATTCATCGAGGGTGTTGAGGTTGGCGGTTTCCGGATTGCTGCGGGCGCGCTCGGCGAACAGCCGCGTCGGCGTCTTGGTCGACAGCGCGGTGTAGGCCTTGCGCTGGCTGGCGGCGGTGTTGTGCGGGCCAACCCCGTCACCACGCAGAGTCACCAGCAGGTTGCCGCCACGGTCGAGTACCGACACCGTGCCGGTGCAACTGCTCATCGCCTTGTCCGCCAGCCAGCGTGCGGTTTTCAGGTCGAGATCGGCGTGGCGCGGCAGTTCTGGCGTGGCGCTCGCTACGCCGCTGAGGCCGAGGATCAGGCTGGCAACAAGGTATTTGACGGTCATGTGCAGGCTCCGATTGAGAAGGTCTGCACCTTAACCGGCGCACTTCGTCAGAACCCCGTCAGGCGGATTACAAGTTTGTAATGGGCAACGGCGGCGAACACGCCTAGCCTGTGTACCTGATCAATCGAGGTGTGCCATGCGTTTGCTGGTCGTAGAAGATGAAGCCAAAACCGCGAATTTCCTCGCCAAGGGCCTGGGCGAGTCGGGATTCGCCGTGGACGTGGCGCTCAATGGCCTCGACGGCCGCTATTTTATCGAGCAGCAGGAATACGACCTGATCATCCTCGACGTGATGCTGCCCGGTCTAAACGGCTGGCAATTGCTCCAGCTGATCCGCCAGCGCGGCGCCACACCGGTGCTGTTTCTCACCGCCAAGGACGCCATCGAAGACCGCGTCCGTGGTCTTGAGCTGGGCGCCGATGACTACCTGCTCAAACCCTTCGCCTTCGCCGAGTTGCTCGCGCGCGTGCGCACGCTGCTGCGGCGCGGGCCGATGCGCGAAGCCGAGTCGTACAGCATCGCCGACCTGGAAATCGACGTACTGCGCCGCCGGGTCAGTCGCGGCGGCCAGCGCATTGCCCTGACCAACAAGGAATTCGCCCTGTTGCAGCTGCTCGCCAGCCGCGAGGGCGAAGTGCTTTCGCGCACGCTGATTGCCTCGCAGGTGTGGAACCTGAATTTCGACAGCGACACCAACATGGTCGAGGTCGCCGTGCGTCGCCTGCGTGCCAAGGTCGATGACCCGTACATGCCGAAACTTATCCACACCGTGCGTGGCGTCGGTTATCAACTGGAAGCGCCGGACGATGTGGAGTAAGTCGATCGCCTGGCGATTGGCGCTGGCCTTCGCCATGGTCTGCGCGCTGGTGCTGAGCGCAATCGGCGTGTTTCTCTACCGCTCGCTGGCCTCGGAACTGGCCTTTCGTGACGACATGGCCTTGCTCGGTCGCCTCGAGCAAGTGCGCGCCTTGCTCGCCGACAGCGACAGCCTCGACGCCTTGCAGGCACGGCCACGGCTGTATCAGAACATGCTCGGCAATCTCGACAGTCTGTTGCTGGTGCGCCGGGCCGACGGTTCCAGCGTGATCGCGATCAACCCGCGCCAACGTGAATTGCCGGCGCTCAATGCATTAGCGCGAGAGCAAATTCCGCAGCGCCGTGACGTGCTCACCTGGCAGGCCAGTGACGGCGCCGAGCTGGCCTTGCTGTCCGGCCAGGCCCAAGGCCCCAACGGTGAAACCCTGACGGTGATCGCCGGCAAAGTGCTCAGCGAGCGCGAGCAGATGCTCGGCAGTTATCGCCTGCGTCTGTATCTGTCCGTCGGCCTCGGCGCGGTGCTCGCGTTTGCTCTGGGCCTGCTGTTGCTGCGGCGTGGCTTGCAGCCCTTGCATCAGTTGAGCGAAGCGGTGCGCAGTATCGATCTGCGCAGCCTCGATCGACGCCTGCCCACCGAGGGCACGCCGAGCGAACTGCGCGAACCGGTGCACGCGCTCAACACCATGCTGGCGCGGCTGGACGACAGCGTGCAGCGCCTGTCGCAGTTCTCCGCCGACCTTGCCCACGAAATCCGCACGCCGCTGCACACCTTGCTGGCCAGCAACGGCCAGGCCCTGAACCATCCGCGCAGCACGGCCGAATATCAGGAAGTGCTGGCCTCGAACATGGAAGAGTTCGAACGGCTCAAGCGCATGGCCGAGAACCTGATGTTCCTCGCCCGCGCCGAACAGGCCGAACGTGCGCTCAATCTGCACACGCTGGACTTGCGCAACGTCGGCGACGAGCTCTGCGATTACTTCGAAGCCCTCGCCGATGACCGCGACCTGCAACTGCAAAACCGCATGCACGGCGAATTGCTCGCCGACCAGCAACTGCTGCAACGCGCCCTCGGCAACCTGCTGGCCAACGCCGTACGCCACGCCGACCCCGGCACCCTGATCAGCCTGCAACGCTTCGATGAACCGGGTATGTGCTGGCTGCAAGTGCACAACCACGGCCCGGTCATCGCGCCAGAGCATCTGGGCAAACTGTTCGACCGTTTCTACCGCGTCGATCCTTCACGTGCGGAACCGGGAGATTCGGGTGGGCTGGGTTTGGCGATCGTGCAGTCGATCATGCAATTGCATGGCGGGCGGGTGCGGGTGAGGAGTGACGCCGACGGCACTGTTTTTGAGCTGGGGTTTGTGGTGGTCTGACGGCCTCTTCGCGAGCAGGCTCGCTCCCACAGGGGAACGCATTCCAACCGTGGCAGCGAGCCTGCTCGCCATGGCGCCGGATCAAACAATGGTGATTTCAGCTCAACGCAACCCATCGCGAAACTGCCCCGGCGTCATCCCGGTCCAGCGCTTGAACGCGCGGCTGAAGCTGCTGGTGTCGGCGAATCCCAGCAGATAGCTGACTTCACTCAAGGAACACTGCGGGTCACGCAGGTGCAGCAGCGCCAGATTTTCACGGCTTTCGTTGAGCAGGGTGTCGAAGCGACAGCCCTCATCCGCCAGATGCCGCTGCAGGCTGCGCAGGCTCAGGTGCAAGGCCTGGGCGATGCGTTCGGCGCTCGGTTCGCCGTCGGGCAGTTGTTCTTCAATGGCATCGCGCACCTTGCGCTCCCAGGTCAGCGGTTTGAGCTGGGCGAGGGTGCGTTTGAGTACGGCTTCGTTGTGTTCGGCCAGTTCCGGGTTGGCGTCGTCGAGGTGGCTGTCGAAGTCGCTGAGGGCGAATTCCAGGCGGTCTTCGGCGGCGCAAAAATGCACCGGCGCGCGGAAGACTTTGTGCCATTGCTGGGCATCGCTCGGTTCGGGGCGGCGCAAGTACACCGCCAGCGGTGCGTAGTCACGGCCGAGGCGATTGCGGCAGGTACGCACGTAGATCGCCGCGAAGGCGTCGATGGCTTCGACGGCCGGCGCCGGGTTGCCGGGCGGAATTTTCAGGCGGAATTGATAGCGGTCTTCGCTGCGGCTGAGCTCCAGTTCCAGCGCATCGCTGACCACCGGGTGATAGCGCACGATGCGCTCGAACACCTCGCGCAAGCTGCCGCTGGCCACCAGTGCATAACCGAGCGCGTGGAAGGTGGTCGGGCTGACGAAACGCGACACGCGCAAGCCCAGCGCCGGGTCGCCGCTGGCCTGCACGGCGAGTGCCCACAAGCGCGTGGTGCCGGACAGCGGATAGCGCGCGTTTGGGTCGTCCATCAGCGCTGGGTCGAGCCCGGCCTGTTGGCACAAGGCAAGGCTGTCCAGCCCGAGCGCGTCAAGTTGTTTGCGCAAGGCGCGGGTCCAGCTGGCGAGGGAGGTCGGTTCCTTCATGCGGATTGGCGCGTCCGGTCAACAGGTTGGCGTTCTTGGCTAGCGCGGATCGAACCCCGGCAAGGCACGATGCATTCATCTTAGACCCGAGGATGGAAGCATGGACGGTACTTCTGCAAGCCCTGAACGACTGAATGCGGCGCAGCGCTCGGCACATATTCGCCAGGTGGTGCTGGCCAAAGGTGCGCAATTGCGTGAGCGCTACCCGATTCTTCAGCATCAGGATGCCCTCGGTGCGGCGATTCTGGCGTTCGCGCTGGCCGGGATGATCGGCTCGGCGGCGCTGTACATCACTGGCCATATGGCTTGGTGGGTGTGCCTGCTGCTCAACGGGTTTTTCGCCTCGCTGACCCATGAGCTGGAACACGACCTGATCCACAGCATGTACTTCCGCAAACAGCGCGTACCGCACAACCTGATGATGGGCCTGGTCTGGCTGGCGCGGCCGAGCACAATCAACCCGTGGATCCGTCGCCACCTGCACCTCAACCATCACAAGGTTTCCGGCACTGAAGCCGACATGGAAGAGCGCGCAATCACCAACGGCGAGCCGTGGGGTTTTGCCCGTCTGCTGATGGTCGGCGACAACCTGATGTCGGCGTTTATCCGCCTGCTCCGCGCCAAGACCTGGGCACACAAGTGGAGCATCGGCAAACGCGTGCTCAAGGTCTACGCACCGCTGGCGCTGCTGCATTGGGGCGCGTGGTACGTGTTTCTCGGCTTTCACGGGGCCAATGGCATCGCCTATTTGCTGGGCTCGCCAATCGAGTGGTCGGCCACCACGCTCTCGGTGATGCAGGTGATTGATATCGCCGCCGTGGTGATCATCGGCCCCAACGTGCTGCGCACTTTCTGCCTGCACTTCATCAGCTCGAACATGCATTACTACGGCGACGTCGAACCGGGCAATGTGCTGCAGCAATGCCAGGTGCTGAACCCGTGGTGGCTGTGGCCGTTGCAAGCGTTCTGCTTCAACTTCGGCAGCAGTCACGGGATTCATCACTTCGTGGTCAAGGAGCCGTTTTACATTCGCCAGATGACCGTGCCGGTGGCGCACAAGGTGATGCGCGAGATGGGCGTGCGCTTTAATGATTTCGGCACGTTTGGACGGGCGAACCGGTTTGTGCGCAAAGATGAGGAAGTGGTGTCCGGGGAAGCGGTGGAGGCCTGACAGATGCCCCTCACCCTAACCCTCTCCCAAGGGAGAGGGGACTGACCGAGGGATATTGAAGAGCTACACCGACGTGAAAGAGTGCCAGTGAATCCATAATCGACCTGGATTTCGCAGGTCGATGTTTGACGGCAGACAACTCGGTCGGCTCCCTCTCCCTCTGGGAGAGGGCTGGGGTGAGGGGGGCTTTTGATCTTGCTTCAATCCGGCTGAAACGGCGAAGCACTGAGGATTACTCCGGTCTCTTCCACATACCGCTGCCAATGCCCGATCAAGTCAGTGAGTTTCTGCGGCTGACTCAACGCCAGATCATGAATCTCCCCCGGATCGCTCGCCAGATCATAAAGCTGCCAGGTCGCCGGCCCGACCGGTCCGGGAATCCACACGGCTTTCCACGAGCCCTGGCGAATCGCCCGGCGTCCGAACAATTCCCACCCTGTCACGGTGTGTTCGTCATGCACCTGCGCGGTCTCGCCGGACAGGAAGCCCAGCCATGATTTACCGCGCAGTGGCGCCACCGCTTTGCCTTTCCACTGTTTGCCCGGATGCCGCACGCCAGCCAGATCGAGAATGGTCGGGGTGATATCCATCACCGTGCCGAAACCATGGCTGATCCGCCCTTTGAGCGGCAGTTGCGGATAGTGCAGCAGCGCCGGCACGCGGATCCCGCCCTCGGTGGTGAAAGCCTTGAACAAGCGTGACGGCGCGGTTGCCACTTGCGCCCAGTTCGGCCCGTACCAGACGTAGGAATTGGCCCGGCCGATGTTGTCGAGGCTGTTGTCGTAATGCTGGTTGAGGTAGGTCATCAGCTCCGGGCCGAACTTGGGGAACGCTTCCAGCAGCGCGCCTTCGGCACCGTTGTCGGACATGAACAGGATGAAGGTGTTGTCGAGCTGGCCTTGCTGGCGCAGGTAATCGACGACCCGGCCGATGTTCCAGTCCATGCGCTCGACCATCGCCGCGTAGACCTCCATGGCTCGTGCGGAAATCTGCTTTTGCTCATCGCTCAAGGCGTCCCACTGCGCGCTGAGCTGAATCAGCGGGTGCGGCTCGACGTCCGCGTCGATCAGGCCCAGCGCCTTGAGTTTTTCCAGGCGTTCGAGGCGCAGCACTTGCGGGCCGGCGTCATAACGGCCACGGTATTTCTCGACGATCTCGGCCGGTGCCTGCAGCGGCCAGTGCGGCGCGGAGAAGGGCAGGTAAGCGAAGAACGGCCGGGTCTGATCGCGTTCCTTGAGGTACTGCAGCAGCTTGTCGCCGAAGGCATCGGAGGAATAGAAATCCTTCGGCAACTCGGCGAGAAACTGATCGTCTTCGATGTACAGCGCCGGGGTGGATTTCAGCAGCCCGGGGGTTTGCTCATCGTAGGTCGGCTCGAACCCATAGTGGTTTGCGGCGCCCGGCAGCAGCGAAAACGAGCGCTCGAAGCCGCGTGCATGGGGCGCCAGTTCAGCCTTCAGGCCGAGGTGCCATTTGCCGCTCATCAAGGTTTGATAACCGGCCTCGCGCAGCAGCTCGGGCAGGGCGACGACGCGGTCGTTGAGGTAGCCTTCGTAGCCGGGTTTGCCGATCAGGTCCGGGGTCAGCGCTTCGGCCATGGTGCCGATGCCGGCGATGTGGTGATCGGTGCCGGTCAGCAACATCGAGCGCGTCGGCGAGCAGGTCGGTGCGGTGTGGAAATCGGTCAGGCGCAGGCCGTTCTCGGCCAGCGCATCGAGGTTCGGCGTAGCGATTTCGCCGCCGAACGCACCGATGTCGGAAAAGCCCAGGTCGTCGGCCAGAATCACTAGAAAGTTGGGACGTTGCGGCATCGCGAAACTCCTGTTCAGCAGGCAATGAACGTCAGCGGCAGATCGCGGATCTGCACCGGTGCGCTCGGTTGGTAATGGTCATCACTGGTCAGCTCGTGCAGCAGTTCTTCGCGCAGCTGATGAAAGTCGTAACTGCTGCGCTGGCGCGGGTGCGGCAGGGCGATGTCGACCACTTGCTTGATCCGCCCCGGACGCGGCTCCATCACCACCACGCGGTCGGCCAGAAAAATCGCTTCCTCGACATCGTGGGTCACCAGAATCGTGGTGATCTGTGCCCGTTCGCGGATTGCCAGCAGTTCGTCCTGCATTTGCTGGCGGGTCAGTGCGTCGAGGGCGCCGAAGGGTTCGTCGAGCAACAGGATTCGCGGGCTGGCGACGAGGCCGCGAGCAATCGCCACGCGCTGCGCCATGCCGCCGGAAAGTTGATGCGGATAGGCCTGGGTGAAATCGCTGAGGCCGACCAGCTCGATAAAGTCTTTGATGCGTTGTTGCTTCTGCGCTCCGCTCAGCGGTTCATTGACCAGGCCCAGGCCGATGTTGTCGGCGACTGTCAGCCACGGAAACAGACGATGTTCCTGAAAGACGATACCGCGCTCGCCGCCGATGCCGCTGACGGCCTTGCCATCGACACTGATCTGCCCGCGAAACTCGGTGTCGAGGCCGACCAGCAAACGCAGCAAAGTGGATTTGCCGCAGCCGCTGGAGCCGACGATGGCGACGAACTCGCCCTCGGCAATGTCCAGGTTGAATTCGCGGATCGCCTCCAGTTCGAAACCGTTGACGGCGAAGGATTTGCCTACGTGGTTGAAGCTGACAATCGGTGCGTTCATGCGTGTCTCCAGCGGGTCGCGCGAATTTCCAGGCGTTGGCCGATCAGGTTGAGCAGGGCGCCGGTGAGGCCGACCAGCAGCATGCCGGCCATGATCAGATCCATGCGCAGCAGCTGCTGCGCGCCGATCATCTGGCTGCCGATGCCGCCATTGGACGGCATGAAATATTCAGCGCCGATGGTGCCGAGCCAGGCGTAGATCAGGCTCAATCGCAGCCCGGCGAAGATCCCCGGCGCAGCACCGGGCAGGACCAGTCGACGCAGGCGCTGGCCGAGGCCGAGGCGCAGCACTTGCGCGGCTTCGTTGAGTTGCGGCGAGAGGTTGGCGACGCTGCGCTGGGTGGCGATGAACAGCGGGAAGAAGGCGGCGAGAGCGACGAACACCCACTTGGCCAGTTCGCCGAGACCGAACCACGCGGTGAGCAGTGGCACCCAGGCGAAAATCGCGATCTGCCGCAGTGCGGCGAGTGTCGGGCCGAGCAGGCGTTCGCTGAGACGTGACAGGCCGAGGAGCAAGCCCAGGGCGAAACCGAGGCCGCCACCGATCAGCAAGCCGCCCAGGGTGCGGCTCAGGCTCAGCGCCATGCCGTTGACCAGCGTACCGTCGAGCAGTCCGTCCCATGTCGTGCTCAGCACAGCCGCAGGGCTGATCAGAATATTCGCGTCGACCCACTGCTGATCATTGGCGTGTTGCCAGAGCGCCAACAAGCCCAGCGGCAACAGCCACGGTTGCAGGCGTTGCCAGCTTTGATAGCGCGGGCCGCGTGTGATGTGCGCGGTGGCCGGGTGCGGCCAGTGCACCAGTTTGCGGTCGAGCAGGCCGATGCCGCGATCCATCGCCACGCCGATCAGACCGATCACCACGATGCACACGAACACGATGTCGAGCATGAACAACTGCCGCGCCCAGACCATCAGATAGCCGATGCCTTCGCTGGAGGCCAGCAGCTCGACCGCCAGCAACGAGGTCCAGCCGGCGGCGAGTGCCAGGCGCACGCCGGCCATGAACGCCGGCAGCGCAGCGGGAAGCACCAGGCGCCAAATCAGCAAGCGCGGCGGCAGGCGCAACACGGCGGCGGCTTCGCGCAGTTTCGGTTGTGCATCGCGCACACCAACCAGTGTGTGCAAGGTCACCGGCACCACAATGGCCTTGATCAGCACCACCAGTTTCAGCAGTTCGCCGATGCCGAAAAACACCATGAACAGCGGAATCCACGCCAGCGTCGGCACCTGCGCCAATCCGGCGAATGTCGGAAAAACCAGGCGCTCCAGACGTCGACTGAAGCCCAGTGCGGCGCCAAGCACCGCGCCGGTCGAAACGCCTGCCAACAAGCCCCAGAACAACCGTTGCAGGCTGATCCACAAATGACTCCACAACTCGCCTTGGGCCAGTTCCACAGCGCTGCTCCACACCAGCGATGGCGCCGGCAGGATCTGCTCGCTCATCCACTGATTGCGCGCGGCCAGCCACCACAGGACGAACAGGCTGACGGGCAACAGCCAGGGCAACAGGCGTTGATTCAGGCTCGGCCAGGTGCGACGGCTTTTCAGCGGCGGCGCGGCCAGCGGCAGGCTGAGCAGAGATTGACGGGCCATGGGTGACCTCCGTTGTCGGGTTGGATCAAGATCGAGTCAAGACCAGAAGATCGCAGCCTTCGGCAGCTCCTACATGAATCGCAATCCCCTGTAGGAGCTGCCGAAGGCTGCGATCTTTAGCGGTATTAGCCACACTAAAATAGTTATAAGCCGGCGATTAAAATATCAATTTGGAGATAAGCGAAGCCATTTAAGGCTTACAGCCCTGACGCATCCAATGCATTCGAAAAATATTTTCGATGCTGTTAATGCATATCGCGCTGCAAACCGCACACGCCCTCGCTTAGCTCATATGGATATAAAAATGTGCATTTATAGTATTTAAGTGAAGGTGGGCATCCAGCCTACTTTCGGCTCCTCAGCGATCAAGGAGCCGCACCCATGAACTTTCCCTTCAAACGAATCATCAGCCTGCTGGCCGCCCCGGCGCTTGCAGGCTTTCTTGCGCTTGGCGCCCAAGCCGAAGAACTCAAGGAAATCCGCATCGCCGTGCCCGACCTCAGCGCCGGCACTCAACACAGCGGCGGCGGTATCGTCGATGTGCTGCGCGATCAGCAGATCTTCGAAAAGGCATTCGCCGAGCAGGGCATCAAGATCCAGTGGAGTTTCTTCAAGGGCGCCGGGCCGGTGATCAATGAGGCGTTTGCCAACGGCCAGGTTGATCTGGCTTATCTCGGCGATCTGGCCGCGATCATCGGCAAATCCAATGGTCTGGACACGCGCCTGCTCAGCGCCACGGCGCGTGGGGTCAAGCAATACCTCGGCGTGGTGCCCGGCTCGGGGATCAAGACCCTGCAGGATCTCAAGGGCAAACGCGTGGCGATCTTTCGCGGGACGGCGACGCAGCTGTCGTTCGATGCGGCGCTCGCCAGTCAGGGCCTGAGCGAGAAGGATCTGAAGGTCATCAATCTGGATTTCAACGCGGCGGTTTCGGCACTCGCGGCCAAGCAGATCGATGCCTCGTGGGGCAGCTCCGCGCTGAGTGCCTTGCAAGCCAAAGGCCTGGCGGAATTGCCGCTCAACACCAAGGACCTCGGCGGCGCTGGCAGCGTGCAGGCGGTGTTGCTGGGTAATGGCAAGTTTGTGGACGCCCATCCTGAGGTCATTGCGAAACTGCTCAAGGCGCAGCAGCAAGCGGTCGAGTGGCTGACGCAGGACAGCAACAAGGACGCCTATGTGCAGCTGGTATCAGGGCTGGCCAGTTATCCGCCGGTGATTCTGGCTCAGGATCTGAAGGATCAGAATCTCAGCGAGATTTTCCCGTCGACACTGGATCCGGTGTTCTTGAGCGGCCTGCAGGACAAGGTTGACCTGGCGGCGGAGCAGAAGCTGATTCGCAAGCCGTTCAAGGTCAGCGATTGGGTGGCGCCAGAGCTTTCTGCAGCCAGGCTTTAGATCTCCAGCGTCTTTCCAGATCGTTCCCACGCTCCGCGTGGGAATGCAGCCGAGGACGCTCCGCGTCCTTTGTGACGCAGAGCGTCACGGGTTTCATTCCCACGCAGAGCGTGGGAACGATCGGCGTGTGCCACGAAGGTTTTTCAGACGGCGACGCTGACGTCCTGCCGATCCACCGCGACCAACGTCTCGATCATTGCCCTCGCCGCCGGCGACAACCGGAATCCGGTGCGGCTGACGATGCCGCAGCGGGCGTTCATGCTTTCGAGGTTCTGCGGCAGGTTGCGCCAGTGCAACAGCACCAGCGAACCCTTGGCGACATCCTCAATAAACGCCTCCTCCGTGCCGACGCCGATTGCATTGGATTGCAGCACCACTTTGACCAGTGCCGGAAAGTGCTCGGTCTCGATGGTCGGCGAGAAATCGATGCGCCCGCTGAGATTCGCCAGCAGCTTGCGAATGCCCGGCGGGATCAGGGTGGCGGCCAGCGGGTAGTCGAACATGTCGTTGGTCGACAGGCTTTCCTTGGCCAGCAACGGATGCCCCGGCCGGCAGAAAAATACCCCGCGCTTGGGCGTCAGCGGTTGCGTCTGGAAATTCGGATCGGACTCGAAATGACGGATGTCGGCGATGAAGAATTCGATCTCTTCGCGGCTCAGCGCGCGGCTCAGTTTTTCCCAGTTATCAACCTGAAAACAGGTGCGCACTTTCGGGTGCGCATTGATGAATTGCGCCACCGCGTCCGGCACCAGTTTCACCGCTGGCGCCGGCCCGCAACCAAAATGCACTTCGCCGGCGTCGAGCTTGGTCATTTGCGTCACTTCAGCGCTGAGCAACGCTGCGCCCTGCACCAGGCTCAAGGCGTGTTGCAGCACCACCTGGCCCTCGGGCGTGGGGCGCAGATCCTTGTTGCCGCGATCGACCAGCACGCAACCGAACTCCTGCTCCAGCCCCTGAATGCTGCGGCTGAACGCCGGTTGAGTGATGCCCATGGCGTCGGCCGCACGGACAAAACTGCGGTGTTCGTTGAGGGCGATGAAGTAGCGCAACTGGCGAAGATCCATATGCTTTTCCGGCATCCTAAAAATAGCTCGAAGGCATTTGCGACAAGGGTTGCTTGAGGTTTTAAATGCAAGCTCTTATTCCGTCAACGAAGCATGTGAATATCTATTAGATATAAATGGAATATAGATAGAGCGTTGTTTCGCTGCCGCCAAAACCGCAAACCGTCGATGAGGGTCTTCCCATGAGCAATGCTGCACTCGCCGTAAAACCCGTTTCTCACGCGCTGGAAATTCACCCGGTAGCCGGACGTATCGGTGCCGAAATCCGCGGCGTGCATCTGTCCGGTGAGCTGGACGCCGCCACTGTCGAAGCCATCCAGCAAGCCTTGGTCGAATACAAAGTGCTGTTCTTCCGCGAGCAGACGCAGCTCGACGATCAGCGTCAGGAAGCCTTCGCCCATCTGCTTGGCGAACCGGTGGCACACCCGACCGTGCCATCGCGCGAAGGCACCCGTTACCTGCTCGAGCTGGACGGCGCCGAAGGTCAGCGCGCCAACTCCTGGCACACCGACGTAACCTTCGTCGACGCCTACCCGAAAGCCTCGATCCTGCGCTCGGTGGTCGCCCCGGCCTTCGGCGGCGATACGCTGTGGGCCAACACCGCAACGGCATACAGCGGCTTGCCGAGCGAGCTGCGTGAGCTGGCCGACAAACTGACCGCTGTGCACAGCAACGAGTACGACTACGCCGGTGCGAAGCCGGACGTCTCGGCAGAGAAGCTGGAGCGCTATCGCAAAGTCTTCACCTCGACTGTCTACGAAACCGAGCACCCGGTGGTGCGCGTGCACCCGATCAGCGGCGAGAAGAGCTTGCTGCTGGGGCATTTCGTCAAACGCATCAAAGGTTATTCACAGGCCGATTCGGCACACTTGTTCGGCTTGCTGCAGAGCCATGTGATCCGCCAGGAAAACACTGTGCGCTGGCGCTGGCAGGCCGGTGATGTGGCGATCTGGGACAACCGCTCGACGCAGCATTACGCGATTGATGATTACGGCACCCAGGATCGCGTGGTGCGCCGGGTGACGCTCAAGGGCGAGGTGCCAGTAGGGGTGAGTGGGCAGCGCAGCCAGACCATCAAAGGTCCGGATATCGTCGGCGTCTGATCGGGCCTCTTCGCGAGCTGGCTCGCTCCCACATTGATCGTTCCCGCGCTCTGCGTGGGAATGCCTCAACGGACGCTCTGCGTCCGGTTTTGGGACGCGGAGCGTCCCGGGCTGCATTCCCACGCGGAGCGTGGGAACGATCATTTGATCACGGCTACCACACACCAATCTGAACAACCTTCTCGGTTTCCGGCTCGCCATAACGAAACCGCTGCCCGCGCAAGTCGATCTCCTGATGGCTGATCGTCGTCCGCCGCTTCAGTCCGCGCATCCACTGAAACAGATACCCCGCATGCTCCTCGCGCACCGCCGCGTACGCCGGGTCCTCACCCAGATCACTCAGCTCCTGCGGATCATTCAACAGATCAAACAGCTGCGGTCTAAACCCGTCGTACGCCAGGTATTTCCAGCGCTCGCTGCGCACCATGGTCATGCGGCACCGGTCGATCGGCTGGCCGAGGCGTTCCCGCGCCGGGGCCTGGAAGGCGTAGTCGTATTCGCTGATTGCATAGCGGCGCCAATCGGGATTTTCCCCGTGCAGCAGCGGGATCAATGAACGCCCTTCCAGCCGGTGTTCCGCGCCCGCTAATCCCAACGCTTGAAGAAACGTCGGCAACGCATCAATGGTTTCCGCCAGCCGCTCATCGACAGTGCCGCGAGTGACATCCGCCGCCGCCCGAGGATCGCGAACGATCAGCGGCACGCCCACCGCCTGCTCCAGCAAAAACTCCTTCTCACCGAGCCAATGATCGCCAAGGAAATCGCCGTGATCGCTGGTGAACACGATCAACGTGTCATCCCAACGCCCGTTGCTCTGCAGAAAATCGAACAGCCGCCCCAACTGATCATCCACTTGCTTGATCAGGCCCATGTAGGTGGGGATTACATTCAATCGTACTGAATCGCGGGAGAAGTTGAGGCTTTCCTCATGCTGGCGAAAGGCAGTGTATACGGGGTGTTTGCTGGCTGCGGAGGGCGTCGCGCGGACCGCTTCGAGAATCGATTTCGTACTGTACAAGGCGTGGTACGGTTCCGGTACGATGTAGGGCCAGTGCGGTTTGATGTACGAGAGGTGTAAACACCAGGATTTCTCGCCTTGCTCGGTGATGAAGTCGATGGCGCGATTTGTAGTGTAGACAGTCTCTGAGTGTTGCTCGGGAATTCGTGCTGGCAAATTCGCATGACGCATTTTCCAGCCGCTGAGGATTTCACCGTTCTCGCCTTCGGCGGCATTCGCCCAGTCGTGCCAGGGATTCTTGCCATCGAAGCCCTGCGCGCGCAGGTATTGGGTATAGGGCGCGGATTCGCGCTTGTCGTCGAATGACGGATCGTCGGGGTAGATACCGTCGTGGCGCAGGTACGGTTCGAAGCCGACCTCATTGAGCAACTCGGCTTGCGCGCTGTCCGGGTTGATTGCCAGGCGCTGCAAGGCGTCGACATTGGCCGTCGCATGGGTCTTGCCGACCAGCGCGGTGCGGATGCCGTGAGGTCGCAGGTAATCGCCGATCGTCAATTCATCCAGCGGCAACGGCACCGCGTTCCAGGCCACTTGATGGCTGCTGACATAGCGCCCGGTGTAGGCCGACATCCGCGACGGGCCGCAGATCGTGCCTTGGGTGTAGGCACGGCTGAAACGAACGCCTTCGGCGGCGAGGCGATTGATGTTCGGTGTGTGCAGATGCGGGTGGCCGTAGCAGGACAGGTAATCGCGGCGCAGTTGATCGCACATGATGTACAGCACGTTGCGCACGGGGTTGGATGGGGTGGGCATGGAGTTCACCGGTCAGTGGGACAGGTGAGGGTTTTCGCTGTCGGTGGGGGTTTTCGGCAAGTGCATTTGGGGAATGGTTTTTATGCAGCGATTGCATCAGCCTGCTCGCGAAGGGGCCAGCTCAGACAGCAAAATTCTCCAGCGAACACACCTCCTCATCCTCCGCATCAACCACTTTGATCTGCTCAATCATCGCTTCGGCCAGCGGCGACAGCCGATACCCCGCGCGGCTGACAATGCCGTAGCGGGTGTACAGCTCCTCCAGATCATCCGCCAGGCCTTCGATCTTCAAACAGACCAGCTCACCCTTGGCCAGATGCAGCGTATCGGAATACGCGCCGACAATTCCGATCGCCTCCGAACGCAGCACCACGCTCAACAGCGTCGAACCGTTTTCGCATTCCACATTCGGGGTGAAATCCGGACGACCGCTGAGGTCGACGATGACCTTGCGCAGGTTCGGCGGGCGGATGCTGACCGCCAGTGGATAACTCAGCAATTGCTCGGCAGTGATGCGTTCAAACGCCGTCAGTGGATGCCCGGCGCGGCAGCAGAAATGCCATTTGCGTGCCCGCAAGCGGTAGGTCTGGTAATCCGGATCGGCCTCGAATTGCCGGGTATCGGCGACGAAGAATTCGAACTCTTCGCTGAGCAGGCGTTTGCTCAGGCTCTGCCAGTCATCGACCAGAAACTGTACGCGCGCCTTCGGGTAGCGGCCGATGAATGCGCCGATCGCGCGCGGGATCAATCCGGCGGCTGGCGCCGGCCCGCAACCAAAGCGCAATTCCCCGGCCTCGAGGCCATTGAACTGGCTGATCTCATTGGCCATCTGCTGCGCACCGCTGACCAGTCGCCGCGCATGTTCGAGCAGCACATGGCCCTGTTTGGTCGGCGGCAATTCCTTGCGCCCACGGTCGACCAACTGGCAGCCGACGCTGTGTTCCAGTGCTTGGATGCTGCGGCTGAATGCCGACTGCGACAGGTTCACCGCCTGCGCGCCAGCGACGAAGCTGCGTTGCTCAACCAGAGCGATGAAGTGACGCAGTTGGCGCAAGTCGATATGCATTTTTCACATAAAAAATATCCGGGAAATGCATTGGATATGCATTAGGTCGACTCCTTATAAAGGCAATCTCTTATGCAGTAAATATTTGTAAATCCATAAATAAATAACTGAAAAGAATATGCAGCAGTGAATATGTCTGTGTGTTTTTTGACCAGGAGCCGCGCCATGAGTCCGTTGAATCTCGCGTTACCCCCATCTCCCCGACGGCTCAAACGCCTGCCTTTGGCGCTGTTGCTGGCAGGCAGCGCCACCTGGACTCACGGCTATGCCGCCGAAGCCGAAACCCCTCCGCCCGTCCCCGCAGGCACAGCGGCGGCCAGCGGTTCCCAGCTGGAAACCGTGACCGTCACCACGCGCCGCCGCGAAGAAAGTTCGCAAGACGTGCCGACGCCAATGAGCGTGGTCAGTGGGCAGAATCTGGAGACGCAACGGGTGTACCGGATTCAGGATCTGCAGCAACTGGTGCCCAGCGTCAACGTCGCCTACATGCATGCGCGCCAATCCAGCGTGTCGATCCGTGGCCTGGGCAACAACCCGGCCAGTGATGGTCTGGAAGGCAGCGTTGGTCTGTACATCGACAACGTCTATCTGGGCCGTCCGGGGATGGCGGTGTTCGACCTGATGGACATCGAGCAGCTCGAAGTCTTGCGCGGTCCACAAGGCACGCTGTTCGGCAAGAACACCACCGCCGGGGTTATCAACATCAGCACCCGCGCGCCCAGTTTCACGCCTGAACGCAGCATCGAAACCTCGGTCGGCGAGGATGGGTACTTCCAGACCAAGGGTACGATTTCCGGACCGCTCAACGACCAACTGGCCGGGCGCTTCTCGGCGTATCGCACGCGCAGTGACGGCGACATCAAGAACGAATACGACGGCCACGACCTCAACGGCGGCTCCCGCGAGGGCTTCCGCGCGCAGCTGTTGTTCAAGCCCAATGAAGATTTCAATCTGCGCTGGATCGGCGATTACAACGAGGAAGATTCCAGCGCCGGCACCCGCGTGCTGTACAACACCGGGCCGACCATCAACGGCGTCAATCTGTATGAATCGCGGGCCAGTGCGGCCGGGGCGACGCTGGTCAACGGCCGGCATCGCAAAGTCAATCTCGACAATGATCAGCACGTCACCGTGCATCAGGGCGGCACGTCGGTGGAAGCCAACTGGACGTTGCCGAGCGACTTCACCCTGACGTCGGTCAGCTCTTATCGTTTCTGGAATTTCACCCCGCGCAACGACGATGGCCTCAACGTGCCGGCCAGTTACAACGCCGGCGTGTCGGTGGAAGACAAACAGTATTCGCAGGAATTTCGCCTGGCCTCGCCCAAGGGTGAGTTCTTCGATTATGTGGTTGGCGCCTACTATTTCGGCTCGGATCTGAACAACAAATCCTTCTCCTATTACGGCCCGCAGGCCGACATCTGGAATGGCACCCCGGCGGGCAGCCTGGCCAATGTCACCAGCATCGGCAACGGCCATATCCAGACCGACAGTTTCGCCCTCTTTGCCCAAGGCACCTGGCACGTGAGCGAACGCCTGGATTTCACTGCTGGGGTGCGTGGCACCTATGAAGAGAAAAACGCCTCGGTCGGCCGCAACGCGCCGGTCGGCGGTGTAGCTGTGGCCGGCGCGGCAGCCAATGCGCGTCGGGGGCGTGCCGGCGCCTACGATTCCGGTGACTTGAATCAGTACAGCTCCAGCCCCTCGGGACTGCTCAACCTGAGCTATCGCATCACCGACGACGTGCTCGGTTACGCCACGCTGTCCCACGGCGAAAAATCCGGCGGGGTCAACCTCGCGGTCGGCTCAGCACCGACGGCTGGCGCCGACTCGCTATTGATCGGCACCGAGCGCGCCAACAACGCCGAACTCGGTTTCAAAAGCACCCTGTGGGATCGCCGCCTGCAACTCAACGCCAACGTGTTCTGGACCCAGGTCAACGCCTACCAGACCAACGCCTATGACGCCGCCAATCGCGTGCAATACCTGACCAACGCCGGTTCCGTGCGCTCGCGCGGCGTCGAGTTCGAAAGCACCCTGGTGCCGCTGCGTGGGCTGACGCTGAATTTCAACGGCTCGTACAACGACGTCAGCTACCTCTCGTACAAAGATGCACCGTGCCCGCCGGAAGTCAGCCAGGCCCCGGGTGCACCGGCCTCGTGCGACCTCAGCGGCCATCAAGTGGTCGGCGCGTCGAAATGGATCGGCAACGCCAACGGCGAATACAAATGGAATCTGGCTAACGGCTACGAACCCTACGTCACCGGCAGCTATGCGTTCCGCTCCAAAGCGGTGGGCACGGTCGAGGATTCCGATTACGGGCAGATCCCCAGTTATGCGGTGGTCAACTTCTCCACCGGCCTGCGCGGCGATTTCAATCAGGGCCAATGGGACGTCTCGCTGTGGCTGAAAAACGCCTTCGACAAAACCTACTACACGACCCTGTGGACCGGCGGCAACGGCGGCTATGAGGGCCTGCTCGGCACGCCACGGACCCTCGGCGTTACCGGTCGCTACGACTTCTGATTTGCCTTCAAGGAGCTGCACCATGTTGCCCATCAAAAGCGCTTTACCCCTGCTGTTATCCGGCGCAGTCCTGAGCAGCGGCGCCTTCGCCGCGCCCAGCGTGTACCCGACTGGCGTCACCCGTTATGACCCGGACAAGGCGTTCAACCAGTACGTGATCTTCAGCGGCGCCGACAAGCAGACGCACCTGATCGACATGAACGGCAACGAAGTGAAAGCCTGGGCGCAGGCCGGTTTCCCTTCAGCCATCATCGACCCGCAACTGGTCGGCGGTAAACGCGGCCACGTACTGCTGCAATTGAGTGAAAAGGATCCCGGCAAGCTCGGCTCTGCGGGTAATGGCTTGGGCAACCAGAGCGTAGGCGAACTCGACTGGGACGGCAAAGTGGTCTGGCAGTGGGGCGACAAGGCGCCCGGTGGCGCGGCGCAGCAGCACCATGATCAGCGCCGCTTGAGCAACGGCAACACCGTGGTGCTGGCGAACAAGGTGCACAAGGCCACAGGCTTCAAGGCGCCCGAAGTGATCGATGATGTGATCTACGAAGTCAGCCCCGACGGTGCAGTGAAATGGCAGTGGCTGGCCTCGGATCATCTGAACGAATTCGGCTTCACTGCCGAGCAACTGAAGCTGGTGCGCGCCAGTGACAATCCGGATTACCTGCACATCAACAACCTCAGTCTGGTCGGGCCGAACAAGTGGTTCGACGGCGGGGACAAGCGCTTCAATCCGGACAATCTGTTGATCGATTCACGCAACGCCAACTTCATCGCCATCATCGACAAAAGCAGCGGCAAAGTGGTCTGGCGTTTAGGGCCGAACCTGCCGCTGATCAATCCTAAAACCGCGCAGAAACTACCGCGTCCGGTGGATCAGTTCGTCGGCCAGCACGATGCGCACATCATCCCTGCCGGGCTGCCCGGGGCCGGCAATCTGCTGGTGTTCGACAACCAGGGCTCGGCGGGCTATCCGAACGTCACCCTGGGCTTGATCTGCGGCTCGCGGGTCTTGGAAATCGACCCGCAGAAAAATGAAATCGTCTGGCAGTACAGCGCGGCCAATTCGAAGCAGCCGGGCTGGGCGTTCTACAGCTCGTTCATCAGCAGTGCGCGACGGTTGCCCAATGGCAACACGTTGATCGATGAAGGCATGAACGGACGGTTTTTCCAGGTAACCGCCAGCGGTGAAAACGTCTGGGAGTACGTCAGCCCGTATCTGGGCAAAGCGCCGGGTGGGGACGCGATCAGCAACTGGGTGTATCGAGCGCTGCCGGTGAGCTACGACTGGGTGCCGGTCGGTACGCCACGCTCGGAGACGGCGGTAATCGCCCCCGCGATCGGCGTTCAGCAAGCCAATGCCAGTCGTTGAGAGGCGCTGGCGGATGCCGTGGGCGAATACTTTTCATGCCGCAAAAGCAAGGGGTTTATCGCTGATCGCTGCAGCCCTTGTGGCGCGCGGCCTCGGTGGAAAAAGCCGATTTGTATATTCCATGCAGATCTACGCATAACTTTAAAGATTACTTTCGGTGATAAGCGTTCAGGCCCAATGATTGCCCCATCGACTACGCCGTGGGGGCTTCAAGAATGGCGGGTCGATCGCTTTGGCTAGTAGAACGAAAGAGACCGCAGGGAGTTGAACAATGGGCAATGTCCAGACCGCCGCCAGCGCAGGGGAATTGCTGTGGCGGCACATGCCGAGTGGCGAACTGGTCGATCTTGGCCGGCCGCATCGGGTGCCGTTGGGGCAGTTGCGTTTGCAGCGTGCACCCAAGGGCATTTTGAGTCGGCGCGAAACCCTTTTGCTCGGTGTGCTCGCCTTGGTCGTGCATGGCGCGGTGATTTACTGGGTCAGCCAGAAACCGACGCCAGTGCTGCCGGTGGTACCGCCGGAAATTCCGCCGATGACCATCGAGTTTTCGCATCCGGCTCCGCCCGCGCCGCCGGTTGTTGCGCCGCCACCACCGGCACCGGTGGTCGAGCCGCCACCGCCAGTGGAAGACGAGTTGGCGGTGAAGCCGCCGCCGCCCAAGCCGATCGCCAAACCCAAACCGGTGGTGAAACCGCCGCCCAAACCGGCGCCGAAGGCAGTAGAGCAACCGCCAGCGCCAGCGCCAGCGAAGCCCGCAGCCCCGGTCGCCGCGCCAGCGCCTCCTGCGCCACCGGCACCGGCGCCCGTTACCCCGGCGTCAGCCAACGCTGCGTATCTGAAAAATCCGGCGCCGGAATACCCGTCGCTGGCCCAGCGGCGCGGTTGGGAAGGCACGGTGTTGTTACGAGTGCATGTGTTGGCCAGTGGCAAACCGGGGGAGATTCAGATAGCCAAAAGCAGCGGCCGGCAGCAGCTCGACGATGCGGCGCTGAATGCCGTCAAGCGCTGGAGTTTCGTCCCGGCCAAGCAGGGTGATGTCGCCCAGGACGGCTGGGTCAGCGTGCCTATCGATTTCAAGATTCATTAAACCGAAACCAAATTCGCGCGAAATGTTTACACGAGGGAACACATCATGACGTTACTGGCATCTCCACTGGAATCCATCGAAAGCGCGGTGATCTGGCTGCTGGTGGTTTTTTCCGTCGCCACTTGGGGCCTGGCGTTGCTGAAGGCTGTGCAGTTCGGTCGTTTGAAAGCGCAGGATCGGCGCTTTCATAAACGTTTCTGGGCGGCGTCGAGCCTGGATGCCGCCGCCGAGTTGAGCGAAACCCAGCCCGGCGCCGCAGCGCGAGTGGCGCAGGCCGGTTATGCGGCGATCCAGGTGGGCGAGGCGCCGCAGGCAAATGACCTGAGCCAGGCGATCAACCATCAGGATCGCCTCGAACGCGCCTTGCGCCAGCAGATCGTGCGCGAGCGGCGTTCGCTGGAAACCGGTCTGGCGGTTGTCGCGAGTATCGGCAGCACCTCGCCGTTCATTGGTCTGTTTGGCACGGTGTGGGGAATCATGGAGGCCTTGAAAGGCATCAGCGCCGCCGGTTCGGCGAGCCTGGAAACGGTGGCCGGGCCGATCGGTGCGGCACTGGTCGCGACTGGCGTGGGGATCGCCGTCGCGGTGCCGGCGGTGCTGGTTTACAACTACTTTCTGCGTCGTCTGAAATTGACCGCGGCGGATCTCGATGACTTCGCCCACGACTTCTACAGCCTGGCGCAGAAGAGCGCGTTCCGCGTGCTGATCCACCCGACCGCACACAAGGTGGCAACGTCGGGCAACGCGGCAAAAGTGAAGGAGGCGTCCTGATATGGCCTTCTCCACGCAAGACACGGATGAGGTGCTCAGCGAAATCAACGTGACGCCGCTGGTAGACGTGATGCTGGTGCTGCTGGTGGTGTTTATCGTCACCGCGCCGCTGCTGACCAACGCGATCCCGATCAACCTGCCGAAGACCGAAGCGGTGGCACCGGTCGAGCAGAAGGATCCGCTGGTGGTGAGCATCGACGGCGCCGGCAAGCTGTTTATCAACAAGGACCAGATTCAGCCCGACTTGCTGGAATTCAACCTCAAGTCGGCCAAGGCCAAGGACCCGCAAGTGCGCGTGCAATTGCAGGCCGATGACGGGGTGAACTACGGCGAAGTGGCGCGAGCCATGGCTTCGATCGAACGGGCGGGGATTACCAAGTTGTCGGTGATTACTGCGCGGTGACAGGTTTTTGCTTTTCCGGGGCCGTCTCCTTGGCAGGGTGCGGCCCTTTTTTTATCCCGCGTTATTGCCACAACACACTCACCCTGTGGGAGCGCCTCATATGCATTATGGGTATTAATAAATAGCTTCTTATTCCTTAACGAATATAACTCCCATCCCTATACTCGACCCGGAACAGACACGCCGCAGGAGAGCTTCCCCATGCGCAACGAATCAATCCGCTACCTGATTGTGCCGGGCTGGCAAGGATCGTCAGAAGATCATTGGCAAAGCCACTGGCAGAACAGCCTGCCGAACAGCGCACGGGTGGAACAGGCCGATTGGCTGACGCCGCGCCGTGAGGACTGGGTCGCCGCGCTGGCCGAAGCGATTGCCGCCGACAGCACGCCGGTCATTCTCATCGCTCACAGCCTCGGTTGCATCACCGTTGCCCACTGGGCGGCGACAGCGCCGTTGCAATACCTGCGTCAGGTGCGCGGGGCATTGCTGGTTGCGCCCGCCGATGTCGAGCGTCCAGCCTGTGCGCCGGCACTGCGCAACTTCGCACCGATTCCGACCGATCTTTTGCCGTTTCCCAGTCAGGTCGTCAGCTCCGACAACGACGCCGCCGTCAGTGCGCCGCGCGCATTGGAACTGGCGCGCAACTGGGGCGCGGAGGCGGGGATTCTCGCCGGGGCCGGGCACATCAACGTCAAGTCCGGGCATCAGCGTTGGGAGCAGGGATTTGCCTATCTCTATCGCCTGCAAAACCGTCTGGAACATCACGCCCGCCGTCGCGCCTGACCTTACTATTCAACGCCCCCGTCGGCTGGCGGTTTTGGGCGGGAGCCTGCCATGAGTCTCGAAACCTTCGGTCAGCCCTTGTTGACCTTTCCCGATGCGGAAAAAAGCCCCCTGAGCATTCGCGCCAAGGCGTTGGTGTTTGTCGACCCGCGTTCGCGGCAATTGCGCGAGGAGTTGGAGCAGTTGGCTCCACGTGCGATTTCAGTGTTGATTCGCGGTGAGACTGGCACCGGTAAAGAGCTGCTCGCCCGGCATATCCACCGCGCCAGTGATCGCAGCGGGCTTTTCGTTTCGGTGAACTGCGGCGCGATCAGCCCGACCTACGCCGACGCCGAACTGTTCGGCTACGCCGCTGGCAGTTACAGCGGTTCGGCCAGCAGCCGCGCCGGCTGGTTCGGCTCGGCCAACGGCGGCACCTTGTACCTGGATGAGATCGGCGATTTGCCGCTGCCGATTCAGGTCAAGTTGCTCGCGGCGCTGGAAAATCACGAAGTCACCCGCGTCGGTGCGCATCAGCCGAGCCCGGTGGATGTGCGCCTGGTCGCGGCGACCAGCATCGATCTGGCTCAGGCCGTGGATGCCGGCAAATTCCACGAGCGGCTCTATCACTACCTCAGCGAGGGTCATCTGGAGCTGCCGGCGTTGCGCGCACGTACCGGCGACATTCTCTCGCTGGCGGAATATTTCCTTGGCATCTACAGCCAGCGTCTCGACTTGCCCGTGCCGCTGATCAGCGAAGCCGCTCAGCATGTACTCGAACAACACAGCTGGCCGGGCAACACTCGCGAACTGGAAAACGTCATCCACTTTGCCCTGCTGGTCAGCACCGGCGACGAGATCCTGCCGGAACATCTGAACCTGCCTGACGCGTCTGCGCCGCAGGTTCAGATCGAACGTCTGGTCAGGCAGACCCATATAGGTGGTAGCAGTGCAGAGCGTAAGGCCTTGAAAGATTGGCTGATTCGCTTGAGCGAGGCGGTGTGAACATTTTCATCAACATGAACAAAATGGAATATGAAGCTGAATAAACGTTATTGTCGGGGAATAAAAAATCCGGGTATTGTCCGCCTCACGCCAGCGATATCACTTCACTGGCACACGTATTAAATGCCGTCGTCGATGACGACCGTGATTTTCGATAAGGACACTGCATGAAAAAGGTTCTGTTGTTTACCGCATTGGCGGCTGCGCTCACGGCTTCTTTCGCCAACGCTGGCGAGAAACTGGTGGTTGCCGCAACGCCGGTGCCACACGCTGAAATCCTTGAGCTGATCAAACCGACCCTGGCCAAAGAAGGCGTGGATCTGGAAATCAAGGTATTCACCGATTACGTGCAACCGAACGTACAGGTCGGCGAGAAGCGTCTGGACGCCAACTACTTTCAGACCCTGCCGTACCTGAACAGCTTCAACCAGGGTAAATACAAGGATGACAAATCCAAGTACCTGGTGACCGTGCAGGGCGTCCACGTTGAACCGTTCGGTGGCTACTCGAGCAAGTACAAGACTCTGGCTGAGCTGCCGGACGGCGCGACCATCGCCATCCCCAACGAAGGCAGCAACAGCGGCCGCGCCCTGATCCTGCTGCAGAAGGCCGGCCTGATCGAACTGAAAGATCCGAAAAACGCTCTGGCAACGCCGAAAGACATCGCCAAGAACCCGCATAACTTCAAGTTCAAGGAACTGGAATCGGCCCTGCTGCCGCGCGTGCTGAAGGAAGTTGATTTGGACATGATCAACACCAACTACGCGCTGGAAGCCAAGCTGAATCCGCAGAAAGACGCGCTGGTGATCGAAGGTGCTGACTCGCCGTACGTGAACTTCCTGGTTGCCCGTGAGGACAACAAGAACAGCGACGCGATCCAGAAACTGGCCAAGGCCCTGACCAGCCCGGAAGTCAAAGCCTTCATCGAGAAGAAGTACAGCGGCGCGGTGTTGCCGGCGTTCTGATCTGACTTGAGTGAATCTGCTTCAGATGCAAAAACGCCGATGGCCTTGATGGTCATCGGCGTTTTTGTGTGTGCGTTAAAAAGCCCCTCACCCTAACCCTCTCCCAGAGGGAGAGGGAACCGATACGGGGATATTCGAGAGATACGCCGACCTGAACGTATCGCTCTGAATCCAGCATCGCTGAAGCCCAGCCAAGCCATAATCGCCAAGATCTTCCAGGTCGATGTACAACGCGAGACACCTCGGTCGGCCCCCTCTCCCTCCGGGAGAGGGCTGGGGTGAGGGGCTTTTGATTTACGCTGTGGTCTTCAACGCCCGTCTCAACGCCACCAGCAATTTCACGATGTCCTGCGGATCCAGCCGCTGCGGCACTTTTACGTCCATGTTGTTCTTCCTTGTGGTGAATGGGCCGGAGAGTCTGGCCAAAAGCTGTGGTTCCTTGGAGGTCTTTCGTGGAAAAAAGATCCGTCCTACAGCGCAAAGAAAAATAGCCGTCTTATTCCTTCCCGGCAAATCCACAGGATAGTTTTTTGGGTGATATCAATATGCTTTAAAGGTATTTAAATTATGGTTTTTATACCTATAAAGTCAGTGCCTGCCGGGCGGCCATCCGCCGTCCATGGATTGCATCATCGCCGCTTACCAAGCAGCGTCAGGACGCTTCATGACTTTCGACTACGCCTTTATCCTCAGCACCTTGCCGGCTTTTCTCAAAGCCGTCGGCGTGACTCTGCAGGTCGGTTTGATTGTGATCGGCACTTCGCTGCTGGTGGCGCTGCTCAACGCGACGATTCTGGTGTTTCGCACGCCATACCTGCAAAAACTGGTCGGCCTCTACGTAGAGCTGGCGCGCAACACGCCGTTGCTGATTCAGCTGTTCTTCGTCTACTTCGCGTTGCCGGCGGTGGGGATCCAGGTTTCCGGTTTCACTGCGGCAATCATCACCATGACTTTCCTTGGCGGCGCCTATCTCACCGAAGTGCTGCGCGCCGGCGTCGATGCGGTGCCCCAGGCACAACTGGAATCCGGGCGGTCGATTGGCCTGTCCCACGGCCAGTTGCTGCGCTATGTGATCCTGCCGCAGGCGGGGATCCTCAGCCTGCCGTCACTGTTCGCCAATTTCATTTTCCTGCTCAAGGAAACCACCGTGGTTTCGGCCGTGGCGGTGCCGGAAATCCTCTACACCACCAAAAGCTACATCGCGCTCTATTACAAAACCTACGAAATGCTCGCCGTGCTGACGCTGATCTGCGTGCTGCTGTTCTTGCCGCTGTCGCTGTTGCTCAGCCGTCTGGAAAGGAGGCTCCAGCATGGCCAGTTCGGGTCTTGAGTTGCTGTGGATATCATTGCCGCAACTGGCAAAAGGCGCCGGGCAAACCCTGTCGATCTCGTTTCTGAGCATCGCCATCAGTACGATCGGCGGTGTGTTCTACGGTGTGTTGCGCACGTTGAACGTCACGTGGCTGAACGCGGTTTTGCGCGTCTATCTGGAGCTGTTCCGGGCGATTCCGGTGCTGGTCTGGTTGTACCTGCTGTTCTTCGGTCTGCCGATTTTCTTCGGCCTGAGCCTGCCGAGCTTCTGGTGCGCGGTGCTGGTGCTGTCGCTGTGGGGCGCCAGCGAAGTTGGCGAGGTGGCGCGCGGTGCGCTGCACTCGTTGCCGCGCGGACAGCGTGAAGCGGGGCTGTCGATCGGCCTCAATGCAGCTCAACTCTATGGCTACGTGCTGCTGCCGCAAGCGCTCAAGCGCATGACGCCGCCGACCATCAATGTCTATACGCGGATCATCAAGACCAGTTCCCTGGCGGTGCTGATTGGCGTGGTGGATGTGATCAAGGTCGGCCAGCAGATCATCGAGCGCACCTACGAATCAGTACTGATTTACGGTGCGCTGTTCCTGTTTTTCTTTTTCATCTGCTATCCGCTCTCGGCCGCTTCGCGCGTGCTGGAGCGACGCTGGACGCAAGCATGAGCGCACTGATCGAGTTTCACGGTTTCAACAAATTCTATGGCGCCCAGCAGGTGCTCAATGGCATCGACCTGCAAGTGCAGAGCGGCGAAGTGGTGGTCATTCTCGGACCCAGCGGTTGCGGCAAAAGCACCTTGCTGCGTTGCCTCAATGGACTGGAAGAGGCCCACAGCGGCAGCTTGAAGTTCATCGGGCGCGAGCTGTTGGACAATTCCATCGACTGGCGCGAAATCCGTCAGCAGATCGGCATGGTGTTCCAGAGTTATCACCTGTTCCCGCACATGAGCGTGCTCGACAATCTGCTGCTCGGCCCGCTCAAGGTGCAGAAGCGCCAGCGTCGCGAAGCGCAGCAGCAGGCCGAAGCCTTGCTTGAGCGTGTCGGCCTGCTGGACAAGCGCGATGCTTTCCCGCGTCAGCTCTCCGGCGGCCAGCAGCAACGCATCGCCATTGTCCGCTCGCTGTGCATGAACCCGCGGGTCATGCTCTTCGACGAAGTCACCGCCGCCCTCGATCCGGAAATGGTCAAGGAAGTACTTCAAGTCATTCAGGGCCTGGCCCGCGAAGGCATGACCCTGTTGATCGTCACCCACGAAATGGCCTTCGCCCGCGCGGTGGCCGACCGCATCGTGTTCATGGATGCCGGACGCATCCTCGAACAGTCCCCACCCGAGATTTTCTTTACGAACCCGCAAACCGCACGCGCGCAGCAGTTTCTGGAGAAGTTCTCCTTCGTTGCCACATCGCCAGAAACGAATCCGAAAAAGGAACTGGAACTATGAAAACTGCCGCTTTGTTATTGCCCCTGCTTAGCCTCGCCTTGCTTGCCGGTTGCAGTAAAACCGAAGAGCCACCAAAGCCGAAAGTCGCTAGCGAAAGCGCCGCACCCGCCGGTTATCTGGACAAGATCAAGGCCCGCGACAAACTGATCGTTGGTGTATTTACCGACAAGCCCCCGTTCGGTTTCGTCGATGAGGCCGGGCGCTACGTTGGCTTCGACACCGACATTGGCCGGCGCTTCGCCAAAGATCTGCTCGGCGATGAAAACAAGGTCGAGTTTGTTGCCGTCGAGCCGGCCAGTCGCATTCCGTTTTTGCAGAGCGACAAGGTCGACCTGATCCTCGCCAACATGACCGTCACGCCCGAGCGCAAGGAAGCGGTGGAATTCACCAACCCGAACCTCAAGGTCGCCGTGCAGGCGCTGGTGCCGCAGGGCAGTTCGGTGAAGAAACTCGATGATCTGGCGACGCGCACCACGATTGTCACCACCGGCACCACCGCGGATATCTGGCTGACCAAAAACCATCCGGACTGGAAACTGCTCAAGTTCGAAAAGAACTCCGAGTCGCTGCAAGCCTTGGCCAACGGTCGTGGCGATGCCTATGCGCAGGACAATCTGGTGCTGTTCAGCTGGGCCAAGCAGAACCCGGGGTATCGCGTGCTTGAAGAAAAGCTCGGAGCCGAGGCGCCGATTGCGCCGGCAGTGAAAAAGGGCAATATCGAGTTGCGTGATTGGGTCAACAGCGAATTGGCCAAATTGGGCGAGGAGAAGTACCTGCTCAAGCTGTATGACCAATATGTGCGCAAAGAACTGAGTGATGACACCCGGCCCGAGAGTGTGATTGTTGAAGGGGGCAAGTGGCAGGGCTAGTGCCTTGATTCAGCGGTGACGCTTGAATCGCTTTCGCGAGCAGGCTCGCTCCCACATTTGACCGCGTACGATTGTGGGAGCGGGCCTGCTTGCGAATTTTTCAGTCACCGCTCAATCCGGCCAATGCCACGCCGGCTCATCCAGCACCCGCTGCCCGACAATCCCGGTCTGCCCCAGCGTCTTCTCCAGCACGATGCAATTGCACTCCGGGTCTTCCTGCAACGCCGAGATCAGTCGCCGCGCGTGGGACACGACCCACACCTGACATTGCTCCGAAGCTCGAATGATCAGCCGCGCCAGCGCCGGCAGCAGGTCCGGGTGCAGGCTGGTTTCCGGTTCGTTGAGCACCATCAGCGTTGGCGGGCGCGGGGTCAGCAGGGCGGCGATCAGCAGCAGATAGCGCAAGGTGCCGTCGGAGAGTTCTGCCGCCGACAACGGCCGCAACAAGCCTTCCTGATAAAACTCGATGGCAAAGCGTCCACCGGCCAACGGCGCAATGTTCAGGCGCGCGCCGGGAAACGCATCGCTGATCGCCGCTGTTAACGCCTGCGGATCGCCGATCTCGATGATCGTCTGCAAGGCTGCCGCCAGATCGCGGCCATCGTGATGCAGCACGGGCGTGCGAGTGCCCAGTTGCGGCTGCCGCACCGGCGCGTCGGCATCGCTGCGAAAGTGATCATAAAAGCGCCAGCGCCGGATGAATTCGCGCATCTGGAACACTTCCGGCGAGCTGCGCAGATTGCCGACCTGATCGAACAGGCTGTCGAAGTTCGGCGTGTGTTGCGCCAGCACATCCCAGGCGCGACCTTCGCGGGCGCGGATCATCGGACCGTTGCGATCGACCAGCAGGCTCGCCGGGCGAAACACCGGGCCGGCCCAGATGCACTCACGCTTGATCTCCGGGTCGAGGGCAAAGCATGAAGTGCTTGGCTCCGGCAGGCCCAGGCCGATGGCGTAGCTGAAATCCTCGCCGGCGAATCCCAGTCGCAAGCGCTTGGCGCCGTGGCGCACCGTCGGCTCGATGGCCACTTCACCGTTGCGCATGCGTCGGCTGATGGTTTCCGGCCCGGCCCAGAACGTCGAATCCAGCCCGCCTTCGCGCGCCAGCGCATTGACCACGCCGCCCTGGGCGGTTTCCGCCAGCAGGCGCAAGGCGCGATAGAGGTTCGACTTGCCGCTGCCGTTGGGCCCGGTAATCAGGTTCAGGCGCCCGAGCGGAATCACCAGTTTGTTGATCGAGCGGTAATTGGCCACCGCCAGGGTGTTGAGCATGAAATCCTTCTCCGGGTCACTGCGATACTCGGGCAGCATACCTTTAATGAGATAAATCTGGTGTTGGCGTCCGCAACCGTGGAACCCTGTTCTAAGCTCTGAAGTCGTATCGTCTCGACAGCAGCATTTAAGGCCAAGGAGTGTGCATGGCAGGTCCCGGATTGAAAGTGCTGATGGCCGTGAGCGCCATGGCGTTGCTCACCGCATGCGGCGACAAGAAACCTGCTCAGGAATATCTGCCACGGGTCTTTGTGCAAGAGGTCGAACCGGCCAACTACGCCGCCGCGGTGACCCTCACCGGTGACGTGCAGGCGCGAGTGCAGACGCAGTTGTCATTCCGCGTCGGCGGCAAGATCATCCAGCGCATGGTCGATGTCGGCGACCGCGTCACGGCCAAGCAGGTGCTGGCCAAACTCGATCCGAAAGATCTGCAGACCAACGTCGATTCCGCTCAGGCCCAGGTCGTCGCCGAACAGGCCCGCGTGAAGCAAGCTGCAGCCGCTTTCGTGCGTCAGCAAAAACTCCTGCCCAAGGGCTACACCAGCCAGAGCGAATACGATTCGGCACAAGCCGCGCTGCGCAGCAGCCAGAGCGCATTGAGCGCGGCGCAGGCGCAGCTGGCCAACGCCAGGGACCAGCTCAGCTACACCGCGCTGATCGCCGATGCACCCGGGGTGATCACCGAGCGCCAGGCCGAAGTCGGCCAGGTAGTGCAGGCCACCGCGCCGATTTTCAGCCTCGCACGCGATGGCGACCGCGACGCGGTATTCAATGTCTACGAATCGCTGCTGGCCGAGCGTCCGTCCGATCGTTCGATCGTGGTCAGCCTGCTCGACAATCCCGAGATCAAAACCACCGGCACCGTGCGTGAGATCACGCCGTCGGTGTCGGCGCAATCGGGCACCGTGCAGGTCAAGGTCAGCCTCGACAAGCTGCCGCCAGGCATGCAGCTCGGTTCGGTGGTCAGTGCCACCGCCAAGGGCACCGGCAAATCGGCGGTGGAACTGCCCTGGTCGGCGCTGACAAAAAACATCAGCGACCCGGCGGTGTGGCTGGTCGATGACAAAGGCGAAGCGCAGTTGCACACGGTCACGGTCGGTCGCTACCTGACCGGCAAAGTGATCATCAGCGAAGGCCTCAAGGGCGGTGAGAAAGTCATTGTCGCCGGCGGCCAGTTGCTGCACCCCGGCATGAAAGTCGAGATTGCCGAAAACACCTACAAGGATCTGCAACCGGGAGCGCAGCCATGAAGCGCCTCGGCCTGTTGTGCATGGCGTTGCTGCTGGGCGCCTGCTCGGAAAAGGAAACCCCGCCGGAACCGGTACGTCCGGTGCTGTCGGTCACGGTCAAAGCCCTCAACGAAGAAAGCCTCGGACGCTTTGCCGGCAGCATTCAGGCGCGTTACGAGAGCAACACCGGTTTCCGCGTCGGTGGACGCATCGCCAGTCGCAACGTCGATGTCGGCGCCGAGGTGCAGAAGGGCACCTTGCTCGCCACTCTCGACCCATCCGACCAGCAGAACCAGTTACGTTCGGCTCAGGGCGATCTGGCGAGGATCCAGGCGCAGTTGATCAACGCCCAGGCCAACGCACGTCGTCAGCAAGCGCTGTTCGATCGAGGCGTCGGTGCGCAGGCGCAACTGGACGTCGCCAACACCGATCTGAAAACCACTCAGGCCTCGCTCGATCAGGCGCGCGCGGCGGTCAGCCAGAGCAAGGATCAGTTGAGCTACACCGAGCTGCGCTCCGATCACAAAGCTGTGGTCACCGCGTGGAACGCCGAAGCCGGGCAAGTGGTAACTGCCGGGCAACAAGTGGTGACGCTGGCGCAACCGGACATCAAGGAAGCGGTGATCGATCTGCCCGATACCCTGGTCGATCAGTTGCCCAGCGACGTGGTGTTCTCGGTGGCTGCGCAACTCGACCCGAGCATCAACACCACGGCGATCATCCGCGAGATCGAACCCCAGGCGCAAAGCGCCACGCGCACCCGCCGCGCGCGCCTGACCCTGTCGGATACACCGGACGGTTTCCGCCTCGGCACCGCGATCAGCGTGACCCTCAGCTCGGCGATCAAGCCGCGCATCGAACTGCCGCTGACTGCGTTGCAGGAAGTCGATGGCAAACCCCGGATCTGGGTGATCGACACGCAAAACAAAACCGTCAACCCGCGTGACGTCAGTGTGGTCAGCCGTGGCGACCACAGCGTGGTGCTGGCCGGCGGCGTGCAGAATGGCGAGCGCGTGGTCAGCGCCGGCGTCAACAGTCTCAAACCCGGACAATCGGTAAAACTTGACGAGGACAGTCAATGAAAGGCTCTTTCAACCTCTCCGAATGGGCCCTCAAGCACCAGTCTTTCGTGTGGTACCTGATGTTCGTCGGGCTGCTGATGGGGGTGTTCTCCTACTTCAATCTGGGGCGCGAAGAAGACCCGTCATTCACCATCAAGACCATGGTGATCCAGACCAAATGGCCGGGCGCGACCCAGGAAGAAACCCTCAAACAGGTCACCGACCGCATCGAGAAAAAGCTCGAAGAGCTCGATTCCCTCGACTACGTGAAAAGCTACACCCGCCCCGGCGAGTCGACGGTTTACGTGTACCTGCGCGACACCACCAGCGCTGAGGACATTCCGCAAATCTGGTACCAGGTGCGCAAGAAGATCGACGATATTCGCGGCCAGTTTCCCCAGGGCATTCAGGGGCCGGGGTTCAACGATGAGTTCGGTGACGTGTACGGCTCGGTCTACGCCTTCACCGCCGATGGCCTGACCATGCGCCAGTTGCGCGATTACGTGGAGCAGGCGCGCGCAGAAATCCGCAACGTGCCAGGGCTGGGCAAGATCGAAATGGTCGGCCAGCAGGACGAAACGATCTACCTGAACTTCTCCACGCGCAAACTCGCCGCACTGGGTATCGACCAGCGCCAAGTGGTGCAGAGCCTGCAATCGCAGAACGCAGTGACTCCGGCCGGGGTGATCGAGGCGGGGCCGGAGCGGATCTCCGTGCGCACCTCGGGCCAGTTCGAGTCGGAGAAGGATCTGGCCGAGGTCAATCTCAAACTCAACGATCGCTTCTATCGTCTGGCCGACATCGCCGAGATCAGCCGTGGCTACGTCGATCCGGCGACACCGGAATTCCGCTTCGACGGCAAACCGGCGATCGGCCTGGCGATTGCCATGCAGAAGGGCGGCAACGTTCAGGAATTCGGAAAGGCGCTGCACGAGCGCATCGACCAGCTCACCGCTGACTTGCCTGTCGGCGTCGGCGTGCACACCGTTTCCGATCAGGCGGTGGTGGTGGAAGAGGCCGTCGGCGGTTTCACCAGCGCGCTGTTCGAAGCGGTCATCATCGTGCTGGTGGTGAGTTTCATCAGCCTCGGCGTGCGCGCCGGTCTGGTGGTGGCCTGCTCGATTCCGCTGGTGCTGGCCATGGTCTTCGTGTTCATGGAATACAGCGGCATCACTATGCAGCGGATTTCCCTCGGCGCGCTGATCATTGCCCTCGGCCTGCTGGTGGACGACGCGATGATCACCGTGGAAATGATGGTTACGCGGCTGGAAATGGGCGAGAGCAAGGAGCAGGCGGCGACGTTCGCCTACACCTCGACCGCATTCCCGATGCTCACCGGTACGCTGGTGACTGTCGCCGGTTTCGTGCCCATTGGCCTCAACGCCAGTTCGGCGGGTGAATATACCTTCACACTGTTCGCGGTGATCGCCGTGGCGATGATCGTCTCGTGGGTGGTCGCGGTGTTCTTCGCACCAGTGATCGGCGTGCACATCCTCAGCGACAAGGTGAAGGCCCACGATGCCGAGCCGGGTCGCGTCGGTCGCGCCTTCAACGGTGGTCTGTTGTGGGCCATGCGCAATCGTTGGTGGGCGATCGGCGTCACCGTGCTGCTGTTCGTGCTGGCGGTATTCTGCATGCGTTTCGTGCAGAACCAGTTCTTCCCCGCTTCGGATCGCCCGGAAATTCTCGTCGACCTGAACCTGCCACAAAACGCCTCGATCGATGAAACCCGCAAAGCCGTGGACAAGCTCGAAGCGACGCTCAAGGGCGACCCGGACATCGTGCGCTGGAGCACTTACATCGGTCAGGGCGCGATCCGTTTCTACCTGCCGCTGGACCAGCAATTGCAGAACCCGTACTACGCGCAACTGGTGATCGTCAGCAAGGATTTCGAAGCCCGCGAGGCCCTGAGTCAGCGCTTGCGTGAGCGCCTGCACAAAGACTTCGTCGGCATCGGCAGCTACGTGCAGGCTCTGGAAATGGGCCCGCCGGTGGGGCGTCCGATTCAGTATCGAGTCAGCGGCAAAGATGTCGATCAGGTGCGCAAACACGCCATCGACCTGGCCACCGAACTGGACAAGAACCCGCACATCGGCGAGATCATTTACGACTGGAACGAGCCCGGCAAAGTCCTGCGCATCGACATCGCTCAGGACAAGGCGCGGCAGCTCGGGCTGTCGTCCGAAGACGTCGCCAACCTGATGAACAGCATCGTCAGCGGCTCGCCGTTGACCCAGGTCGATGACGATATCTACCTGATCAACGTGGTCGGTCGCGCGGTGGATTCCGAACGCGGCACCCCGGAAACCCTGCAGAACCTGCAGATCGTCACGCCGAGCGGCACCTCGATTCCGCTGCTGGCGTTCGCCACCGTGCGCTATGAACTGGAACAGCCGCTGGTGTGGCGTCGCGATCGCTTGCCGACCATCACCATCAAGGCCTCGGTGCGTGACGAGATTCAGCCGACCGATCTGGTGAAACTGCTCAAGCCGTCGATCGATGCTTTTGCCTCGAAACTGCCGGTCGGCTACAAAGTCGCTACCGGCGGTACGGTCGAGGAAAGCGGCAAGGCCCAGGGTCCGATTGCCAAGGTGCTGCCGCTGATGCTGTTCCTCATGGCGACGTTCCTGATGATCCAGTTGCACAGCGTGCAGAAGATGTTTCTGGTCGCCAGTGTCGCGCCGCTGGGCTTGATCGGTGTGGTCCTGGCGCTGGTGCCGACCGGCACGCCGATGGGCTTCGTGGCGATCCTCGGGATTCTCGCGTTGATCGGCATCATCATCCGCAACTCGGTGATTCTGGTGACGCAGATCGATGAGTTCGAGCAGAAAGGCTATGCGCCGTGGGACGCGGTGGTCGAAGCCACCGAACACCGGCGCCGGCCGATCCTGCTGACCGCAGCGGCAGCGAGCATGGGCATGATCCCGATCGCCCGCGAAGTGTTCTGGGGGCCGATGGCTTACGCAATGATTGGTGGCATCGTCGTGGCGACGCTGCTGACGCTGTTGTTTCTGCCGGCGCTGTATGTCGCCTGGTACAAGATTCGCGAGCCGCATAAGGATGAAAAGCCGGCGCAGTGAGCTAGCCCCTGCGATCTTTGGGAAAGGTCTGACTTACAGGGTGAGCTGACTGCGCTAACGTCCCTTCTTCATTCGAAGAGGGACGTGCCATGTCGACTGTTTCCGGCTGGTTACGCGGATGGTTGCTGCTCGCTGGCTTGAGCCTGTCGCCGGCAGTACTGGCCGAAGTGCTGCTGGAAAACCATCTTTGGCGGGTGCAGGTCGATCCTGCGACGCTGGCGGTGCGCGTTGAAGCTGCCGGCGCTGCGCCGGTGCAAGCCTCGGCCGGTGTGCTGCGGCACAAGGTCAGCGACATGGTCAGGCGCGGCAATCGCATCGAATGGCAATGGGACGACGGGCGCTGGTTGCTCAGTGTTGACCTGAATCAGCGTGACCTGACGTTTTCTGTTACGGCTAACTCGCCCTCGCAGATCGAGTTTATTCATCAGCCCGCCAGTGCAATGGGCCAGGCGCTGATCTGGCCGCTTGCCGAAGGGCGCTACGTGCCGCGCGGTGATCGGGTGTGGCAGAAGTTCCTGCTCGCGCAGGGCGCGCTCGATACCACCCAGGACTTGAGCCTGCCGCTTTGGGGCATGGAGTACGAGAAGTTCAGCCTGCACTGGTTGCTGACCAACCCTTACAACAATCAACTGCGCTTCAAGGCCAATGGCGATGCGCTGGGGCTGTCGGCCCGGCATCGATTCACATCGCTTGAACGCTCAAAACCGCTGACCTTCAGCCTGTTTCTCGGCGATGTCGATCCCTTGGCCGGGGCCAAGCGCTACAAGCAGTGGCTCATCGATAGCGATCAATTTGAAACCTTGGCGAACAAGCTGATCAAGACCCCGCAAGCCGCCAGGCTGATCGGTGCCGCGCATGTCTATCTGTGGAGCAACGACTTGCTCGGCCCTGACGATGTGCGCAACTGGCCGCTGCTGATTGCCCGGTTGCGCGGCTCGGGTGTGCTGGTCAGTGAGCTTCGGGCAGCGATGGATCCTGAAGCGCTACGGTTGCTCGCCAGCGAGACCGTACTCGATCGCTATCAACAGACTGTGATGCTGCGCAGTCTCAATCGCGCGCTGAACGTTCAGGCGCGCAAAACCTGGCAGGCGCATGCTGTGCCGGACATGCAGGCGCTGGTCAACGGGTACGCTGAGGTGCGCGAGCAGCTGGCCGTTGTTCTGAAGGGTACGCTGGCGCCTGAGCCTTCGCGCTGGGGATGGACCTTGTCGCGGCGAACCATTGAACGATTGCAGAGCGCAGGACTTTCGCGTTTATGGCTTGGGCTCGGCGAGGGCTGGGAGGGTGGACTCTGGCACCCGGAGGCGGTGCGCGCCGCCGTCTCTGCGGGGTATCTGATTGCCCCCTATGACTCCTACGAAACCGCGCTGCGCCGGGATGAAAACCCGGACTGGACCACTGCGCATCTAGGCGACCAGGCCAATACCGAGTGTGCGATCGTGGAGGAAAACGGTGCGCTGAAAAGCGGGTTTCAGCAGTCCGGTCACTATACCGATCCGCGATGTGTACGACCGTTGCTTGAGCGGCGCATCGATGCAATCCAGAAGGTTGCCGGCTTCAACAGCTGGTTTCTCGATGCCTATGCCGCTGGCATGCTCTTCGACAGTTACCGTCCCGGCGCGCTGATGACCCAGGCGCAGAATGCCGCGGGCAACGTCGCTGCATCGCGCTGGATCAACGAGGTGTTGCAGCTGCCGAGCGGCTCCGAGGATGGCAATTCCGCTACCGCTCAAGGGGTCTTGTTCGCACATGGCATGCAGACGCCAGTGATCGGCTGGGGTGATCGCGACATGCAGCAGCCGGGCACAGCGGACTTTTTCGTCGGCCAATGGTACCCACCGGAGCAGCCGGCGGTGTTCTTCAAACCGACCCGGTTGAAGGCTGACTACCGACGCGTTCATTTCGCCCCCGCCAGCCGTTTACCGCTGTATCAGGCGGTGTTCCACGGCTCTGTCATCACCAGTCATCACTGGTTGTTCGATAACCTGAAGTTGAGCGACGTGCGGGTGGAAAACGAGCTCACCCAGTTGCTCTACAACGTACCGCCGCTGTATCACCTGAGCGCGGCCAGCCTTGATCAGCGCTTGCCGTTGATCGTGCGTCAGGATCGATTCTTTCGTCCGCTGCACGAACGTCTGGCGACGCAAGCGCTGACCGCTTTTGACTGGTTGAGCGAGGATCGCCTGGTCCAGCAGACGACGTTTGCCGATGGCACGCGACTGCTGGCCAATTTCGACGCCGCTCCACGCAATTGGCAGGGCCGAACGTTACCGGGACACAGCATGACTGCACTGTTGGCGGACGGCACCGTCAGCCAGTATCAGGTACAAGCGGCGCCCTGATTCAGACTTTGCGCCACACGCTCGCCAGCCACGGCTGCTGTTCGCGCGGCAACCCCGCTGGCCGGTAGTAATGCTCCAGCTCGACAAACCCCGCCGCCGTCAGCAACCCGCGCCAGGCCTCGAGATCGTGATACGAGCCATAGCGCGGCCCGTTCCAGCCCTCTTGATTGTCGCCACGCGGATTGGAACTGAACAGCACGCCACCCGGTTTCAAGGTGCCGTGCAGTTGCCGTAGCACTTGCGGCAACACCTGCAACGGCACATGAAACAGCACGGCATTGGCGAAGATGCCGTCGAAGCGCTCGGCCGGCAGATCAAGCTTGAGAAAGTCCTGCTGCCAGACTTCGCAACCGCTGTCCTGGCGGGCCATGCGCGCGAATTCCTGTGAACCATCGAGGCCGATCGCGACGTGGCCCATGCGCGTGAAGGTTTGCAAATCCCGGCCCGGCCCGCAGCCGAAATCGAGAATCGTGAAAGGTGCTTCACCGTGAATGTGGCGCAGCAAGGCCTCGATGTTCTGGCTGACATCGTGGTCGCGCGTGCCTTCGCGGAAATCCTCGGCCACCGAGTTGTAGTGACCGAGGGTAGTGGCGGTGATCTGTTCGAGGTCGCTGGGCGTTTGCTTCATGTTCGATGCTGTATTGGCGGTGTGAGGGCGGACTATAAGCTTTTTCACCGGCAAAAAAACGCCGCCTGCGCTGGGGCCAGTGCAGGCGGCGATGGGTGCCAGGCTTCAGTGCTGCTTGGCTCCCAGACAATCGATCGAGCGGTCCATCATCGCTTTGGCCATTTCCAGCAGATGCCAGACCGAGAACACCATGGCCCGATCCGCGCCCCCGAGCTGGTCACCGCATTGATGGACGGTCACCGAAGCGCAGCGCAGCAGATCGGCAACATACAGTTGGGCGTCCTCCAGCGTCACATCTTCGCTGATGCTGTAGACGCGTTTCTGTCCAGCCAACGTGACCTGATTGCCGGCCAGATGTGAGTCGACGGCGCGGCACAGTGCAGAGCGATCCTTGAGCAAATCCTCGGTGAACCGCTTGCTTGAGGTAAGGCTGAGTGGCGGATCGGCAAGTTTCTTTTCCATGGGTAAACTCCTGACTTCAAGTGGGAGCCAACCATTTCGCGACTAAACGAGCAGGACGGCGGCTGCACGCGGATCAGTTGCCGGCCGGACAACTGAATCCAGTCACCGCAAAACAGTGACGACCGGAGATTAGCTACAGGATATTTCGGGTACAAGCGGGCAAATTATTCTAGGAATCGTCCTGCAAACCCGCGTGGTTGGGGCTGGCGAAACGATAAATTCTTCGTAGGAAGTGTCTGATTTTTGCGAAGGGCATTGCCGAAGATATTGCGATCACATGGGCCTGGTTGATGGCCACCTGCCGCTATCGACCTTAGCGCTTATTCAGCCCCCGCGCCAGCCTGTCGCCACCCAACTGAATCACCGCCACCAGCGCCACCAGCAAGACGATCACCGTCAACATGATCTGGCTATCGAAGCGCTGATAACCGTAGCGGTAAGCGATATCCCCCAGCCCACCGGCACCAATTGCCCCAGCCATGGCCGACGAATTGATCATCGTCACCAGCGTGATGGTGAACCCCCCGACAATCCCCGGCAGCGCCTCGGGCAGCAGCACATGCCAGACGATGTGCCAGCGCCGGCAACCCATGGCCTGCGCGGCTTCAATCAGACCATGATCGACCTCGCGCAGACTCACTTCGGCAATCCGCGCGAAGAACGGCGTTGCGGCGATTGTCAGCGGCACCACAGCGGCCCACACGCCATAGGTAGTGCCGACGATCAGGCGGGTGAATGGAATCAGCGCGACCATCAGAATCAGGAACGGGATCGAGCGGAACAGATTGACGAAGGCGCCCAGCGCACGGTTCAACAGTGGCGCTTCGTAGATCCCGCCCTTGTCGCTGGTGACCAGAATCACCGCCATGGGAATCCCCACCAGCAGCGCGATCAACGAGGACACGCCAACCATCAGGAAGGTGTCGATAAAACCCTGCAGCAAGCGATCAAACCACATAGCCCAATACCTCCACTCGTTGCGCCCACTGCCCGGCGCGCTCGCGCAATTGCTCGGCGCTGAACGCCGAACCGCTGACGGCCAGTAAAAGCTGCCCCAGCGCGTGTCCCTGAATTCGTTCGACGCCGCCCTGAAGCAGCTTCACTCGGCCACCCAACGCCGCAAACAACGCGGCCAGATCCGGCTCATCAGCGGCACTGCCGGTGAACTGCAAACGCAACACCACCGCTGCATTTGAAGCCGTTGATTGCGTCAGCAAACGACTCTGCAATTCTTCCGGCAAGGTGTGTTGCAGCGGTGTGAGCAAGGTCTGGCTGACTGCGTGTTGCGGATTGCCGAACACTTGCCACACCGGGCCTTGCTCGACCACATGGCCGTGCTCGAGCACGACGACGCGATCGCAGATCTCGCGGATCACTGCCATCTCGTGAGTGATCAGCACAATGGTCAGGCCCAGGCGTTTGTTGATCTCGCGCAACAGGCCGAGGATCGACTGCGTGGTCTCCGGATCCAGCGCCGATGTCGCCTCATCGCAGAGCAGAATGTCCGGGTCATGCACCAGCGCGCGGGCAATGCCGACACGCTGTTTCTGCCCACCGGAGAGTTGCGCCGGATAGGCCTTGTGCTTGCTGTGCAGGCCGACCAGTTCGAGCAATTCACGAACCTTTTTCTCGCGCTGCTCTTTGGGCACTCCGGCCACCTTCAGCGGCAATTCGACGTTCTGCCAGACGGTCTTGGCCGACATCAGATTGAAGTGCTGGAAGATCATGCCGATGCGCCGGCGCAGGGCGACGAGGCGGTCTTCATCGAACCCGCCGATATCGACCTGATCAATCAACACCCGCCCCGACGTTGGCTGCTCCAGACGATTGATCGTGCGAATCAGCGACGACTTGCCGGCGCCGCTACGGCCGATGATGCCGAACACTTCGCCGCGCTGAATCGCCAGGTCGATGCCCTGCAAAGCCGCGACCGGACCTTGTCGGCCGTCATAGGTTTTGCCCACGCCAATAAAGCGTACGTGAGCGCGTTTCAACTCGGGATGCAGCTCGGTTTTTTCAGCATTGTGTGGCTCTGGAAGCTCCAGTCGCCGTTGTATCGCTGCGGTCATGTTCAGCTTTCCCAGCCGGCCTGATAGAGCTTGCCGTGGGCCTTGTCCAGTGCCGCACGAACGGCCGGCGAATGCTGATAGATGTCGACGAACTTGATCAGGCGCGGGTCGGTTTTGCTCTTCGGCTGGATGACGAACTGGATCACGTATTCCTTGTGATCGAGACCGTCGAACAGCAGCGCCGAGCCGGCATCGAAGGTCTTCGCCAAGCGAATATAGGCTGGATAACCCTGGACCAGATTGGCGTCGTCATAGGCGCGCACCAGCTGCACGGCTTCGACCTGCAGGATCCTGATATTTTTCGGATTGGCGACGATGTCGTCCTCGGTGGCCTTGTAACCGACGCCCGGTTTCAGGGTGATCAAACCGGCCTTGGCGAGCAATTGCAGACCGCGACCGCTGTTGATCGGGTCGTTGGCGATGGCGACGCTGGCGCCTTCGGGCAGTTCATCGAAGCTTTTGTATTTCTTCGAATACAGGCCGACGTTGTTGATGATCCCAGGAGCGAATGGCACCAGATCGAAACCGGACGCGGCTTTGGCGTTTTCCAGAAACGGAATGTGCTGGAAATAATTCACATCGATGTCGCCAGCGGCGAGGCTGACGTTGGGCGCGATCCAGTCGGTGAATTCCACCAGCTCGACTTTCAGGCCTTGTTTGGAAGCTTCCTCGACGGCGGCTTCCAGCGGAATGGCGAAAGCGGCGGTGGTGCCGATTTTCAACGGGGCGTCGGCGGCGAAGATAGCCGAGCTGAACAGGCCGAAGGCCAAGGCCAGTGCTTTGACTGGGTGGGACAGGGTTTTCTTGGTCATGGTGGTTTTTCCAGTCAGTGCATGGATTTGTTGTGCAGGGGAGGGCCTCTTCGCGAGCAGGCTCGCTCCCACAGGGGTACGCATTTCAAATGTGGGAGCGAGCCTGCTCGCGAAGCTTCTGATGCCTGTACGAAGATCCGCTGTGTTGCTCAGGCAACTGCGCCTCACCGTGAAACAACTTCTCGCGCAAGGTGCCGCTGTCATACGCAGTCTTGAACGAGCCGCGTCGCTGCAACTCGGGAATCACCAGTTCGATGAAATCGACATAACTTTCCGGGGTGACGATGCGGGTCAGGTTGAAGCCGTCCAGACCGGTTTCGGCGATCCACGATTCGAGTTCATCCGCCACTTGCTCGGGCGAACCGACCACGGTGATGTAACGGCCGCCGAGGGCGTGCTGGTCGAGCAACTTGCGCCGGGTCCAGTCGTTGTTCTGCAGGTTTTTCGTCGCCGACTGAATCGCATTGCTCTTCACGTACTGGATCGCTTCGTCGATTTCGTACTGGGCAAAGTCGATGCCTGTAGACGCGGAAAAGTGCGCCACGCCGGCTTCGGCGCTGGCGTAGCTGAGGTACTCGGCATGCTTGGCCCACGCCGCTTCTTCGGTGGCGCCAACGATCACATTGAGGCCCATGAACACCTTGATGTCTTCAGGATTGCGTCCGGCTTCGACGGCGCTGGCGCGGACCTTGTCGACCTGCACTTTGGTCGATGGTTTGTTCTGGCCGCTGATGAACACGCACTCGGCATGACGCCCGGCAAACAGCAAGCCGCGATCGGAGCTGCCGGCCTGAAACAGCACCGGCGTGCGCTGCGGCGACGGCTCGCAGAGGTGATAACCCTCGACCTGATAGAACTCGCCCTGGTGCTCGACCTTGTGCACTTTTTCCGGTTGCGCATAGATACGCTGCTCGCGATCGTTGAGTACCGCACCGTTCTCCCAGCTGCCTTCCCAGAGCTTGTACAAGACCTGCAGATATTCTTCGGCCTGGTCGTAGCGGCGGTCATGTTCGACCTGTTCGCGCAGACCCATGGCTTTGGCGGCGCTGTCCAGGTAACCGGTGACAATGTTCCAGCCAACGCGGCCGCGACTCAGATGATCGAGCGTCGACATGCGCCGGGCGAACAGATACGGCGGCTCGTAAGTGAGATTGGCGGTCAGGCCGAAACCGAGATTTCTGGTAACAGCGGCCATGGCCGAAACCAGCAGCAGCGGGTCATTGACCGGCAACTGGATCGACTCTTTCAGCGTGACGTCCACCGAGTTCTGATAGACGTCGTAGACGCCGACGATGTCAGCGATGAACAAGCCATCGAACAATCCACGCTCAAGCAACTGCGCCAGTTCGGTCCAGTACTCAATCGTGTTGTAGCGGGTCGAGGTGTCGCGCGGATGCGTCCACAGGCCATGATTGATGTGGCCGATGCAGTTCATGTTGAACGCGTTGAGCAGAATCTTCTTTTTCGCAGCGCTCATCAGATCGTCCCTCGCAGCGGAGGGTTTTCATCGTTGAGGTAATAATTGCCTACTGCGTGATATTTCCAGCGCACCGGGTCGTGCAGGGTGTGCACGCGAGCGTTGCGCCAGTGGCGGTCGAGGCCGTGCTCGCTCAGGGTGGCCTGGCTGCCGGCGAGTTCGAACAGCGTGCTGCCAGCGGCGAGGGAGATTTCTGTGCTGATCGCTCGCGCTTCGGCGACCGCGATCGAGGCGGCGGCGACGGTTTCGGCGTTGGTTTCGGCTTGCGCGGCATCAAGAAATTCGCCGGCACGTTCGAGCAAGGCTTCGGTGGCGTGCAGGCGGATGCTCAGGTGGCCGAAGCTTTTCAACGTCAGCGGGTCTTCGGTGGCTTTGTCGTTGCCGGAATCGATCCATGGGCGGGTCTTGCTGCGCACGAAATGCAGGGCGTCTTCGTAAGCGGCGCGGGCGATGCCGGTGTCGATGGCGGCGTGGAGAATCTGCGCCAGCGGGCCGACCGGGGTCGGGCGCTCGAAAGCGCTCTGGAACGGCATCACGTCTTCCGCCGCTACATACACATCTTCGAACACTACCGAGCCGCTGCCGGTGGTGCGCTGGCCGAAGCCGCTCCAGTCGTCGATCACCGTTAGGCCCTTGCTTTCGCGCGGGACGAAGGCCAGTTGCTGTACGCCGTTTTCATCGACCACCGACGTTGGAATGCGCTGCGCGTAAATCGCCCCCGTCGAGTAGAACTTGCGACCGTTGATGCGATAACCAGCGCCGTCGCGTTTGAGACTGGTGATACGGTCGTGAGCGGTTCTGGTGCCCAGTTCCGCCAAAGCATTGCCAAAGCGCTGGCCGGCGAGGACCTCGGCGTACAGGCGCTGTTTCTGTTCATCGCTGCCATTCACGCGCAGCACTTCCAGTGCGTAGAAATGGTTCTGCGGAATCTGCCCGAGCGAACCGTCGGCCTGAGCGATGAGTGCGATGACTTTGCCCAGGGTGATGTTGGATACGCCCGCGCCGCCATATTCTTTCGGCACGCTGATGCTCCACAGGCCGGAGCGGGAAAACACTTCCAGCTCGGCCAATGGCAGGCGGCGTTCGCGGTCGCGCAGGGCGCTGTCGCGTTTGAAATCTTCGGCCAGGTCGCTGGCGACGATCAGGGCTTGCTCATCGCTGGTGATGAGCGCGACGTGATGGGAAAGCGTCATAGGGGGTTCTCCAGATGACTGGTCGTCTCAGATCCAGGAATGGCGAGCCGGCAAAGTGCCGTTCAGGCGATAGGCGCCGACCGCGTGATATTTCCAGCGCACCGGGTCGTGCAGGGTGTGCACGCGGGCGTTGCGCCAGTGGCGGTCGAGATTGAATTCGGCAAGGGTCGCGCGGCTGCCGGCCAGTTCGAAGAGCTTTTCGCTGGCCAGCAGCGAAATCTCGGTGGTCAGCACTTTTGCTTCGGCCACGGCGATCGAAGCGCGTGCGGCGGATTCGGCAGTCAGCGGCGCGGCGTGGACGTCATTGAGCACTTTGCCGGCCTTGCGCAGCAGCGCTTCGGCGGCGTGCAGTTCGATTTTCAGTTTGCCGATATCGGCGATCACGTAAAGGTCATCGCAGGCGCGCTCGACCTTGGCGTCGATCCATGGCCGTGCGCGGGTTTTGACGAAGTCGATGGCGTCGTCGATGGCGCCACGGGCGATGCCGGCGTCAATGGCCGCTTGAATCAGCTGCGACACTGCGCCCTGGGTGTTCGGCTTGTCGTTGATCTTCCAGTTGTCGATGACCAGGCTCGACTCGACGCGCACGTTGTTCAGCAGGATCGTGCCGCTGGCCGTGGTGCGCTGACCGAAGCCCGACCAGTCATCGACGATGCGCAGACCTGGCGTGCCGCGCCGGACGAAGGCCAGCACCTGTTTACCGTCATCGTTGAGCGCTTTCACCGCGACCCAATGCGCAAACAGCGCGCCGGTGGAATAGAACTTCTGGCCGTTGATCACGTGATCGTCGCCGTCGGCGCTGATTCGCGCCTTCAGTTCCAAGGTGTTTTTCGTGCCACGTTCCGGGCCGGCATTGCCGATGCGCCAGCCTTCCAGAACACTCTGGAACAGCTGCTTTTTCTGCGCTTCGGTAGCGGTGCCGAGCAGCAGATGGATGATGCCGAACTGGTTCTGCGGGATCTGTCCGAGCGCCGGGTCGGCGGCAGAAATGATCGCGAATACTTCGGCCAATGTGACGAAGGAAACCTGCGGGCCACCGTATTCGCGCGGGATGGCAATACTGCCCAGACCGCTGCGGGTGAACTGTTCGATTTCCGACCACGGCAGCTTGCGCTGCCGGTCGCGTTTGGCCGCCTGCACACGGGCGGCTTGCGCCAGCTCGTGGGCGGCCTTGATGGCTTGAGCGTCGTTGCGCAGTACTTGCGCGGGCAACAACAGCGGGGCGATGTCCAGGTCGGACTGCAGATTCGCATCTGCAAGACTGGACATCAGTGCCGCTCCCTGGCTGCACGCAATGCCCTGGCGATCTGCACTGGGGTGATTGTGTTCCGGACCATACCTACCTCACATCTCATGAAAAACGCCGCGAAGTGCGACGATTGAAAGAATGTCCGGTGGTCCGGTGCATATACCCTAATCGCGTATAAAAATTAAATAAACTAACTTCTAGGAATATGCATAGAAGGGGAGATGTTCGGCTTGGTTAACGAGTTTCAGGTGAGAAGTTATTGACCTCCCACCTTGGGCAGGCCTCACTTGGTACGCGATTCGGCAGCCTTGAATTCGGGTTTCAACGGGACTTTTACGTACGGATTCACGCAACCGATTTTCAACGTGCGCGGCGGCGCCCAGCGCGAGTTGTTACCGACCCGGTCGAGGATGCAGTACGTCACGTCCAGTCGCAGGTCTTCGCCCGCTTCGACGATCACCGCCGGTGGCACCCAGACCTGAATCGGCAGCCCGACATCGGCCGCAGTGAGCGCCGCCAGATCCATACGCACATCCCCCCAGCGCAGGGTGATGGCGTCGTCTTCTGCCATGTTCAGGTAAGGCTCGATAGTCAGCGGCACGCCGCGTTTGATCTGGCTGGGATTCACGCCCTGACGGCGAATCGCTTCGGGGATGATCACTGGTGCCAGTTGCTGATTTTCGTCTTCGCACTGCCCAGTGGGCTGGCCACCGGGGCAATCGAGTTTGACCTGCACCCGAGTCGCCGCCGACAGTGCCGGACCCTGGCCGACCTGCATCACGCGGTAGTGAATGCGCGCGGTGCCATTGGTGATGAAACTCTCCGGCACCCGCAGGCTGACCGACTCGCCCACATCGGCCGCGCTGAGGACTTTTGACGCGACATAGCATTTGTTCCAGAACAGTTCGATCAGATCGCCAACGTCCATGTCGCGGTAGGGCGGTACACTGATCAGCAGATGGGCCGCTGTCGCCTGATTGATGCCGGTTTTTTGTGCGCATGCCAGCGTTGGCGCTGCAAGTTCGGGGGTGTGCGAAGTGCGGGTCATCGGTTTCTCTCCTTGAAGTCTTGCAGCGAAATCCGTTTCTGGAAAACAAAAAAGACGCGAATCAACTGGCAATAAAAGCGAAAACTATTTGTTCGGTTTTAGTGCGAGTTGTTTGAACTAATTGGCGCCGGTTGCCGACTAGATAAAAGTCTGCGGAGAGGGGTGTCAATAGAGCGGCTTAGTTAATGCGTGAATTACAAGTTAATCAGAAAGCTCCTACGTCACCTAGGTAATATGCCTAGTGGTACGCGCGAAACCAGCTACAGATAAACGGCAATTGCGCAGGGTTTTGTGCGGGTTTGTTCGCAGGCAAACGTATGGAAATATGACGAGTCGAAGATGCGCGTAACCGTTGCGCAATATATATCTGCGCTCGCAAGTAACAAATGTAGAGAAGATTGAAATGCCGGGAGAGAGGTAACTTCCATCCGTGGAAGTGGAGGGGTATTGCTGAGAAAGTTCTCAGGCGTGATTCAGAAACTTGCTGAGAAACTGTTTGGTGCGTTCTTCTTTCGGGTTGGCAAACAGTGCCTTGGCTTCACCCTGTTCAACAATTACGCCCTTGTCGAAAAACACCACGCGATTGGCCACGTCACGGGCAAAGCCCATTTCATGGGTGACAATCACCATGGTGCGATTTTCTTCGGCAAGACCGCGAATGGTCGCCAGCACTTCACCGACCAGTTCCGGGTCGAGCGCTGAAGTCGGTTCGTCGAACAGAATCACTTCCGGCTCCATCGCCAGCGCCCGGGCAATCGCCACGCGCTGTTGCTGGCCACCGGAGAGACGGCGCGGATAGGCGTCCTCTTTGCCGGCAAGCCCCACCTTGGTCAGCAGTTTTTTACCCAGAGCAACTGCCTGGTCGCGCGGCATCTTCTTGACCACGATCGGGCCTTCGATGACGTTTTCCAAAGCGGTGCGATGGGGGAACAGGTTGAAGTTCTGGAACACGAAGCCGACGTGCTGGCGCAGGTTGCGCACCAGACTTTGCTGCTGGTTCAGCGGACGGCTGGTATCGATTTCGATATCGCCGACCTTGATCCGGCCGCTGGTGGGTTCTTCGAGGAAATTCAGGCAACGCAGGAACGTCGTTTTCCCCGAGCCACTGGGCCCGATGATCGCGACGACTTCGCCTTCCTTTACCTCAAGGTCGATGCCGTTGAGCACGACCTGACCCTTGAATTGCTTGGTCAGTTTTTCCACGACAATCATCGCGTCAGGACTCCTGGTCGTGCCGATTGACCCGCTCTTCCAACTTGTTCTGCAAGTGCGAAAGCACCGTGGCCAGAATCCAGTAGATCAACGCGGCGGCAAGATACATGGTGAAGACTTCGAAAGTCCGGGCGGTAATCAGCTGCGCCTGACGGAACAGCTCCGGCACCTGAATGGTCGCAGCGAGGGCGGTGTCCTTGACCAGCGAAATGAAGCTGTTTCCCAGCGGCGGCAAAGCCGTGCGCATCGCTTGCGGCAGGATGGCCCGGCGCAGTGTCTGCGCGCGGGTCATGCCAATACTCGCAGCAGCTTCCCACTGACCGCGTTCGATCGAACCGATTGCGGCACGGAGGATTTCACAGGCGTATGCGGCCATGTTCAGCGAGAAACCGATCAGCGCTGCCGGCAGCGGATCAAGCTCCATGCCCAGTTGCGGCAAGCCGTAGTAGATCACGAACAGCTGCACCAGCAACGGCGTGCCGCGAAAGAACGACACGTAGATGCGGGCCAGCCAACTGACCGATTTAAAGCGCGACAGGCGCATCAGCGCGAGGCCGAAGCCCAGCAGCAGACCGAAGAACATCCCGCCGAGGCTGAGGACTACCGTGTAGTACGCGCCCTTCAACAGAAAGGGCGCGGAATCCAGCGCGAGTTGGAAAGCCTCTTCCATTATTTAGTGACGTCTGCGTTGAAGTATTTCTTCGACAGTTTCTCGAGAGTGCCGTCAGCACGCAGTTCGTCGAGCGCCTTGTTCACCGCAGCGAGCAGTTCAGGCTCGCCTTTGCGCAGGGCGATACCGGATTCCTGACGCGAGAAGGCCTCACCGGCTGCGACGGTTTTCGGGGCTTTCTTGGCGTATTCGAGGGCAGCCAGACGGTCGATCAGGATGGCATCGGTACGACCGTTGTTGAGGTCGGCGAACTTGGTCGGATCATCATCGTAGGTGCGCACGTCAGCACCCGGCACGTTGGCGCGAACCCACTGCTCGTAGTTGGTGCCCAGGCCGACACCGACTTTCTTGCCGGACAGGTCAGCGGCAGTCTTGATGTTCAGCGCCGACTCTTTGCTTTTCAGCACGAGGGCCTGGATGCCGGACACGGTGTAGGGTTCGGAGAAGTCATACTTCTTCTTGCGCTCGTCGGAGATGGTCACTTGGTTGACCACCAGATCCAGACGCTTGGATTCCAGCGCGGCGAGGATGCCGTCCCATTTGGTCGGCTGGATCTTGGCCTTGACGCCGAGCTTTTGCGCCAGCGCTTCGGACAGCTCGACTTCGAAACCGGACAGCTTGCCGTTCTCGTCGACGTAGCTGAACGGTGGGTAAGTGCCTTCCAGGCCGACGTTGAGCACGCCTTTGTCCTTGATCTGTTGCAACTGCTCACCGGCCACTGCCTGACCGATCAGGCCAGCGCTGAGCGCAAGACCCAGCGAACCGACCAGCAGAGTGCGACGTAGTGCGGAAAAATTCATGACAAGCCCCTGTGTTTTCTTATGGAAGACGCTTAAGGAATGTAGGCAAATGGTGATTTGAACGACAGCGCTATCCTGCCTTAAAGCAGCTTAAGCGTCTCGCCCGAAATTCGCCTGCGGCGAGACTATAAGATGTCTGTTTTAGACTTGAAAATACCTAATATGGAATCTTTTATTCATTTAAGGAATATAAGTGACTTCTTAAAAGATCGCAGCCTTCGGCAGCTCCTACAGGTGATCTCATGTTGGAGCTGCCGAAGGCTGCGATCTCTTGATCTGCTCTTAGAAAGAATCCTTATACGCAAACAACGCCGGCGCGCCACCGGTGTGCAGGAAGATGATCGGGCCGTCATCGAAGCGCTGCCGGCCAATCCCGTCGAGCAGACCGGCCATGGCCTTGCCGGTGTAGACCGGGTCAAGCAACAGACCTTCCTGAGCCGCCAACAGTTTCACCGCCGCCAAAGTACCGGCATTCGGTTCGCCGTAACGCGGGGCGAAATATTCGTCCCAGAGCTCGACCTTGAAGCTGGTCGGCAATTCGACGCCCAGCAGCTCAGCGGTGCGTTCGGCCAAACCCTGGACCTTCGGGCGCTGGTCTTCTTCACTGCGCGAAACGGTCACGCCGATCACCGGCAGTTGCGGCAGCGCCTCACTCAGCGCCAGTCCGAGACCACTGTGAGTACCGGCACTGCCTGAAGCCAGCACCACCGCGGCGAAATCGAGGCCGCTGTCCTTGATCTGCTCAGCCAGCTCCAGCCCGGCGCGCACATAACCCAGAGCACCGAGCGCATTGGAGCCGCCAATCGGCACCAGATACGGCTTCTTGCCGTTGCCGCGCAGACGTACGGCGAGGGCGGCCAGTTGTTCGTCGGCATTGTCGAGGTTGTCGACCAACTCGACCTTGGTGTCGAACAGATCCAGCAGCAGGCGGTTGCCGTTGCCGGTGTAATTGCTGTCGTCAGTGCCCAGCGGGTTTTCCAGCAGCGCCACACAACCGAGGCCGAGTTTCGCCGCGAGCGCAGCGGTCTGGCGCACGTGATTCGATTGCAGCGCACCGGCCGTGATCAGCGTGTCAGCACCTTGCGCGAGCGCGTCGGCGGCGAGGTATTCGAGTTTGCGCAGCTTGTTGCCGCCCATCGCCAGCGGTGTCAGGTCATCGCGCTTGATGTACACCTCGCGACCGAGCCAGGTGGACAGGCGTTCGAGTTTTTCCAGCGGCGTGGGGTGGCTCAGCAGTTCGAGACGGGGGAAGCGTTGCAGCTGTTGTTTGATCATGGGTCCGTACTGGCGCAGAAGAATGAAAGGACTATAGGCACGCGTTTTTGCCCGGGCAACCGCCAATCGCTTATAGCCAAATGGACTGAGGCCAGCACTATCGGTTCTTAATTCGTCGGCAAAGGCATGCCGTAAAGTAGGCGCCGATGACGCGGCCAGACAGTCCGGCCGCCCGTAAGGAGTCTTTTACCGTGAGCGAGCGTTCCAGCCATTGGCAATTGCACACCATCGTCGGCCAGCTGCGCAGCGCGCGGGATCAGTGGCGCGCACAGAATGGTCGGGCTTCAGGAGAGCAGGGTGGGCGCGAGTTGCCGTCGCGGGCGGCCATGGCGGAAATCCTTGAGGCGCTGTGTGGCGCGCTGTTCCCGATGCGCCTGGGGCCGGTCGATCTGCGTGAAGAAAGTGAAGATTTCTACGTCGGCCACACGCTTGATGTAGCGCTGAATGCCTTGCTGGCGCAAACGCGCCTGGAGTTGCGTTACGTTGCCCGCCACAGCGCGCAGGACGACAGTGAAGTCGAAACCCGCGCCATCCAGATCGTGCAAAATTTCGCGTTGGCCTTGCCGGGGCTGCGCACGCTGCTCGACACCGATGTGCTGGCGGCCTATCACGGCGACCCGGCGGCACGCAGCGTTGATGAAGTGCTGCTGTGCTATCCGGGCATTCTCGCGGTGATTCACCATCGCCTGGCGCACCATTTATACCGTGCCGGGCTGCCGCTGCTGGCGCGGATCAGCGCGGAAATCGCCCACTCGGCGACGGGCATCGATATCCACCCGGGCGCGCAGATCGGCCGCAGCTTCTTTATCGATCACGGCACCGGTGTGGTGATTGGCGAAACCGCGATCATTGGTGAGCGAGTGCGGATTTATCAGGCGGTGACCCTGGGGGCCAAGCGCTTCCCGGCGGATGAGGACGGCCAGTTGCAGAAGGGCCATCCGCGTCACCCGATCGTTGAGGATGACGTGGTGATTTACGCCGGGGCGACGATTCTCGGACGGATCACCATCGGCAAGGGCTCGACCATTGGCGGCAACGTCTGGCTGACGCGCAGCGTGCCGGCGGGGGCGAATCTGACCCAGGCGAATCTGCAGCATGATGACGGGACGCAAAAATAGCCTGCAAACATGCGACCTGTAGGAGCTGACGAGTGAAACGAGGCTGCGATCTTTTGATCTTTGCTTTTAAACATCAAGATCAAAAGATCGCAGCCTTCGGCAGCTCCTACAGGTTCGGGCATCAGGCATTTTGCTGTTGAACAAATCCCCTCAGACCCGCGTCATACCCCTCTTTGGGCGCTGTAGGAAACCTACCGCCCAGCCCTGCGATTAGTCCTTACCACCCCATTCATGTTTAACTTGAACGTTCATTCAAGTTAAACCGGTGGTTCGCTGCCCGCTCACAACAGGAGGCTTGCCTTTGCTGAGTCCGATCATTTCAGCCACGTTTCAACCCCTCGAGGTGCACGTTTCATGAGTGCATCGTCTACCCCCGCCAGCGGTCTGGTGCGCATGAATCCGCCGGTGTTCTACTTCGCCGCGACGGTCATTCTGCTGTTTGGTCTTGTCGTCATTGCCATCCCCGAGCAGGCCGGCGCCTGGTTGCTGGAAGCGCAAAACTGGGCGGCCAATACGGTCGGCTGGTACTACCTGCTCGCGATGACCCTGTATCTGGTCTTCGTGGTGGTCACCGCGTTATCCGGCTACGGCAAGATAAAACTCGGTGCCGACCACGACGAGCCCGAATTCAGTTACCTGTCCTGGGCCGGCATGCTGTTCGCCGCCGGGATAAGCATCACGCTGTTTTTCTTCTGCGTTTCCGAACCGCTGACCCACATGCTGCAGCCGCCGCAAGGGGAGGCCGGCACCGCCGACGCCGCGCGGCAAGCGATGCAGATTCTGTTCCTGCACTGGGGCCTGCATGGCTGGGGCGTGTTTGCCTTCGTCGGCATGGCGCTGGCCTATTTCGCCTATCGGCACAATCTGCCGCTGGCCCTGCGTTCGGCGTTGTATCCGCTGATCGGCAAACGCATCAACGGCCCGATCGGCTATGCGGTGGACGGCTTCGGCATCATCGCCACGGTGTTCGGTCTTGGTGCCGACATGGGCTTCGGCGTGTTGCACCTCAACTCGGGCCTGGATTATCTGTTCGGCATCGCCCATACCCAGTGGATTCAGGTCGGCCTGATTACGCTGATGATGGGCGCGGCGATCATCGTTGCGGTCTCCGGTGTCGATAAAGGCGTGCGGGTGATGTCCGACATCAACATGCTGCTGGCCTGCGGGCTGCTGCTGTTCGTGCTGTTTGCCGGGCCGACGCAGCACCTGCTCAACACCCTCATCCAGAACGTCGGCGATTACCTCGGCGCCTTGCCGATGAAGAGTTTCGACCTCTACGCCTACGACAAACCGAGTGACTGGCTGGGTGGCTGGACAGTGTTCTACTGGGCCTGGTGGATTGCATGGTCGCCGTTCGTGGGCCTGTTCATTGCGCGGATCTCCCGTGGCCGCACCATCCGTGAATTCGTCTTCGGCGTGCTGTTGATCCCGCTCGGTTTCACCCTGGCGTGGATGTCGATCTTCGGCAACAGCGCCCTGGATCAGGTGCTCAATCACGGCATGAGTGCGTTGGGCATGTCGGCCATCGACAATCCGTCGATGAGCATTTACCTGCTGCTGGAAACCTATCCGTGGAGCAAGACGGTCATTGCCGTGACGGTGTTTATCAGCTTCGTGTTCTTCGTGACCTCGGCGGACTCTGGCACCGTGGTCCTCTCGACCCTGTCGGCCAAGGGTGGCAACCCGGATGAAGACGGGCCGAAATGGCTGCGGGTGTTCTGGGGCGCAATGACCGCGCTGATTACCAGCGCGCTGCTGTTCTCCGGCAGCATCGATGCGCTGAAGTCGGCGGTGGTGCTGACCTCATTGCCGTTCTCGTTGATCCTGCTGCTGATGATGTGGGGCCTGCACAAGGCGTTCTATCTGGAGTCGCAGAAGCAGATCGCGCAGTTGCATTCGCTGGCGCCGGTCTCCGGTTCGCGGCGTGGCACCGGTGGCTGGCGTCAGCGCCTGAGTCAGGCCGTGCACTTCCCGTCCCGCGACGAGGTGTACCGCTTCATGGAAAGCACGGTGCGCCCGGCAATCGAGGAAGTGACCGCCGTGTTCGTCGAAAAAGGTCTGCACGTCGTCACCCAGCCAGATCCGGCGCATGACAACGTCAGCCTGGAAATTGGTCATGGCGAGCAGCATCCGTTCATCTATCAGGTGCAGATGCGCGGCTACTTCACGCCATCGTTCGCGCGCGGCGGCATGGGTTCCAAGCAACTCAACAATCGCCGCTACTACCGCGCCGAAGTGCACTTGAGCGAGGGCAGTCAGGACTACGATCTGGTCGGCTACACCAAAGAGCAGATCATCAACGACATCCTCGACCAGTACGAACGGCACATGCAGTTCCTGCATCTGGTGCGTTGATCGACGGCTGAGTGCCGGGTCTGCTCAGGACTCGGCGCTCAGCAGCATGAACAACACCATTGCCGCCACCGGCACGCCGAACACCGCGCTGCCCATTGCAATCTTGGGCCCCGCCGTTGATCCGTCCATCTGTGATGATCATGAAACAGACTATTATTTATCCAAGTGTGTATGGTGTGTATCGCTGCGCGCTTTATCCCCTAGAGTTGTAGCTGTTGCTGTAGATAAGGGCGAAGGACATGCGCAGTCGGGAAATGATCAGGATGATCGAGGACGATGGTTGGTACCTGGTCGCGGTAAAAGGCAGTCACCACCAGTACAAGCATTCGTTCAAGCAGGGAAGGGTGACAATCAAGCATCCTGATTCGGATCTGCCCAAGGGTACGATCAACAGCATTTTGAAACAGGCGGGTTTGAAATGAGGCCCGTATCCGAAGACGAAACGCCCATCATGGACTTGCCAGAGGAAGGGTTCACCTTTATGAAATTCCCGGTCGTTCTGCACAAGGATGCCGACTCGGACTACGGCGTGATCATTCCGGACGTACCGGGGTGTTATTCCGCAGGCGCCACGGTAGCCGAAGCTTTCGAAAACACGCAGGAAGCGCTGGCGCTGCACTACGAGGGGCTGGTCGCCGATGGCGCGCCACTGCCGCAAGTGCGCGACATTGATGCTCATCTTGATAACCCGGATTACGCGGGCGGTATCTGGGGCGTGGTCGACTTTGACATCACGCCTTACTTCGGCAAATCAGTGCGCTTCAATGCCACATTGCCCGAGCAGTTGCTGGAACGTATTGACCAGACCGTCCGGCGAGACCGGCGCTATCGTTCCCGGTCCGGATTTCTGGCGGCCGCTGCGCTGCGCGAATTGTCGGTATGACGCAGATTCTGCGGGAACGAGCCTGCTCGCTCCTGCAGTCAGGTGCTTTCCCGCTCGATCACTTGGCATCGCAGCAGGTTCAGCCGTTGCACTTCGTCGCTCGGCAATACCCCAAGGCTTTCCAGCACCCGCGTTGCCGCCAGCACGCCAATCTCCAGCGAGGCTGAAGCGCAGAAAAAATGTGAAACGTTTCAGCAATTGGTCGAACCGGAGGTCGGCGCCGCGCCGCTTGGGCGTATGCTGGGCGTGTTGTTCAGAACTGGATATGGAGGCCGGACGTTGCGGCAGAACCTGAGGCTGGTTCGACCTGCAAATCGCTTCGCATGATTGATGGGGCCTTTGTGGCGAGGGGATTCATCCCCGTCCGGCTGCGAAGCAGTCGTAAAACCAGCGCACTCGGTACAGCTGATTCACCGAGGTTTCAGATTTTGGGGCGGCTTCGCCACCCATCGGGGATAAATCCCCTCGCCACAGAGTTTGGTTTCACCCTCAATCTGCTGTTAATCAAACAAGAGAGGATTCGATGACTTACACCGCTGCCGAAAACCGCTACGACTCCATTCCTTACCGCCGCGTCGGCCGCAGCGGTCTGGTGCTGCCGGCATTGTCGCTGGGCCTGTGGCACAACTTTGGCGACAGCACGCCGATCGAAACCCAGCGTGCCTTGCTGCGCACCGCGTTCGATCTGGGCATCAACCATTTCGATCTGGCCAACAACTACGGCCCGCCATACGGCAGCGCCGAGATCAATTTCGGTCGCCTGCTGCGCGAAGACTTCAAGCAGTATCGCGACGAGCTGATCATCTCCAGCAAGGCCGGTTGGGACATGTGGCCCGGCCCGTATGGTCAGGGCGGCGGTTCGCGCAAATACGTGCTGGCCAGCCTCGACCAGAGCCTGCAACGCTTGGGTCTGGATTATGTGGACATCTTCTATTCGCACCGCTTCGACCCGGACACTCCGCTGGAAGAAACCGCCAGCGCCCTCGCCACCGCCGTGCAGCAGGGCAAGGCTTTGTACATCGGCATCTCGTCCTATTCCGGGGTGAAAACCCGAGAAATGGCCGCGCTGCTGAAAGAGTGGAAAGTGCCGCTGCTGATTCATCAGCCGGCGTACAACCTGCTCAATCGCTGGGTGGAAAAGGACCTGCTCGATACCACCGATGAACTCGGCACGGGCGTCATCGCGTTTACGCCGCTGGCGCAGGGCTTGCTCACCGACAAATACCTCAACGGCGTGCCGGCGGATGCGCGGGTCAATCGTCCGGGCGGTGGTTCGCTGCAGGCTTCGCACTTGTCCGAGGCCAACATCGCCCACGTGCGAGCGTTGAACGAGATCGCCCAGCGTCGCGGCCAGAGTCTGGCGCAACTGGCATTGGCGTGGACCCTGCGTGATCCACGAGTGACCTCGGCACTGATCGGCGCGAGCCGGCCGGAGCAGATCATCGAGAACGTCGGGGCGCTGAAGAATCTGAATTTCAGTGCTGAAGAGCTGGCGGAGATTGACCGGTTTGCCCAAGAGGGCGGGATCAATCTTTGGGAGAAGCCTTCGACGGCGGAGTGAGTCACCCTCACCCCAGCCCTCTCCCAGAGGGAGAGGGAGCCGACCGAGGTGTCTTGCGTCTTACATCGACCTGAAATACCGAGTCGATTATGGATTCAGCAAAGTACGTTCAGGTCGGCGTACTTCTACAGCATCCCCCAATCAGTCCCCTCTCCCTCCGGGAGAGGGTTAGGGTGAGGGGCTTTTGCCTTTAAAAGGGTTCAGCGAAAAAACGGCACATCCCCCAAAACCGTCGCCCGCTGCATCACCCGCCGCGCCGGGCGGTAATCGTCCACCGCGTAATGCTGCGTCACGCGGTTGTCCCAGAAGGCAATATCGTCTTTCTGCCAGCGCCAGCGAATGGTGAATTCCGGCCGTGTCGCGTGGGCAAACAGAAACTTCAGGATCGCTTCGCTCTCGGTTTCCGACAGTTCATTGATCTTCGAAGTGAAGCCTTCATTGACGAACAGCGAGCGCCGTCCGCTCACCGGGTGCGTACGGATCACCGGGTGCGACAGCGGTGGATTCTTGCGCCGCGCTTCTTCCCACTGCGCCAGCGCTTCAGGCGTGTTGCCGTAGCGCTCGAGTGGAAACGATCGGGTGAAATCGTGGGTGGCGCTCAGACCTTCGAGCAGGGTTTTCATCGGCGCCGACAACGCTTCATATGCCGCGATGCCGCTGGCCCACAACGTGTCGCCACCGAACTCCGGCAGCAACTTGGCGCTGAGCACTGCGCCCATCGCCGGCGTCGGCAGGAAGGTCACGTCGGTATGCCAGATCGCGTTATCGCGCACGTCGGTGACTGCGGTGTCGAGGATCAGTACTTCCGGTTGTTCCGGTACGTTCGGGTAGATCGGGTGAATGTGCAGGTCGCCGAAATAATGTGCGAAACGTGCCTGCTGTGCCGGCTCGATCGGCTGGTTGCGGAAGAACAGCACCTGATACTTGAGCAGCGCCTGCTCGATGGCGTCGCGCTGTTCCAGGCTCAGCGGCTGGCTGATGTCGACGCCACTGATCTGCGCGCCGAGGGCCGAGCTTAACGGGGTGATGTTGAGGGTGCTCATGGTCTTTCTCTTCGAATTCGGAGTGTCATGCTTTTGTGGGAGCGAGCCTGCTCGCGAATGCAGAGTGTCAGGCGACAGGCAGTGACTGATCTGACGCTTTCGCGAGCAGGCTCGCTCCCACAGGGGAATTTTCACAAGGCGATTTAGTGCGCCTGGCCGTGCCACGGCACCAGTCTGCGCTGCAATGCGCGCAGGCCCATTTCCATGGCGAAGGCGATCAGGGCGATGACCAGAATCCCCAGCACCACGACATCGGTGACCAGAAACTGCGCGGCCGACTGCACCATGAAGCCCAGGCCACTGGTGGCCGCGATCAGTTCAGCGGCGACCAGGGTCGACCAGCCGACGCCCAGACCAATGCGCACGCCGGTGAGAATGTCCGGCAGAGCGCTCGGCAAAATCACATGGCGAATCAACTGCGCGCGCGTCGCGCCCAATGACTGAGCGGCGCGCAGTTTTGCTGGATCAACCGTGCGCACGCCCGTCGCGGTGGCAATTGCAATCGGCGCAAAAATCGCCAGATAGATCAACAGCACTTTCGACAACTCGCCGATGCCGCACCAGATCACGATCAGCGGCAGATAGGCCAGCGGCGGGATCGGGCGGTAGAACTCGATCAGCGGATCGAGCACACCGCGGGCGATGCGGTTGGCGCCGATGGCGATGCCTACCGGCACGGCGGTGAGAATCGCAAAAACCAGACCCAGACCGATGCGGCTGAGGCTGGCACTGAGGTGCTGCCACAGCGTCGAATCCATGTATCCGGAGGTCGCCAGCAACCAGCCCTTTTGCAGCACGGCGGAGGGTGGCGGCAGGAACAGCGGTTCGATCAGGCCGGTCGCGGTCACCGCCCACCAGATCGCCAGCAGGCCGAACAGTGTCAGCAGGCTGATCCAGCGAGTGCTGAGGCTGCGGCGCACCGGGATGCTCACCGAAGGTGTTTTCACCGCCGCAGCGGAAACGTCGTAACTGCTCATGCGCGCTCCTGCCGTTGTCCGGCGCTGCGTTGCGAGAAGACTTTGCTCAGCACGTGCTCGCGGGTTTCGATGAAACGCGGATCGGATTTGATCGCGCGCGCCGACTCGCCAGCGGCATAACGCTGACCGAAATCCAATTGCAGGCGCTCGACGATCTGCCCTGGATTCGGCGCCAGCAGAATCAGGTCCGTGGCGAGGAACACCGCTTCTTCAATGTCGTGGGTAATCAGGAAAACCGGCTTGGCCGTGCGTTGCCAGACTTGCAGCAACAGCTCCTGCATCTGCTCGCGAGTGAATGCATCAAGCGCACCGAACGGCTCGTCCATCAGCAACACGCGCGGGTCGGCGGCGAGGGCGCGAGCGAGGCCGACGCGTTGTTTCTGGCCACCGGACAATTGCCAGATGCGTCGGTCTTCGAAACCGGCGAGATCGACCAGCGCGAGCATTTCCCGGGCGCGTTGTTCGCGTTTGTCCTTGCCGACACCGGCCAGTTCGAGGCCGAAGGCGACGTTGGCCAATACATCCTGCCAAGGCAGTAACGCGTCATCCTGGAACACCACGCCACGTTCGGCGCTCGGGCCTTTGACCGGCACGCCGTCAAGGGTGATGCGCCCGGCACTCGGCTCGACGAAGCCGGCAATCAGGTTCAACAGCGAAGTCTTGCCACTGCCGGATGGGCCGAGGGCGACCAGCAATTGCTGCGGCCCCAGGGTCAGAGAAATATCCGCCAGCACCGGCTCCGGGCTGCCCGGGTACTGTGCGCTGATGCGCTCCAGCTGTAGCAAGGCCATCGCTGTATCTCCCGATCAGTTGGTGATGTATTTGGCGCTGACGTAAGGCGCGTAGTCCGGCAGCACGGCTTCGACCTTGCCTTGCTCCTTGAGGAACGCGGCAGTGTCAGTGATGGCTTTGGTGGTCGGCGCGCCGAGATCACTGACCTGATCCGCCGCCAGCGGGTAGACGTTGCCCTGCAACAGCAATGGAATGTCGCTGGCCTTGGCGCCGGAGAGTTTCACCAGTTTGTCGACGTTGCTCTGGTTGGCCAGCCAGGCCTGCGGATCCTTGCGGTAATCGGCGTAGGCGTCGAGGGTGACCTTGGCGAACGCGGTGACGATTTCCGGGTGCTTTTCGGCGAAGTCCTTGCGCACGATCCACGCATCGAAGGTCGGCGCGCCGAACTTGGCCAGCTCGCCGGAGGTGATCAGCACTGTGCCGTTTTCCTTGGCCACGCCCAGTGCCGGATCCCACACGTAAGTGGCGTCGATATCGCCGCGTTTCCACGCCGCGATGATCGCTGGCGGCGCGAGGTTGAGCACGGTGACTTTCGACGGATCGATGTTCCAGTGCTTGAGCGCGGCGAGCAGGCTGTAGTGCCCGGTGGACACGAACGGCACGGCGATTTTCTTGCCGATCAGATCCTGCGGAGTCTTGATGCCGGAGCCGTCGCGCGCGACCAGTGCTTCAGCGGCGCCGATCTGCGTGGCAATCAGGAAGGTTTCTACCGGTACCTTGCGGGTGATCGCGGCGGCCAGCGGACTCGAACCGAGGTAGCCGATCTGCACATCGCCGGACGCGATGGCGGCGATGATATCGGCGCCGTTATCGAACTTGCGCCAGCTGATATCGGCCTTGGTAGCTTTCTCGTAGGCGCCGTCGGCCTGAGCGACCTTGGCCGGGTCGACGGTAGTCTGGTAGGCGACAGTGAGGTCGGCCGCCTGGGCCAAGAAGCTTGCAGCGGCCAGTGAGGCGGCGGCGAGCAGGCGAAGCGGGAAATTCAGTTTCAATTGAGAGCTCCAAATCAGGCGACCGAATGTCGGCGTGAGTGGAGACTAAATGATCTAAGAATCGCGAAATAAATAACTTTTTCGAATGAGCTTATGAGCGGAAAAATCTAAGGCAGGAGAGGATGTGAGCCTTTGACTGATCGTTCCCACGCTCTGCGTGGTAACGCCTCAAGGGACGCTCTGCGTCCGAAGTGACGCGGAGCATCACAGGCTGCGTTCCCACGCAGAGCGTGGGAACGATCAAGGCCGGGGCGGCTTTAATTGCTGATGGCGAGAATACTCGCCTGATACGCGCCAACAAACACATCGAAATCGCCGACTTCGTTCTGCTCAAGCTCGGTCTGCTGCGCCAGCGATGCGCGCGCCAGTTGTTCAAACTTCGCTTGCTCGTCGGCCGCCAACGGCTCGCTGCGGAAGAACTCGGCGTGAGTCTGGCTCTGGCGCAGGGAGAACTGCGCAAAGCTTTCCTTGTGCTCGGCCATGGCCGCCAGCACCTGCGCCGATGGGGTCAGGGACGGGTCGTTGACCTTGGCCAGTTGCGCATCCAGTGCCTTGCTGTGGGCATCGCCGCCGACGCTCTGGTCGAGCATCGCCGCCAGCGGGGCAATCTGTTCCAGCAGCTCCGCCGCCCACTGTTTCATCTCGACCGGCTGACCGTCACGCTGCAATTGCAGGCCCGGACGGCGACCTTCCTTGACCACGCTGAGGAAGTTCGAGGTGGCGTTGCCGCACGAAGTGTTGGTCAGCAGCGGGCTGTCGTTCAGCGCGCAGTACAGCAGGAACGCGTCGATGAAGCGCGATTCGGTGAGGTCGATGCCCATCGGCAGGAACGGGTTGATGTCCAGGCAGCGCACTTCGACGTACTGGATGCCGCGCGCCATCAGCGCCTGGATCGGCCGCTCGCCGGTGTAGGTCACGCGTTTCGGGCGGATGTTGGAGTAGTACTCGTTTTCGATCTGCAGGATGTTGGTATTGAGCTGCACCCACTCGCCATCCTTGTGCGTGCCGACTTCCACGTACGGCGCGTAGGGCGTGGCCACCGCTTCGCGCAGGCTGTCGGTGTAGCTCGCCAGATCGTTGTAGCACGGTGTCAGGCCGGCCTGGGCGTTGCTCTGATAACCGAGATCGCTCATGCGCAGGCTGGTCGCGTACGGCAGATACAGCGTGTCGGGATCGAGCTGTTCGAGCTGATGCGAACGCCCGCGCAGGAAGCCGGCATCCAGCGCGGGCGAGGCACCGAACAGGTACATCAGCAGCCAGCTGTAGCGACGGAAGTTGCGGATCAGCGCGATGTAGGACACCGACTGGAAATCGCGATCGGTGCCGACGAAACCTTCGGCCTCGCGCAGCAATGGCCAGAGTTGTTCCGGCAGGGAAAAGTTGTAGTGAATACCGGCAATGCACTGCATGGTCTTGCCGTAACGCAGGGCCAGGCCCTTGCGATAGACGTATTTGAGCTGACCGATATTGGAGGTGCCGTAATAGGCAATCGGGATGTCTTCCTCGGCCGGCAACGGGCACGGCATCGATGGACTCCACAGATACTCGTTGCCGAGTTTGCTGTAGGCAAAACGATGAATCTTGTCCAGGCTCGCCAGCGTGTCGGCAGGATCCGGCAGGGCAGGCGTGATGAATTCCAGCAGCGACTCGGAGTAGTCGGTGGTGATCTGTTCGTTGGTCAGCGCGGAACCCAGGGCTTCGGGGTGCGGCGTTTGCGCCAGGCGACCTTCACTGGTCACGCGCAGGCATTCACGTTCGATACCGTGCAGGCACTGCTTGAGCAGAGAGAGGTTAGCGCGCTCGCCAAGCAGAGCCAGGCGGCGGTTGAGAAGTTCGCTCAATTTGGATTCCTTCACGCGTCAGTCGCCCCAATATGGGGGTGGGCAGGACGGTCTACAAGGGTGAAGTTGAAACTGGCGTTATCGCCTGGTTTGTAGCGGCAGGCCATTTGCCGGTCAGTCAAGAACTGCACAATCCCTGTGGGAGCGAGCCTGCTCGCGAAGAGGGTTTTGCAGTCAATGTCATCGTCGACTGACACACCGTCTTCGCGAGCAGGCTCGCTCCCACAGGATTCATTGCGCCGAAATTAACTCAAAATGATGAGCAACATCTACAGGACAGCGAAGGTGCCTTGCGCTTTTGCGACCAGTTTGTCGCCCTGCACCACCTCGGCTTCGACCACCAGCGTGCGCCGGCCCGGGTGGATCACCCGCGCCGTGCACAGCACCTCGCCATCGGAAACGGCGCGGATGTAGTTGATCTTGCATTCGATGGTCGCACTCTGCTGATCGAAGCCATGGCTGCTGGAACACGCCAGGCCCATAGCAATATCGACCAGACTGAACAGCGCACCGCCGTGCAGTTTGCCGCCGCGGTTGCGCAGTTCGGGCTCAAGCGCCAGGGCGACTTGCGCCACCCCGGTTTCGAGACTGTGCAGGCGACAGCCCAACAGCTTGAAAAACGCGCTCTCGACGAGCCCGGCCGGCATGTCCATCAGCGTTTCTTCAACTGCTTGGCGTTGGCGAACAGCGAGGCCATCGCATTGTTCACCGGCGCGGCGGTGGCGGTTTCCTTGCGCGGCGCGTTGCCCGAAGACTGGCGCGGTGCCGAGCCCGGGCGCGAGCCACGGGCGCCGTCGACCTTCTCGCCGGGAGTGTCGCTCATGCGCATCGACAGGCCGACGCGTTTGCGCGGAATGTCGACTTCCATGACCTTCACTTTCACCACGTCACCGGCCTTGACCGCTTCGCGTGGGTCCTTGATGAACTTCTCCGATAGCGCCGAAATGTGCACCAGACCGTCCTGATGCACGCCGATGTCGACGAACGCACCGAACGCCGTAACGTTGGTGACGACGCCTTCAAGGATCATCCCCAGTTGCAGGTCCTTGAGGTCCTCGACGCCTTCCTGGAATTCGGCAGTCTTGAACTCCGGACGTGGATCGCGACCGGGTTTTTCCAGTTCTTGCAGGATGTCGGTGACGGTCGGCAGACCGAAGGTTTCGTCGGTGAACTTCTTCGGATCCAGGCGCTTGAGGAACGCGGCATCGCCGATCAGCGAGCGGATGTCGCGGTCGGTTTCAGCGGCAATGCGCTGCACCAGCGGATAGGCTTCCGGGTGCACCGCCGAGGAATCCAGCGGGTTATCGCCGTTCATTACGCGCAAGAAACCGGCGGCCTGTTCGAAGGTTTTCTCGCCCAGTCGCGCAACTTTCTTCAGTGCTGCACGGGTCTTGAACGCGCCGTGTTCGTCACGGTGAGCAACGATGTTCTGCGCCAGCGTTGCGTTGAGGCCGGAGATTCGCGCCAGCAAGGCCACGGAGGCAGTGTTCACATCCACGCCCACGGCGTTCACGCAGTCCTCGACCACGGCGTCCAGACCGCGCGCCAGTTTCAGCTGCGAGACGTCGTGCTGGTACTGGCCGACACCGATGGATTTCGGATCGATCTTCACCAGCTCGGCCAGCGGATCCTGCAGACGACGAGCGATCGACACGGCGCCACGGATCGACACGTCGAGATCCGGGAATTCCTTGGCCGCCAGTTCCGAGGCCGAGTACACCGAGGCGCCGGCTTCGGACACCATGACCTTGGTCATCTTCATCGCTGGATATTTCTTGATCAGTTCGATCGCCAGCTTGTCGGTCTCACGGCTGGCAGTCCCGTTGCCGATGGCGATGAGATCCACCGAATGCTTGGCGCATAGAGCGGCGAGGATGGCGATGGTCTGATCCCATTTGTTGTGCGGCACGTGCGGGTAAACCGTGGCGTGGTCGAGCAGCTTGCCGGTGGAGTCGACCACGGCCACCTTGCAGCCGGTACGCAGGCCCGGGTCGAGGCCCAGGGTCGCGCGCGGGCCGGCCGGAGCGGCCAGCAGCAGGTCGTGCAGGTTGTGCGCGAACACGTTGATTGCTTCGGTTTCGGCACCGTCGCGCAGCTCGCCGAGCAGGTCGGTTTCCAGGTGGGTGTAGAGCTTGACCTTCCAGGTCCAGCGCACCACTTCACCAAGCCATTTGTCCGCCGGGCGGTTCTGGTTCTGGATGCCGAACTGCTGAGCGATCATGCCTTCGCACGGGTGCATGGTGCCGGGCAGCTCATCGCCGACTTTCAGCGCGGAGCTGAGAATGCCTTCGTTGCGGCCACGGAAAATCGCCAGGGCGCGGTGCGACGGCATGCTTTTCAGCGGCTCATCGTGTTCGAAGTAATCGCGGAACTTGGCGCCTTCCTCTTCCTTGCCAGCGATAACGCGGGCACTGAGGATCGCTTCCTGTTTGAGGAAATTACGCAGCTTTTCCAGCAGGCTGGCGTCTTCGGCGAAGCGCTCCATGAGGATGTACTTGGAGCCTTCCAACGCAGCCTTCACATCGGTCACGCCTTTTTCGGCGTCGACGAAGCGCGCGGCTTCGGTCTCCGGCGACAGGTTCGGGTCGTTGAACAAGCCGTCGGCCAGTTCGCCAAGGCCGGCTTCGAGGGCGATCTGGCCCTTGGTCCGGCGCTTCTGCTTGTACGGCAGGTACAAGTCTTCGAGACGGGTTTTGGTGTCGGCGAGCTTGATGTCGCGCTCGAGGGCAGGGGTGAGTTTGCCTTGCTCTTCGATGCTGGCGAGGATGCTGATGCGCCGTTCGTCGAGTTCTCGCAGGTAGCGCAGGCGCTCTTCCAGATGACGCAACTGGGTGTCGTCGAGGCTGCCGGTGACTTCTTTCCGGTAACGGGCGATGAAGGGAACGGTAGAACCTTCATCGAGTAGCGCGACGGCCGCTTCGACCTGTTGTGGGCGTACGCCGAGTTCCTCGGCGATGCGGCTGTTGATGCTGTCCATAAAACCACCTGACATAGTATGAAAGCAGGCTCGCAGGCACGCAGATAATGGCCTGGAGGCTGATTGAGCGGCTGGAAAATTGCCGCTGCCTGGATCAAGAAGCTGCCCATTGACCCGTGAAATCGAACAGTCACTGCACAGGGCCGGAAAAAATACCGGCCACTTACGGTAACGATTCAGACGTTGCCTGGCGCAAAACGCCGCGCATTATAACCAGCGTTCTGTCATTCGGGGGCGTTGCAGGCTGTAGGCATAAACCCCGGTTTTCTGGCAGTGAAGGAAAAATCTGCTAACAATGCACACGGTGCGTATAACGACAGCTACGCCATAATGCGCGCCGAGCTAAAAGGAGCATCCAATGAGCAGCACTGCACAAACGGCTGAAGGCGAAAAAATTCTTATCGTTGATGACGATCCGGGGCTGAGCAGCCTGCTGGAGCGTTTCTTCGTCAGCAAGGGCTACCGTGCCCGTACCGTTCCGAACACCGAGCAGATGGACCGTCTGCTGGCGCGTGAAGTGTTCAATCTGGTCGTCCTCGACCTGATGCTGCCGGGCGAAGACGGCCTGACTGCGTGCCGCCGCCTGCGCAGCGCGAACAACCAGATTCCGATCATCATGCTCACCGCCAAGGGCGATGAGCTGAGCCGTATCAAGGGCCTTGAACTGGGCGCCGACGATTACCTGGCCAAGCCGTTCAACCCCGACGAGCTGATGGCTCGGGTCAAAGCGGTATTGCGCCGTCAGGCCGCACCGGTACCGGGCGCGCCGGGCAGCGAAGACGAAAACGTCACCTTCGGTGATTACGTATTGTCGCTGGCCACCCGCGAGCTCAAGCGTGGCGATGAAGTGCACATGCTCACCACCGGTGAGTTCGCGGTACTCAAGGCGCTGGTAATGAACGCGCGTCAGCCGCTGACCCGCGACAAGCTGATGAACCTCGCCCGTGGCCGTGAATGGGATGCGCTGGAGCGTTCCATCGACGTGCAGATCTCGCGTCTGCGCCGGATGATCGAACCCGATCCGTCGAAACCGCGTTACATCCAGACTGTCTGGGGCGTGGGTTACGTGTTCGTACCGGATGGCACCGCCACCAAGTGATCGGTGATTTGTAGGAGCGGGTCTGCAAGGCTCTGGTCGCACGGCCATTGCCACAGACTCGCAATCCGCAATATGCGAGCATTGCTCGCTCCTGCAAGTGTGTAGCGGTTAAAGATGAAAACCCCCGTCTGGTTCCCCCAAAGTTTTTTCTCCCGCACCCTCTGGCTGGTGCTGATCGTCGTGCTGTTTTCCAAGGCACTGACCCTGGTTTATCTGTTGATGAACGAGGACGTGCTGGTGGATCGCCAATACAGCCATGGTGTCGCTCTGACGTTGCGCGCCTATTGGGCCGCCGATGAAGAAAACCGCGCAAAAATTGCCGATGCCGCAACCCTGATCCGCGTGGTCGGCGCCGGTGTGCCGGAAGGCGAGCAGCACTGGCCGTACAGCGAAATCTATCAGCGTCAGATGCAGGCGGAACTGGGTGCCGACACCGAGGTGCGTTTGCGCATGCACTCGCCACCGGCGCTGTGGGTGAGGGCACCGAGCCTGGGCGATGGCTGGCTGAAAGTGCCGTTGTATCCGCATCCGCTGCGCGGTCAGAAAATCTGGAACGTGCTCGGCTGGTTCCTCGCCATCGGCCTGCTATCGACGGCGTCGGCATGGATTTTCGTCAGCCAGCTCAACCAGCCGTTGAAGCGCCTGGTGTATGCCGCGCGGCAACTCGGCCAGGGCCGCAGCGTGCGCCTGCCGATCAGCGACACGCCCAGCGAAATGACCGAGGTTTACCGCGCCTTCAACCAGATGGCTGAGGACGTCGAACAGGCCGGGCGCGAGCGTGAGCTGATGCTCGCCGGGGTGTCCCACGACTTGCGCACACCGCTGACGCGCTTGCGCCTGTCGCTGGAACTGATGGGCGATCACACCGACCTCACCGACGACATGGTTCGCGACATCGAAGATATGGATGCGATTCTCGACCAGTTCCTCGCGTTCATCCGCGACGGTCGCGATGAGTCTGTAGAAGAAGTCGACCTCAGCGATCTGGTGCGCGAAGTCGCCGCGCCGTACAACCAGAATGAAGAGAAGGTACGTTTGCGCCTGGAACCGATCCAGCCGTTTCCGCTGCGTCGAGTGTCGATGAAACGCCTGCTCAACAACCTGATCGGCAACGCCTTGAACCATGCCGGCACGGGTGTTGAGGTCGCGGCTTATGTGTCCGGAGATACCAGCGCGCCGTATGTGGTCCTGAGCGTGATGGACCGTGGCGCGGGGATTGATCCGTCCGAGCTTGAGGCAATCTTCAACCCGTTTACCCGAGGTGATCGGGCACGGGGCGGCAAAGGCACCGGGCTGGGGCTGGCGATCGTCAAACGGATTGCGGCGATGCATGGCGGCAATGTCGAATTGCGCAACCGTTCCGGGGGGGGACTGGAGGCGCGGGTGAGATTGCCGCTTGGATTGATGTTGCCCCGCGATGCGGTGTAACGGCGGAAAAAAAGATCGCAGCCTGCGGCAGCTCCTACAGGAAATGCATTCCCATGTAGGAGCTGCCGAAGGCTGCGATCTTTTGCTTTAGCCCTTGCCCTTGGTGCGGGTCATATTTGGCCCGCCATTCTTTTCAAGATGCTCGATGATGATCCCGGCGACATTCTTGCCAGTGGTGGTCTCGATGCCTTCCAGTCCCGGCGACGAGTTCACTTCCATCACCAGCGGCCCGTGATTGGAACGCAGGATATCCACACCCGCCACTGCCAGCCCCATGACCTTGGCAGCGCGTAACGCGGTCATGCGTTCTTCCGGGGTGATCTTGATCAGGCTGGCGCTGCCGCCGCGATGCAGGTTGGAACGAAATTCTCCCGGTTTGGCCTGGCGCTTCATTGCCGCGATCACCTTGTCGCCGACCACGAAGCAGCGGATATCCGCGCCGCCGGCTTCCTTGATGTATTCCTGGACCATGATGTTCTGCTTCAAGCCCATGAACGCTTCGATCACCGACTCTGCCGCCGTCGCGGTTTCGCACAGCACCACGCCAATGCCCTGGGTGCCTTCGAGCACTTTGATCACCAGCGGTGCGCCGTTGACCATGGCGATCAGGTCGGGAATGTCGTCCGGCGAGTGGGCAAAACCGGTGACCGGCAGACCGATGCCGCGTCGCGACAGCAGCTGCAGTGAACGCAATTTGTCCCGCGAGCGGGCAATGGCCACCGACTCGTTGAGCGGGAACACGCCCATCATTTCGAACTGACGCAACACCGCGCAGCCGTAGAACGTCACCGACGCGCCGATCCGCGGGATCACCGCGTCGAAACCTTCCAGCGGTTTGCCGCGGTAATGGATCTGCGGCTTGTGGCTGGCAATGTTCATGTAGGCGCGCAAGGTGTCGATCACCACCATTTCATGCCCGCGCTCGATTCCGGCTTCGACCAGACGGCGGGTGGAATACAGACGCGGATTACGCGACAGCACAGCGATCTTCATGCAACACCTGTGGAGGAGGTAGATACCGGGAACACCGGCTTGTCTTGTACATACTTGATGCCCGGATTGACCACCAACTGGCCATCGATCAGGGCTTTGGAACCGAGCAACAGGCGATAGCGCATGGACTTGCGGCAGGCCAGGGTGAACTCCACCGGCCAGACCCGATCACCCAGGGCCAGCGTGGTGCTGATCACGTAGCGCACCTGTGCGTGGCCATTGGAGCTCTTGATGGTTTTGCGCGTGACCAGCGGCGCTTCGCAGCGCCGGTGACGCAACTGCACCACCGTGCCGAGATGCGCAGTGAAGCGCACCCATTTCTCGCCGTCGCGTTCGAACGGTTCGATATCGGTGGCGTGCAGGCTGGAGGTGCTGGCGCCGGTGTCGATTTTTGCGCGCAGGCCCGCGACTCCCAGGCCCGGGAGCGCCACCCACTCGCGCAGACCGACAACGGTCAAATGATCAAATGTCTTCAAAGAAAAAAACCAAGGGTTAACGCTTCCAGGCCTCGTCCGGCACCTGGGCCAACGCTTTGAATGCGGGTCTGGCGAACCAGTAGCCCTGCATCAGGAATATTCCACAGTCCGCGAGGAAATCCCGTTCCCCGGCGCTTTCTATGCCTTCGGCAATGACTGTAACGTCCAACTCCGCACACATTGTGACAATCCCCCGCACGATCACCTGACGGACACGGTCCTGGTCAACATCGCGGATCAGCGCCATGTCGAGTTTGATCAGGTCCGGTTGGAAATCAGCCAGCAGATTGAGCCCCGAATAACCGGCACCGAAATCGTCGATGGCGGTCTTGAAGCCGAATTCGCGGTATTCACGCAGAATATTGGTCAAATGGCGATAATTATCTACGTGCTCGATTTCCAGGGTTTCGAAAATCAGCCGGTCAATCGGAAAGTTGTGTTTGCGTGCGGCCTCCAGTGTGCTGCGAATGCATAGCTCTGGACGGTAGACGGCGTTGGGCAAAAAGTTGATCGACAAGTGTGTCTGCATATTAAGGCTCGCCGCGCCTTCGATGGCGCGGGTCCGGCAGAGCTGGTCGAAACGGTAGCGGTTGTCTTCTGTAACCTGATTTAACACGGACAGCGCACCCTCGCCGGCCACGCCTCGCACCAGCGCTTCGTGGGCGAATACCGATTGGTCGCGCAGGTCGACAATCGGCTGGTAGGCAAAGCAAAAATCGAAGTTCAGCGGCTCGCTCTGCTGGCAGCCCTGGCAACCGCCCTTGGGTGAGGTCAACGAAGTTGGAAATTTAGTCACGCGGTCACTCCAGGCCGGTCAGGCGGCGAAGATCACAGTCTATCTGGAGGGCCGAGTTCTTGCGCCCGACAGAAACGGTAGTACAGTTCCGACTACTGGCTGAGCGAGGAATTCATATGGGACAGAAGCAGGAGGAGGACGACAAGGTCCGTCTCGATAAATGGCTATGGGCAGCGCGGTTCTACAAGACCCGTGCATTGGCCAAAGCCGCCATTGAAAGTGGCAAGGTGCATTGCCGCGGCGAGCGTTGCAAACCGGGCAAGGAGCCGCGCATCGGTGATGAGTTCGAGATTCGCACTGGCTTCGAAGTGCGCACGGTGAAGGTCGAGGCGTTGTCGATCGTGCGACGTGGCGCGCCCGAGGCGCAGACCTTGTATGCCGAGACCGAGGCGAGTGTCGCCAAGCGTGAAGCGGCTGCGGCAATGCGCAAGGCAGGGTCGTTGGGCGTGAGCACCGATGGCAAACCGAGCAAGAAACAGCGGCGGGATCTGTTCAAGTTTCGCGGTAGCAGCAACGAAGATTGAAACGTTGTGCCGGCCTCTTCGCGAGCAGGCTCGCTCACACATTTGATCAAGTCGTCTGTGGCAGCGAGCCTGCTCGCGAATCGAGAGCGACGCGGTATCAGGCGCTACGCACCACACTCATTCGCGACACCATCGGCAGCTTGCCCAGCAACGCGAAAACCGGCGCGGTCAGCTTCAACCAGAAGTTCGCCGCGTGCCAGGCGAACGGCGTGTAGTAACCCCAGCCCAACGCCCACACGGCCAGCAGCACGCCGCCGATGTAGTCGTCCTGACCCCAATGCGCGCCGGCCACCAGACGCGGCAGCATGAACAACACTGCCAGCCCCCATACTGTTAGAAATTGTCCGACAGTGCGGCTGAATACGCCCATGAACAATGCCCAGATCAACAACACTGAGGCATGATCACCGGGGAAACTCTGGCCGGAACGGTCCTTCAGCTCCCAGGTTTTTTCCAGGTGCGGAAAGTAATCGCTGATGTGCACGGCGCCCTCAAGCACCATTGACGGGCTGCTGTGCTGCCAGCCCATGTGATCGGCGAATTTGGAAAACAGCGCGCGGATCACCACCATCAGCAGCAGGATCGAGAAAAAACCGAAGAACGCGCGACGCACGTCGATCGCCCTGAAAACCCAGTCGCCCTTGATCAGCAGCGTCAGCAGAATCAGTCCGACGACGATGTCGAACGGGCGCAGACTTGCAATTGCCCAGATGTGGAGCCATATCGGGTTGCTGGCCAGCGGTGCATTCAGCGAGCGGAACAGCCACTCGTCGAAAATCACACACAGCATCTGGCCGGTAGGCCATAACCAGAAAGCCAGTAGCGCCAACGGCACTACGTTACACAGAACCAGCCGGCCGAGGTTCCACCTTGATTGGAACAAACCCGGATTGTTCATAAAATGCCTCCCATGGCGAAAAAGCGCCGGCACCAAAAAAAGTGCCAGCAAGCGCAAATTTTCACGTTTTGTAATCATTTTGTCATCACATTCAGATACCCAGACCTATGACCGACCTAGCGGATACCGATTTCACTCAACGCTTCATCTTCGATGACAGCGACACTCGCGGCGAACTGGTAGCGCTGGAGCGCAGCTACGCCGAAGTCCTCGCTAAACACCCATACCCGGAGCCGGTCGCGCAGTTGCTCGGCGAACTGATGGCGGCCGCTTCGTTGCTGGTCGGCACGCTCAAGTTCGATGGCTTGCTGATTTTGCAGGCACGCTCGGAAGGGCCGATTCCGCTGCTGATGATCGAATGCTCCAGCGAGCGAGAGATCCGTGGCCTGGCGCGCTATGACGCCGAGCAGATCGCGGCCGACGCTACGCTCAGCGATCTGATGCCGAACGGCGTTCTCGCCCTGACCGTCGACCCGACTGTCGGCCAGCGCTATCAGGGCATTGTCGATCTCGACGGCGAAACCCTGTCCGATTGCTTCACCAACTATTTCGTCATGTCGCAGCAGGTCGGCACGCGCTTCAAGCTGTTCGCCGACGGTCGTCGTGCCCGCGGCATGCTGCTGCAACAACTCCCCGCCGATCGCTTGAAAGACGAAGAGGATCGCGCCGCCAGCTGGCAGCACCTCACCGCGTTGGCCAGCACTCTGAGTGCCGATGAGCTGCTGAGCCTGGACAACGAAACCGTCCTGCATCGCCTGTACCACGAAGAACAAGTGCGCCTGTTCGATGTGCAGCATTTGCGCTTCAGTTGCAGCTGCTCGCGGGAACGCTCCGGCAATGCGCTGGTCAGTCTTGGGCTGGAAGATGCGCTGGCGCTGGCAGCCGAGCAGGGCGGCAAAGTCGAGATCGATTGCCAGTTCTGCAATCAGCAGTACCTGTTCGACGCGGCCGATATTGCTCAATTGTTCGCTGGCGCGGGCGTCGATACGCCGTCAGATACCCGTCACTAAAACGGTTCAGCGCAGGTAAATTCACTGCGGAATGACGGAATATCGCCGTTACGACGGGAGGACCCTACTCTTTTTGGGCTTTTCTGGCATAATCCGGCCCACTTTTTTCGCGGTAGTAGTGCACGACTTTCTACTACAAAACGTTTGGAGCACACTCGGCCACTGGCCGACGGGGAACCTCATGACGCAAGCCAATAACGCCGTGTACACCGATCTGAGTGTTGATGATCTGGTAAAAGAAGCCCTGAATCGCGGTGAAGGCGAGCTTGCCGATACCGGCGCTCTGGTTGTTCGCACCGGTCACCGCACCGGCCGTTCGCCAGTCGACCGTTTCATCGTTGAAGAGCCGTCCACCCAGGCTGCTATTGCCTGGGGCCCGATCAACCGCAAGTTCCCGGCCGACAAGTTCGATGCCCTGTGGGCTCGCGTCGAGGCCTTCAACAACGCGCAAGAGCACTTCGTTTCCCACGTGCATGTAGGCGCGGCGGAAGATCACTACCTGGCCGTGAAAATGACCACGCAGACTGCCTGGCAGAACCTGTTCGGTCGTTGCCTGTTCATCAACCCGGCCCAGTACAACCCGGCTGGCCGTGAAGAATGGCAAGTGCTCAACGTCGCCAACTTCGAGTGTGTGCCTGAGCGTGACGGCACCAACTCCGACGGTTGCGTGATCATCAACTTCGCGCAGAAGAAAGTGCTGATCGCCGGCATGCGTTACGCCGGCGAGATGAAGAAAGCCATGTTCTCGGTGCAGAACTTCCTGCTGCCGGCCGCTGACGTGCTGCCAATGCACTGCGCTGCCAACATCGGCGAAGACGGCGACGTGACCCTGTTCTTCGGTCTGTCGGGCACCGGTAAAACCACCCTGTCGGCTGACGAAAGCCGTTACCTGATCGGTGACGACGAACACGGCTGGGGCGAAGGCGTGGTGTTCAACATCGAAGGCGGTTGCTATGCCAAGTGCATCGACCTCTCCGAGAAGAACGAGCCGGTTATCTGGAAAGCCATCAAGCACGGCGCGGTGCTGGAAAACGTCGTTATCGACGACGCCAAGCACGCCGACTATGCCGATGTCAGCCTTACCCAGAACAGCCGCGCCGCCTACCCGCTGGAGCACGTTGCCAAGCGTTCCGAGAAGAACCTGGGTGGCGAGCCAAACGCGGTGATCTTCCTGACCTGCGACCTGACCGGCGTGCTGCCGCCAGTGTCGATCCTCAACGAAGAGCAAGCGGCCTACCACTTCCTGTCCGGCTACACCGCACTGGTAGGCTCGACTGAAATGGGTTCGGGCAGCGGCATCAAGTCGACCTTCTCCACCTGCTTCGGCGCACCGTTCTTCCCGCGTCCGGCTGGCGAATACGCCGAACTGCTGATCAAGCGCATCCGCGGCTTCGGCTCCAAGGTCTACCTGGTCAACACCGGCTGGACCGGCGGCGGCTACGGCGTCGGCCAACGCTTCAACATCCCGACCACCCGCGCGGTGATCGCAGCGATCCAGAGCGGCGCACTGATCGGTGCCGCCACCGAGCACCTCGACACCATCAACCTCGACGTGCCACTGGCCGTTCCGGGCGTCGACACCAACCTGCTCAACCCACGCAACACCTGGGCTGACAAGGCGGCGTACGACGAGGCAGCCAAAGCATTGGCCGGTCTGTTCATCGAGAATTTCAAGAAGTTCGAAGTGAGCGACGCGATCAAGGCGGCTGGGCCGAAGTTGTAAGTAGCGGTTTGCAGTGAATAAAAAACCGCCCTTTGGGGCGGTTTTTTCATGGGCGAATATTTGGGTAAGCTCATCTCAACGGCGGTTCGTCACTTGCCGTGTAGCAGTATGCATTCATTTTTGGCGTGGTACGGCCAGAGTAATGCCACTCAACAGTACTGCAATATGATCTTCTAATTAAGGCCACTGCCGCCGTGCATGCATGACACGCAGCACTTCCACCCGGTCTTTTTTGATTGCGTAGACGATGACGTAGTTGGCGGCCGCAACGATTTCACGTGTTCCAAGGACCCTGCCCTTTCGGTACAAGGTTGGGCGCTGTCTTGCTATTTCCCCTTTTGATTCGAACATTTCATCGAGATCCGCAGCAGCGTCTGGGTTGTCCTGACCGATTCGATCAATTATCCGGTCACGGTCAGCAAGCGCTTCCGGGCGCCAGACCAACTTCATCAGCGCCCTCGTTGACGCAGGGCATCACGCTTGGCGGCGAATATTCGGCGAGCATCTTCATCGCTGATACTTGGCCTTGGATCATCGATGCTGATCTGCACCTGTCGCTTGAACCATTCCTCATAAGCGGCCGCTTCATGGGCTTGTTTCAACGCTTCAGAGCGATCGGGCCGGGCGTAGGTTTTCAGTTGCAACGGGTCATAACCGGAGGCATCCACGTTGAACTGGCTGATGCCCAAGCCCTGCAGATAGGTCACCAGCGTTTCCAGCCTCTTGAACAGGCGCGCCTGACCACTGCGTTGTGCTGTCAGTGCGCATTTGCGGCTGCCTTGCCGAATCTCGACCGACCAGCCTCCTGGTTTCGCGACGATGATTGTGCCGCTCACAGAACCGTTTTCGACCAAGCGAAGGAGGGTGCTGTGATCGATGATTTCGGTGCTGGCCATAGATGCGAGCCCTTCGCTGAGTAATGGCTCCCATCGTACGCAATCAATAGTAGTTTGCAAAATTTGACTCCTGATGTTGGATACGCCGTGTGCAGCGATGATGTTTCGTTTGTTGCTGGGCCGGGGCTTTCGGACGTGCAGCAGGTCGCAGCCGTCCTGTGTCAGCAGGTACAGAGCGTGGGTGATGTGGGTGTCGCTGACCAAAGCAGCGACACCCACGACTATAGGTTCGCACCACCACCTCGCGATAGCCGACAAGGCATCGCGTGAAGTAGGAATGGGACGAACAAAGCGCCAGACGTTGCTACCGATTCTTCAACGCCTTTCAACGCAGATGCTGGTAACCGGAAATATCCAGCAGGCTTGTGGTCAGTCCGGTTGCCGGGCGGTAAATCGTGCCTTTGACTGCCGAAAACGGCACGCCTTTGCTGCCCAGCGAGACATAGCGCTCGCCTTTGTCCAGTTCGGTGAAATAGGTGTAGGACTGGCTGTGCATCTTCTTGTAGCGGGCTTCGTCGCTAACGATGGCGCCGGTGAGGCGGCGCAGGTCGGTATCGCTCAGGTTGAGCGTTTTGCTCAGTGGCACGCCCCAGCGCTTGAGGCAGGTTTCCGCCAGATGGCGAACGATGCGGCCGGGCTCGATCAGCGCGTTGAGGTCGCTGCTGTTGGTGGGCTCGCCGCCGAGCGCCGTGGCGTTGCCAGCAAGGGTGGCGTGGCGACCGGCCATTGGATAGATCGAAGTCTTGGTGCCGGTAGCGGTTTGCGGGATCACGCAGCTGAAGCCTTTTGAGCGCTCGTCGCGGGCATAGAAGGCGATGTATTCCTTGACGTTGAATTCGAGTTTCACGCGGTTTTCCTGGAAGTTGCCAATTCCAGGGACTGGATCAATCGCGAAGATATTCACCGGAATATGTTTGAGGGCAGCGCCCCTGGACATTGAATTGGCAAGCATATGGCAACTGATACCACCCCGGCTCCAGCCGAGCAGATTGACACGCGTCGGAATAATGCCGTCCTTGCGGAAAGTCTTGATGATCTGTTCCTGCAACTTCTGTTGCGTGATACTCCGGTCGCCATAATTATACTGGCGCCAGAACCAGGAGCCTTCCACTTTTACATCTTCAATAGGAATACCTGCGGCTTTCAGACGGTTATATTCTGCCTCGGTAAGCTGTTTACGCTGCCAGTCGCATTTGCCTTTGATGATATTCAACGCGTGCTGCACGTTTTCATCCCAGCCTTTGCCGAATAGCGTGCCGGACAAGCCGTATTCAGTGGTCTTGGTGAACAGGTCGTCGGCTTGCAGATTGCCGCTGCCAGGGCCATCGACGACGATCCATTCGGCAAATTCGCGTCCGCTGTGGTGTGCAGCGAGCGTAGAAACGATTTCGCCGTCCCAGAAGCTTTTATGGTTTTCGTCAAACTTGTTGGAGCCGGTGCCGCAGAAAAAGATTGTTAAAGTTGTCATTTCGTTGCTCTTGCTTATGAATAAGAGCGGTCAAGTTAGTTTGAAGTGTTGTTATAAATAAAGGGTGCTGTTGTGTCTGCGTTTGTAATTTTTAAGTTTGTTATATATATGTAGCTTGGTTTTTCGAAAGTTTGTCGAGACGCTTCGATTGTTACACGCTTGGTTTTCGCTTCCCATGTATCATTCAGTATCGATTCAACCCCGACCTTTTCTCGACTCGCTGCAATCCCCCGCTAGGCTTTGGGCATGGCAGCAGTCAAAGGAGTGACAGCAAATGCACCACACCCTGGAACAGGTTTTTGGTTATCCACAGTTTCGCCCCGGTCAGGAGGCCGCGATCAGCGCGGTCCTGGCGGGGCGCTCCGCGGCGGCAATCTTTCCCACAGGCTCCGGCAAATCGCTTTGCTATCAGCTGCCGGCGCTTTTACTGCCACACCTGACATTGGTGGTTTCGCCGTTGCTGGCGTTGATGCAGGATCAACTGGCGTTTCTCAAGCGCCACGGTATCTCCGCAGGCAGTATCGATTCGGCGCAGAGCCGCGAGGATGCCAACGACGTCATGGCCCGTGCGCGTTCGGGGGAATTGAAGATTCTGATGATCTCCGTCGAACGCCTGAAAAATGAGCGCTTCCGCAATTTTCTGCAGCAGGTGCCGATCTCGTTGCTGGTAGTTGACGAGGCGCACTGCATTTCCGAATGGGGCCACAACTTTCGGCCGGACTACCTGAAATTGCCGGACTACCAACGTCAGTTCAACATTCCGCAGGCCTTGCTGCTCACCGCCACGGCGACACCAAAAGTCATAACCGACATGCAGGCCAAATTCGCCATCGCCCCGGCAGATGTTGTGACCACCGGATTTTACCGGCCCAACCTCAACCTGCTGGTCGAGCCTGTACGCGGTCAGGACAAACGCCGGCGTCTGGTCGAATGGATGAGCGAGCGTCCCGGGCAACCGAGCATTGTCTACGTGACGTTGCAGAAGACCGCCGAGCACATCGCCGAGCATCTTCAACGCAACGGAGTTCAGGCCGAGGCATACCACGCAGGTTTGCCCCACGATCAGCGTGAAGACATTCAACGCCGCTTCATGGCCGGGCAGTCCAATTGCATTGTCGCCACCATTGCCTTCGGCATGGGAATCGACAAGAGCGACATCCGCAACGTGGTGCATTTCGATCTGCCCAAATCCATCGAAAACTACAGCCAGGAAATCGGCCGCGCCGGGCGTGACGGACAGCCCTCGGACTGCCTGGTATTGGCCAATCGCGACAGCCTCAATGTGCTGGAAAACTTCGTCTACGGTGATACGCCCGAGCGTGATGGCATTCGTTATGTGCTCGATGAACTGAAAGCCTCGGTGCCGGAACGACAGTGGGAGTTTCTGCTTGGGCCATTGGCGGATCAGAGCAATATTCGCTCGTTGCCGTTGAAGACTTTGCTGGTGCAGCTGGAACTGCGAGGCCTGATCGCGCCGCGCTACGCTTATTACGCTGAATACCGCTTCAAATATCTGCTTGAGCCTGAAGCATTGCTCCAGCGCTTCGAAGGCGAGCGCAGGGATTTCGTTGCGGCGATCATCAGAACGTCCACGCGAGCACGCACCTGGGCCACAGTAGATTTCGAGGCGATGTATTCGCAGTATTCCGCCGAGCGCAATCGCGTGGTGACAGCGCTTGATTACTTCCAGGAAAAAGGCTGGGTCGAGCTTGAAAGCAAGCAGATGACCGAAGTTTACAGCCTGCTGCACAGTGATTTTGACAGCGACGCCCTGAGCGCTGAGCTCCACGAGTATTTCACTCGCCATGAACGGACTGAGGTGGCGCGGATTCACGCCATGCTTGAGGTGTTCGCCACCGAACGCTGCCTGGGTTATCGCCTGGCCGAGTATTTCGGTGACCACAATGCCCCTGAACATTGCGGGCATTGTTCGGTATGTCACGGCCAGATCGCGCGATTGCCCGAGCCGCCGCCGTTGCCAGCACTTGTGGATAAAAACTTCGCGCAATTGTGTGGTGAATTTATCCACAGGCATGAGCAGCACACAGGCAGCCTTCCGACGGCCGAACGCCTGACACGGTTCCTGTGCGGAATCAGCGTGCCGTTGTTCACCAAACTCAAGGCGCGGGCGATACCGGGTTTTGCTGCGTTGGAAGAGTATCCCTACGCAGAGGTCCGCGAGTGGGCGGACAGTCACTTGCTCGATTAAGCAGAGAGTCTGTGGTCGCTGCATCCATCCGCTGAATGTCGATCATCACGCTAATAAACTTCAAAAAGCGTCGTGGCCTGACTAAGGTTGGAATCTGTCTTCGGGCAACTCACAAGAGAACAACATGAGCCAGACAAGCTTCGAGATTCAGCAGGCTGCCGTGATCGGCGCGGGCACCATGGGCCGTGGCATCGTCATGTGCCTGGCCAATGCCGGGGTGAACGTGCAATGGGTGGATAACAATCCACAGATGCTTGAGCAGGCGCTGACTACGGTCGCCGAAACTTATGCACACAACGTGCGCCAGGGCCGCATTGATCAGGCCGAGGCGGATGCGCGAATTGCTCGTATATCTGCGGCGGCGGATTACGCGGCGATTCGCAACGTCGATCTGATGATCGAAGCGGTGTACGAGAACCTCGAACTGAAGCAGAAGATTTTTCGCGAGCTGGATGGCCTGCTCAAGCCTGAGGCCCTGCTGGCGAGCAACACCTCGGCGCTGGACATCGACGCCATCGCAGCTGCGACCCGGCGCCCGGCACAGGTGCTGGGTCTGCACTTCTTCAGCCCGGCGCACATCATGAAACTGCTGGAAATCGTGCGCGGTGCGCAGACCTCGCCAGCGGCGCTGGAGGCAGCGCTGGCACTCGGCAAGCGCATGGGCAAGGTCAGCGTGGTGTCTGGCAACTGCCACGGTTTTATCGGCAACCGCATGCTGCATCCGTATGTACTGGAAGCGCGCAAGATGCTTCTCGAAGGCGCTTATCCACAGCAGGTGGATGCCGCGCTGCAAGGCTTCGGCTTCGCCATGGGGCCGTTTCGCATGTACGACGTGGTCGGCATCGATCTGGAATGGCGTGCTCGGCAGCTAGCTGGCAAGGGGCAGGATGCGCCCGAGGTTCAGGTGGATAACCGCCTGTGTGAGATGGGTCGGTTCGGGCAGAAGTCCGGCAACGGCTACTACCACTATGAGCCGGGCAGTCGCCAGGCCGAGCATGATCCCGAAGTGGACGCGCTGGTGCTGCGAGTCAGCGAAGAACTGGGTTTCCAGCGTCGCGACATCGGTCCTGAAGAAATCCTTGAGCGCTGTTTGCTGGCGCTGGTCAACGAAGGCGCGAAAATTCTGCAGGAAGGCATTGCCGGCTCGGCCCACGACATCGATCTGGTGTATTTGAACGGCTATGGTTTTCCAGCAGAAAAGGGTGGGCCGATGGCCTGGGCGCATCAGCAGGGGCTAGCGGATATCCATCAGCGCTTGCTGGCGCTGGAGACACGCCAGGGCGATCAGTGGAAGCCGGCGCGGCTGATTGGCGAGCTGGCGGCGCAGGGGAAGGGGTTTGCTGATCGTTGACACCGGTCGGGTGTGCTGACGCGTTCGCGGGCAAGCCCGCTCCCACAGGTAAAGTGTTCGTCCTCACGATCAAATTCAAGTAAGAAAATGCGAGAACCCTGAATGAATCAACGCTCCGACTACCCCCACTTCCAGCCCATCACCACACGCTGGCACGACAACGATGCCTACGGTCACGTCAACAACGTTACCTACTACAGCTTCTTCGACACGGCGGTGAACACTTATCTGATTCAGATCGGTGGCCTGGATATCCATGAAGGCGAAGTGGTGGGATTCGTGGTGAGTTCGGCCTGCGATTACTTTGCCTCGATCGCTTTCCCCGATCTGATCGAGATCGGGCTGCGGGTTGGCAAGCTGGGCCACAGTTCGGTGCAATACGAACTGGCTGTGTTCAAGGTTGGCGAAAGCGAGGCGTGTGCGGCGGGGCGGTTCGTGCATGTGTTTGTCGATCGCGCGAGCAATCAGCCGGTGCCGATTCCTGCCGGTTTGCGCGGGGCGCTGGAACGGCTGGTGGTCTAGACGCGCAAAAAAAATCGCAGCTAAAAAGCTGCGATTTTTTGTTCAAGCCTTCGCCTTAGTGGTGGCGATAGTACTTGTGATGCTTGCGGTGGCCGTAGGCATGGCCGCGACCTGGATGACCACGGTCGCGGTAGTAGCGACGGTCATCATGGCGACGGTCGTAGCGACGATCATCATCGTCGCTCTTGTTGCCCATGTAGTTACCCAGCGCGCCGCCTGCACCGCCACCAGCGGCGGAGCCGATCAGGCTGCCGGTGGTGCCGCCGAGACTGCGGCCAACCACGTTACCGCCGGCTGCACCCAGTGCACCACCAATGGCTGCTTCGCCACGGCTGCGCTTGTCTGCGCCGACCGCACTACCACCCGCGCCGCCCAAGGCAGCGCCGATGGTGGAACCTGTATTGCCGCCTAACGATTGACCGACGACCGAGCCAAGAACCCCGCCCAATGCGCCGCCCACACCTGCTTCGGTGGTGCCTCCGGCAGAAGCGAAGCCACTGACCAGGCCAAGGGACAACAAGAGAATCGAGGAGAACTTCATAGAGGATGAGCCTCAAAGGGATGACGGCGCCGATCCTGAGGCTCTGCAATGGGCGTGACAATCAAAATCCGACGAATAACACGACTTGTATACAATATTGCAAGTTACTGTTTTTTCACCGGAACTTAACCGATTTTCGCCGGTCTTTAGCTACTTCGGACAGGCCGTTTTCATGCAAAAACGGCCTTTTTTGTGGGCGGTCGAAAATCTTCGCCACGGCATATCTGTTGACAGGTCGATCGCATTTGCGAGCAGGCTCGCTCCCACCTTTGAAATGCATTCCAAGTGTGGGAGCGAGCCTGCTCGCGAAGAGGTCATTCCAAGCGCCGGGTCAAGCCGACTTGGCCATGATCAACCCTGTCTCACTCGCCGCTTCCAGCCGGATCGCAATGAACTTCGACGTCGGCGTGTGGCTGCCATCGCCAGTGCTCTCCAGCGGCACCAGCGGATTGACTTCCGGATAGTATGCCGCTGCCTGCCCGGCAGGAATATCGAACGCCAACAATGTAAAACCTTTCACCCGACGCTCGCGACCGTCGTTCCAGATCGACACGATGTCGGCCTTCTGCCCTGGACGGAAGCCCAGGCGAATGATGTCGGCCTCGTTGGCGAACAGCACGTCACGCTGGCCCTTCACGCCACGGTAGCGGTCGTCGAGACCATAGATCGTCGTGTTGTACTGATCGTGGGAGCGCATCGATTGCAGGATCAGATCCGGCACCTGCCCGGTGGCGCGGGTGCGTTCGTGAACCAGATCTTTTGGCAACTGGTTAGCGCGGAAGTTGGCACGGCCCGAGGGCGTGTTCCACTTGCGGGCGCCAGCCGAGTTGCCCAGGTAGAAGCCGCCCGGGTTTTTGATCTTGTCGTTGAAGTCTTTGAAACTCGGGATGGTGTCGGCGATCAGTTCGCGAATGCGCCCGTAATCGGCCACCAGCCAGTTCCAGTCGACCGGTTGGCTGCCCAGCGTCGCGGCAGCGATGCCGGCGATGATCGACGGTTCCGAGCGCATCTGGTTCGACAGCGGCTGCAACTGGCCGTTGGAAGCGTGGACCATGCTGAACGAGTCTTCCACGGTGACCGCTTGCGGGCCTTCGGTCTGGATGTCGATGTCGGTACGGCCCAGGCACGGCAGGATCAGCGCGTCTTTACCGTGAGCGAGGTGGCTGCGGTTGAGTTTGGTGCTGATCTGCACAGTCAGGTCACAGTTTCTCAGCGCTTCGAAGGTGCGCGAGCTGTCCGGCGTGGCCTGGGCAAAGTTGCCGCCCAAGCCGATGAACACCTTGGCGCGACCTTCGGCCATCGCATGAATCGCCTCGACCACGTTGTGGCCATTGTGGCGCGGCACCTTGAACTGGAAGCGACGCTCCAGCGAGTCGAGGAACGCCACCGGTGGACGCTCGTTGATGCCCATGGTGCGGTCGCCCTGCACGTTGCTGTGACCACGCACCGGGCACAGACCGGCGCCAGGTTTGCCGATATTGCCGCGCAGCAGCATCAGGTTGGCGATTTCCTGAATGGTCGGCACCGAATGACGGTGCTGGGTGATGCCCATGGCCCAGCACATGATCACGTTCTTGCCTTTGGCGTACATGCGCGCGGCTTGCTCGATCTCGACCAGGGTCAGCCCCGATTGCTCGACGATCTGCTCCCACGAGGTGTCGTCGACAGTAGCGAGGTACTCCAGCACGTTGGCGCTGTGGGCATTGAGGAAATCATGGTCGAACACCGCCGGCTCGCCTGCCTTCTGCGCATCACGTTCCCATTGCAGGAGGAACTTGGCCATGCCGCGCAGCACCGCCATGTCGCCGCCGAGTGCCGGGCGGAAATACGCGGTGTTGGTCGGCTTGTCGCCGTTGGTGAGCATTTCGATCGGGTGCTGGGGATGCTGGAAGCGCTCCAGACCGCGCTCTTTCAGCGGATTGATGCACACCACCTGGGCGCCGCGTTTCACCGCTTCACGCAACGGTTCGAGCATGCGCGGATGGTTGGTACCGGGGTTCTGGCCCCAGACGAAAATCGCGTCGGCGTGTTCGAAGTCGTCGAAAGTCACCGTGCCTTTGCCGACCCCGACACTCTGCGCCAACGCCACGCCGCTGGCCTCGTGGCACATGTTCGAGCAGTCAGGGAAATTGTTGGTGCCGTAAGCCCGCACGAACAGCTGATACAGATACGCCGCTTCGTTGCTGGCGCGGCCCGAGGTGTAGAACTCGGCCTGATCCGGGCTTGGCAGATTGCGCAGGTGCTTGCCGATCAGGGCGAAGGCATCTTCCCAAGAGATTGGCTTGTAGCGATCGGACTCGGCGTCGTAGACCATCGGCTCGGTCAGGCGGCCCTGATATTCCAGCCAATAATCGCTCTGCTCCAGCAGGGAAGTGACGCTGTGCTTGGCGAAGAATTTGGCATCGACGCGACGCTTGGTCGCTTCCCAGTTCACCGCTTTGGCGCCGTTCTCGCAGAACTTGACCATGCCGCTCTCCGGCGAATCACCCCAAGCGCAACCCGGGCAGTCGAAGCCGCCATTCTGGTTGGTCTTGAGCATCATGCGCAGGTTTTTCAGGGCGTTGTCGCTGGTCAGCCACGCCTGGGCCACACTGATCAGGGCGCCCCAGCCGCCAGCGGCACCTTTGTAAGGCTTGTAGCGCGGGACAGGTTTCTGGTCGGCTTGATGATGTTGGCTCACGCTTGATTCTCCATCGCGGGGCTGTACACCCGCGGCGCACTTTTCTGCGGCAGGTGGATGAGATTGAGGTTATGGCGCCGGGCCCATTGCACGGCAAGGCCGGTAGGCGCCGACAGGCTGACCAGGGTCTGGATCCCGGCACGCAAGACTTTCTGGATCAATTCGAGGCTGCAACGGCTGGTGACAATCGCCAGGCCGCCTTCGGTGGAAATCTTCTGGCGGATCAACCCGCCGATCAGCTTGTCGAGGGCGTTGTGTCGGCCGATGTCTTCGCGGCCGAGCAGCAATTCGCCACGGGCATTCATGAACACCGCTGCATGCACCGCGCCGCAGTGCTGACCGAGCGGCTGGAACGCGCCGATGCGCTGGCGCAAACCGTCGAGCCATTCGATTGGTGGCAGGGCTGCGCCCGGCAATACCTTGAGATCGGGCAACGCCTGTTCGACGGCTTCGACGCCGCACAGTCCGCAGCCGCTGGTGCCGGCCAACTGCCGACGCTGCTGTTTGAGGTTCCAGAACGCACGGTTGGCGATGGTCACCTGCGCGTATTGCGCCGAGCCTGCGCCTGTCAGTTGCAGATCGTAGATATCGCTGGCGTCTTCGATGATGCCGCTGCCGAGGCTGAAACCGACGATGAAATCTTCGAGGTCGGTCGGCGTCACGAGCATCACTGCCTGACTGATGCCGTTGTAGGCGATCGCCAACGCGACTTCCTCGGCCAGCGCAGTGCTGGCCGATTCCTCAAGGGGTAGATCGCTGTAGCTGTAGGTCTGGCTGGCGGCAGGCGCGGGCGTTTCAATTGCTGGCGCCGCGCAGGCTGGGCGCTTGGCGTTCATGGCATCACCGACGGTTTGATCTAGGTCAAGACTAGGCGCGGCAAGTTGTCGCGTCTAATCGCTATTACCGATCTACCGATAGATGCCGTCGATCAAGCGTCTTTTGACGATTTCTGATAAAGCGCGAAACAGGCTTCTGCCAGCGCTGAACGCGGCGCGCCACGGCGCATGATCAGGCCTAGCGGGGCGAGGGTGTGGGCATTTTCGATCGGTTGCAGACGCAGGTGATCAGCAAGGGTTTCCGCGCCGCCGTCGAGGGGCATGATCGCGCAGCAAAAACCGCCGTGGACCGCTTGCAGCAGTTGATGCACGGCGTCGGTTTGCAAGAGCGGTTGCGGGGTAAGGCCACGGCTGTGGAAGTTGTGGTCGATGGACTGGCGAAAATGCATGCCGCTGGTGAGCATGCACAGCGGCAGTTCTATCAGCGACTCCCAACTCAGGGGTGCTTCGCCGAAGTTGAACGAGCGCTCGTCATAGAGCAGGCCCATGCGCGTCTCGTTAAAGGCCAGCGAATCGAAGCGCTCGCTGTCCAGACGCTCCAGATAGGACACGCCAATGTCGATGCGGTTGTTCGCCAAGTGTTCGAGCACCTGCTCGGAGCTCAGCGACGACAGCTCGAAGCGCAGGTCCGGGTGCGCCGCGTGCAGTCGTTGCATCAGCGGCAAGGGATCGAAACTCGACAGCGGCACCACGCCCAGGCGCAGCGTACCGATCAGGTTGCCGCGACAGGCCGCCGCTTCCGCCTGCAAGCCGTCATAGGCTGCCAGCACCGTACGCGCCCACGCCAGCACGCGTTCGCCCGGTGCGGTGAAGCCTTCGAAGCGCTGGCCGCGATTGACCAATGGCAGGTCGAGTTCTTCCTCGAGGCTGCGCAAGCGCATCGACAAGGTCGGCTGGGTGATGTGGCAGCGCGCGGCGGCCTGGCCGAAATGGCGGGTTTCGTCGAGGGCGATGAGGAATTTCAGTTGCTTGATGTCCATCTTCGCTCCAGGCGGTTGGCGGGGTGTGGCGATTCTACCGCCTGCGGCGCGGCAGCGTCATTGGTCGGACTGGAACCGGGTTTGGCTGGGGTGGTCTAGGCTTGGACGACTGACCCTTTATTACATGGAGTGAATGCGATGAGCCTGTTCAGTTTTTTGAAAGAAGCCGGTGAAAAGATTCTCGATGCACTGACGCCGGACAAGGCCGAGGCCAACAGCGCAGCGCTGACCAAGCACGTGCAGGAAGCGCTGACCGGTATCGATACGTCGAAGATCCAGGTCAAGGTTGAGGGCGAGAAAGTCATCGCCACGGGTGAAGCGGCGAGTCAGGAAGAGAAAGAAAAGATTCTCTTGGCCCTGGGTAACGTCGCCGGCGTGAGTGGTGTGGACGATCAGATCACCGTGACGGGTGGCGTTGCCGCCGCTGCAAAATTTGTCACGGTCGAGAAGGGCGACACGCTGAGTGCGATTTCCAAGCGCGTGTATGGTGACGCCAACCAGTACAACAAGATTTTCGAGGCCAACAAACCTCAGCTCAAACATCCAGACAAGATCTACCCGGGACAAGTACTGCGCATTCCTGAATAACATTCGAAAGCGCTTTCGCGAGCAGGCTCGCTCCCACATTTGAAACGCACTTCAGTGTGGGAGCGAGCCTGCTCGCGAAGGCAGCAACGCGACGTCAAAGCCCTGCAATCAAATCGCGGTAATCCTCGACAGCGGCAAACTCTGCTGTGTCCTTCGGCCCTTTGCGGCTGTCCGGTTCTTTCACCGCCAGCAAGTGCGCCACGCCAAAATCCCGTGCACTGCGCAGGATCGGCAAGGTGTCGTCGATAAACAGGCTGCGCGCCGGATCAAAACCGATGTCCGCCTGCAAGGCATCCCAGAACTGCGGGTTCTCCTTGGGATAACCATAGTCGTGCGAGCTGATCAGCCGCTCGAAGTATGGTGCCAGTTCGATCCGTTCCAGTTTCAACGACAGCGAATCGCGGTGCGCATTGGTGATCATGATCACCCGTTTGCCGGCGCGTTTGATTGCGTCGAGAAAGGTATCGGCATCCGCGCGCAGGGCGATCAAGTGGGCGGTTTCCTGTTTCAGTTCACGCACCGACAATTTCAGTTCCGCGCTCCAGAAATCCAGGCAGTACCACTGCAACTGGCCGGCGTGGCGTTCGAACAGCGGCTGCAATTCCAGCTCGGCCATGGCCCGGCTGATACCGTGGAGTTCGGCGTAGCGCTGGGGCAGGTGTTCGAGCCAGAAATGGTTGTCGAAGTGCAGATCCAGCAGCGTGCCGTCCATGTCGAGCAGAACGGTATCGATGTCGGACCACGGTAAAGAAGGCATGGCAACGTCTCGAACGGTGAAAAGATATCCGACGCAAACAATCGGGAAAGCCGCGTTATAGTAGCGCGTTCACGCCAAGGAGCTTTGCATGCGCCAGAAACCCACCGTACTCGCCCGCGAGATCGTCGCCACCAGTCGCCTGTTTCGCGTCGAAGAACTCAAGCTGCGATTTTCCAATGGCGTGGAGCGCACTTACGAGCGTCTGGTCGGCAAGGGCGCGGGTTATGGCGCGGTGATGATCGTCGCGATGCTCGACGCCGAACACGCGGTGCTGATCGAAGAATATTGCGGCGGCACCGACGAATACGAACTGTCCTTGCCCAAAGGCCTGATCGAGCCGGGCGAGGACGTGCTGGCGGCGGCCGAGCGGGAACTCAAGGAAGAGGCCGGTTATGGCGCGCGCCAGTTGGAACATCTGACCGAGCTGTCGCTGTCGCCCGGTTACATGAGCCAGAAAATCCAAGTGGTGCTGGCCACCGACCTCTATGAAGAGCGGCTGGAAGGCGATGAGCCGGAGCCGATGCGGGTCGACAAGGTCAACCTGCGCGAACTGTCGGCGCTGGCGCAGAATCCGCAATTTTCCGAGGGCCGCGCGTTGGCGGCGCTGTATTTGACCCGTGACCTGCTGAGCCAGCGCGGGGTGTTCAGCTATGAGTGAGACGTCGATGAATTTTCCCCATCCGCTGATGGCACCTGTGGTTGCGCTGGCTTTACAGGCTGGCGAGGCGATTCTGCCGTTCTGGCGTGCCGGCGTCGAAGTCACGGCAAAGTCCGATGATTCGCCGGTGACGGCTGCCGATCTGGCTGCGCATCACCTTATCGTTGCCGGGCTGACGGCGCTGGATCCGAGCATTCCGGTGCTCTCGGAAGAGGACGCCGACATCCCGCAAAGCGTGCGCGCCGGTTGGCAGCGCTGGTGGCTGGTGGATCCGCTGGACGGCACCAAGGAGTTCATCAGCGGTAGCGAGGAATTCACCGTCAACATCGCACTGATCGAAAATGGCCGGGTGGTATTTGGCGTGGTGACGATGCCGACCAACGGTCGTTTTTACGTCGGCGGTGCCGGGCTCGGTGCATGGCGTGGCGACGAGGGCGCTACGCCGGTAGCGATTCGGGTGCGCGATGTGCCTGCGCCGGGCGAGGCGTTTACCGTGGTGGCCAGCCGTCGCCATTCAAGTCCCGAGCAAGAGCGTTTGCTGGCCGGGTTGAGCGCCAGTCTTGGTGAGTTGCAACTGGCCAATATCGGCAGTTCCTTGAAATTTTGCCTGCTGGCCGAAGGTGCTGCTGATTGCTATCCGCGACTGGCGCCGACTTCGCAGTGGGACACAGCGGCAGCGCAGGGCGTGCTGGAAGGGGCGGGGGGCGAGGTGCTGGATCTGAGCGGCGAGGCGTTCAGTTATCCGCCGCGAGAATCGCTGTTGAACGAGTTTTTTCTGGCGCTGCCGGCGAAGGCTGCGTGGCGCGGACGGTTGTTGGAGTTGGCCCGAGGCTAACTGGCTGATCCGCAATTCCCCTCACCCCAGCCCTCTCCCCCAGGAGAGGGAGCCGACCGAGTTGTCTGGCGCTATGCATCGACCCGGAGAATCGAGTCGATTGTGGATTCGGCGAAGCAATTTCAGGTCGACGTAAATCTGTAGCATCCCCGTATCGGTTCCCTCTCCCTCGGGAGAGGGCTAGGGTGAGGGGCTGTTGATCTTCAACGGTGCAAAACGTACTGCCCGGTAAATCTAACCGCCTCGTCCTCACTTCCCGCATTCAGGATCCGCGTATCCAGCGTCAACCGCGCCCGTCCGTATCGCCGATACATCGCCACAAAGCGCTTCCACACCGCGGCATCCGATGCCGGGCAGATCGCCACGGCGTCCCCGGTCACCGGCAGCGGATAACTGATCTGCCCTTCCTGAATGACGATGTGTCCGTCAGTAATCCCTTCTTCCTGCAAACGTAGATGCAACCAGCCCCAGCCGGCCAGCACCGCGCCGCAGTAGAGGCTGCCGCCAAACATGGTGCTCTTGTGATTGACGTTGGGCGCAAGCGGCAGGTGCAGGCTCAATTGCTGCTCACGCCACTCGAGCACTTTGAGGCCCATCTCGGCGGTCAGCGGAATGTCGTGATGCAGCACCGTTTGCAGGTATTCGCTTGCGCTGCTCATTCGTTGTCTTCCCCGTGGCTGCTGTCGCCGAAATTCAGACCGTGTTTGCGCAGCTTGTCATGCAGGGTCTTGCGCGGAATACCCAAGGCTTCGGCGAGGCTGCGTACCGAGCTGTGCGAGCGCGCCAGTTCGGCGGCGATCAGCGATTTCTCGAAGTTTTCCACTTGCTCGCTGAGGCCGCCACTGACCACTTCTACCGGCGTGCCGCCGCTGCCATCAGCGCTATTGTCCAGTGCCAGTTCAAGCCCGAGGGCGAAGCGTTCGGCGGCATTTTGCAGTTCACGTACATTGCCCGGCCAGGTGTGGCGCAGCAGCAGGGCGCGGTGTGCCGGTTGCAGCTCGTGGGGGGGCAAGCCGTGGCGGACGCTGGCTTCATCGGCGTAGTGCTGGAACAGCACCAGCGCGTCTTCGCCCCTTTCGCGCAGCGGCGGGATGCGCAGCGGCGCGACGTTGAGGCGGTAATACAAGTCGGCGCGGAAGCGACCCTGATCCGCCGCCTGACGCAGGTCCTCCTTGGTCGCGGCGATGACGCGGATGTCGAGCGGGATCAACTGATTGCCGCCCAGACGCTCGACGACTCGCTCCTGCAGCATGCGCAGCAGTTTCACTTGCACGTCCATGCTCATGCTTTCGATTTCGTCGAGGAACAGCGTGCCGCCGTTGGCGAATTCGAATTTGCCGATGCGGCGTTTCTGCGCGCCGGTGAAAGCGCCGGGTTCGTGACCGAACAGCTCGCTTTCCACCACCGATTCCGCCAGCGCACCGGCGTTGATCGCTACGAACGGGCCGTTGCGGCGGCTCGACAAGTCGTGCAGCGCGCGGGCCACCACCTCTTTACCAGCGCCGGTTTCGCCGAGGATCAGCACGTCAGCCTTGGTCGCCGCCAGCGCACCGATCTGCTCACGCAGGCGCAGCATTGGCGTCGAATGGCCGACCAACCGAGCGCTCAATTCGTTGCGGTCGCTCAAGGCCAGACGCAGGCTGCGGTTGTCCAGCACCAGCCGCCGTAGCGCGAGGGCGCGACGGACGCTGTCGAGCAGCGCATCGCTGGCAAAGGGTTTTTCCAGAAAATCGTAAGCGCCGGCGCGCATAGCCTGCACCGCCAGCGGTACGTCGCCATGACCGGTGATCAGCAGCACCGGCAACTCGGGATCCTGTGCGTGCAATTCACTGAGCAGCTCGAGGCCGTCCATGCCCGGCATGCGGATGTCGCTGACCACCACCCCCGGCCAGTCACGCTCGAGTTGCGCGGCCAGGCCGTTGGCTTCGGACAGCGGCAGGATTTTCAGGCCGGCCAGGTCCAGGGTCTGGCCGAGGGCCTGGCGCAAGTGCGGATCGTCGTCGATCAACACTACCTGGATGCGATTGTCGATGGTCATGCACTTCGATCCTCGGACGGTTGCAGGCTGACTCCGGGCGCGCCGGCGCGCAGGCGCAGGGTGATCAGGGCGCCGCCTTGCTTGTGGTTGGCGAACGACAGCTCGCCACCAAAGGCGCGCATCAGCGTTTCACAAATGGCCAGCCCCAGACCCAGACCCTGGGTGCGGGTCTTGGTGGTGTAGAAGGGCTCGCTGGCGCGGCCAAGGGCTTCCATGCAGAACCCGGGGCCGTTGTCGCGAATGTACAGATTGACGCCGTCGGCGGTGGCTTCGGCACTCAGCCACAATTTGCGCGGCGGGCCTTTTTCGGTGAGCGCATCGAGGGCGTTGGCCAGCAGATTGCCCAGCACCTGACGCAAGCGGGTTTCGCCGGCCTCGACCCACAGCGTGGCTGCGGGCAAGTCGCGGATCAGTTCGACTTCCATGCTGCGCCGACGTTTGGCCAGCAATGCCAGCGCATCGTCCAACGCCGGTTGCAGAGCGACGCTTTCCGGTGCGTGGCGATCGCGGCGGGCGAAGGCACGCAAATGGGCGATGATCGAGGCCATGCGCCCGGTCAGTTCGCTGATCAGCTTGAGGTTGCCGCGCGCGTCCTCGGTGCGCTGATGATCGAGCAGCACTTCGGCGTTTTCCGCATAGCTGCGAATCGCCGCCAGCGGTTGATTGAGTTCGTGACTGATGCTCGCCGACATGGTCCCCAGCGCCGACAGTTTGCCGGCCTGGACCAGATCGTCCTGGGCGCGCACCAGCTCCTGCTGCGCCTGCTCACGCTCAAGCACTTCCTGCTTCAAACGCCGGTTGAGGCCCTCCAGATCGCTGGTACGTTCAGCCACCCGACCTTCCAGTTCGCGGCGCGCCTTGGCCTCGAAGGCGATGCGCTCCAGATAGTGCCGGCGACGTTGCATCATCAAACCCACCAGCAGCATCACCACCAACAGCGTGGCGCCGCCGATCGCGACCACCGTGCGCACCGGACGATCGATCAGCGTGCGCGGGGCGAGAATGCTCACGCTCCAGCCGGTTTCGGCGATGTCGTGGGTCTGCGTCAGCCAGGCGTCGGCGCTCAGGCTAAGCGGTCGGGGTTCGCGGGTCGGGTAGGGCTGGATCGCGGTGATCGCGGCGCGCTCGGCATCGCTCAACTCGCGAGTGGAGCGGAAACGCCATTCCGGGCGCGACGTCAGGATGACCACGCCGTTATGGTCGGTCACCAGCAGTTGTTCCGGGGTTTTGCCCCACAGGCTTTCGGTGTGGTCGAGGTCGACCTTGATCACCAGCACGCCGATGATCTTTTCGCCGTTGCGCACAGCAGCGGCGAAGAAGTAGCCGCGTTTGGCGGAAGTGGTGCCGAGGCCGAAGAAGCGTCCGAGGCGCCCGGCCATGGCTTCACTGAAATACGGGCGGAAGGCGAAGTTGCGGCCGACGAAGCTGTCGCGTTTGTCCCAATTCGACGCCGCCAGCGTCTGGCCGGACGTGTCCATCAGGTACATGACTTCAGCGCCGGTCTGCGCGGCGATGTTTTTCAGCAGGCGATTGGCGTTGCCTTGGGTCACGCCGTCGTCCGGCGCACCAAGCACCGCGCGAAGGGCCGGCAGATCGCCGAGAATCTGCGGCAACACTTCATAGCGATGCAGGGTGCCGAGCAGGTTGGCGACGTACAGATCGAGGGTCTGGCGATTCTGCCCGGCGAGTTCGCTGCGGTAATAGCGCTCGGCAAGATGTTCCAGCGGCCACAGCAGCGGCGCCAGGCACATGGCCAACAGTGCGAGGCTGCGCCAGCGAGGTCTGCGGGGGAGCGGTGGTTTCATGTGCCGGATACGCCTGTAGGGACAGGCGCATTATGCCCGGCCTCAGGCGAAGACGTCAGCGTCCTTGAGCAGCGCAGCCGCCTGGTCCTTGGCCGACAGCTTCGGCGCTTCGTCCAGTTGCCAGTCGATGCCCAGCGCCGGGTCGTCCCAGCGAATGCTGCGCTCGGAGGACGGGTCGTAATAGTTGGTGGTCTTGTAGAGGAACTCGGCGAACTCGCTCAGCACCACGAAACCGTGAGCGAAACCTTCCGGTACCCATAGCTGACGATGGTTTTCCGCCGACAGGCGCACCGCCACCGATTTGCCGAAATGCGGCGAGCTGCGACGGATGTCTACCGCCACATCGAGCACTTCACCCACGGTCACGCGAACCAGTTTGCCCTGGGTGTTCTGCAACTGGTAATGCAGGCCACGCAGCACGCCTTTTTGCGAGCGCGAATGGTTGTCTTGCACGAATTGCGTTTCCAGACCGGTAGCGTCCTGAAACGCCTTGGCATTGAAACTCTCGTAGAAAAAACCGCGCTCGTCGCCGAACACCTTGGGTTCGATGATCAGAACACCGGGCAGATCGGTGGTGATGACATTCATGGGGATTTCCATTGATAGGTGTGAATGGCCGACATTCTTGCGCAAAGCGCTGCGGGGCGCGAGTGTTGGGTTTGAATTGGAGCGTTCATTGAAGTCGGGGGTTGCGTAACCGCCAAGGCAATGGCGATATAAGCGCCTAATAAAATTTCAGGGGTCGTTTCATGCCGCTCGCCACGTTGATTCATCGCGCCAGTTTGCCCGGTCCGCAGGTTTCAGAGGCGCAGGCGCTGCAATGGCTGGCCGAGCATTACGGGCTCAGCGGCACGTTGCAGGTGCTGGGCAGCCAGCAGGATCTGAATTATCGCGTCGACAGCGAGCGTGGACGCTTCGTGCTGAAAGTCTGTCGTGGCGATTACGCTCTTGTTGAGCTGCAAGCCCAGCACGCCGGGCTCAAATACTTGGCCGAGCATTCGGCGATCAAGGTGCCGCGCGTCATCGCAGCCAATAACGGTGCAGATCTGTTGTCGCTGCAAGCCAATGGCGAAACGGTGCATGTGCGGTTGCTGGAGTACATCGACGGCCAGCCGTTGACCGATTTCGATCATCTTGGCCAGGACGTGGTTGCCGGGTTTGGCCGACTCTGTGGCGAGATGGATCTGGCGCTGGCAGGCTTCGATCACCCGGGCCTTGAACGCACCTTGCAGTGGGACGCGCGTCACGCCAACGCTTTGATCAGTCATCTGTTGCCGGTGATCACCGACGCGCAGCAGCGTGCGGTGATCAGCGCTGCCGCCGAGCAGGCCGAGCGCCGTTTGCAGCCGCTGCTGGACAAGCTGCCGGTGCAGGCGATTCACATGGATATCACCGATGACAACGTCGTCTGGGCGCGCGACGCCCAGCGGCATTGGCAGTTGCAGGGTGTGATCGACTTCGGTGATCTGGTGCGCACCTGGCGTATCACCGATCTTTCGGTGACCTGTGCGGCTTTGCTGCATCACGCCGATGGCGATCCGTTTGTCATCCTGCCGGCGGTCCAGGCTTATCACGCGGTCAATCCGTTGCAGTACGCTGAGCTGCAAGCGCTGTGGCCATTGATCGTGGCGCGGGCGGCGGTGCTGGTGCTCAGTGGCGAGCAACAGGTGAGCATCGACCCCACCAATACGTATAGCCGCGACAATCTCGGTCACGAGTGGGAAATCTTTCGCGTCGCGACATCGGTGCCACAGGCGCTGATGGAAGCGGCGATTCTCAGCGCCGTGGACCAGACCGTGCCGAAGGTCGAAAAACTGGAATTTGCGCCATTGCTGCCCGGATTGGTCGGGCGTGAATTTGCGCTGATTGATCTTGGCGTGTTGAGCCCGCACTTCGAGGCGGGCAATTGGGAGCAGCCGGGCATTGATCAGCGCTTGCTGACAGAAGCCGCAGCGGTGCACGGGCTGGCGGCGACGCGTTATGGCCAGTACCGCTTGTCACGTACTCGGCCAGACAGTGCGACTGAGCCGGACACGTTCCCGTTGCATGTCGAATTGCGTGTGCCGGCTGGAGCCGAAGTGCAAGCACCGTTCGCCGGCGTTTTGAAGCAAGCGGCAAACGGTGCGCTGCAACTTGATGGCCCACAGTTCAGTGTTCGCCTGTGGGGCGTGACGCCCGTTCTGGAGCAGGGTGTGGCAGTGGATAGAGGCCAGAAAATCGGTGAAGTCACTGGGTTGCTGATTGTGCAGTTGTGCCGAGAAGCAGAGCTCGAGGCGCCGCTGTTCTGCACGCCGTCCCGTGCATCGGCGTGGCAGGCGTTGTGCCCGTCACCGGCGATGTTGCTCGGGCTGGCCTGCGACGCCGAGCCTGAGCTGGACGCCAAAACCCTGCTCGAACGCCGCGATGCCAGTTTTGCCCGCACGCAAAAACACTATTACGTTGACCCGCCGCGCATTGAACGCGGCTGGCGCAATCACCTGATCGACATGCACGGCCGATCCTATCTGGACATGCTCAATAACGTCGCCGTGCTCGGTCATGGTCACCCTCGAATGGCGGCGGTCGCGGCGCGGCAGTGGTCGTTGCTCAATACCAATTCGCGTTTCAACTACGCGGCGGTCGCCGAGTTTTCCGAGCGCTTGCTGAAGCTGGCGCCGGAAGGCATGGATCGCGTGTTCCTGGTGAACAGCGGCAGCGAGGCCAATGACCTGGCGATTCGCCTGGCCTGGGCGTTCAGCGGCGGGCGCGACATGATCAGTGTGCTTGAGGCGTATCACGGCTGGACGATCGGCGCCGATGCGGTATCGACGTCGATTGCCGACAACCCGAAGGCGCTGGAAAGTCGCCCGGACTGGGTGCACCCAGTGCCGGCGCCGAACACGTATCGCGGCGAATTCCGTGGCGCCGATTCGGCGCCGGATTACGTGCGCAGCGTCGAGCATCACCTGCAAAAACTGGCCGAGCAGAAGCGCCAACTGGCCGGTTTCATCTGCGAGCCGGTCTACGGCAATGCCGGGGGTATTTCTTTACCGCCGGGCTATTTGCCGCAGGTGTATGAAAAGGTCCGCGCGCAGGGCGGGGTGTGCATCGCTGACGAAGTGCAGGTCGGTTATGGGCGCATGGGCCATTTTTTCTGGGGCTTCGAAGAGCAGGGCGTGGTGCCGGACATCATCACCATGGCCAAAGGCATGGGTAACGGTCAGCCACTTGGCGCGGTGATCACTCGCCGGGAAATCGCCGAGGCGCTGGAGGCAGAGGGCTATTTCTTCTCGTCGGCGGGCGGCAGTCCGGTCAGTTGCCAGATTGGTATGGCGGTGCTCGATGTGATGGAGGAAGAAAAGCTCTGGGAAAACGCCCAGGTCGTCGGCGGCCACTTCAAGGCGCGCCTGGAAGCGTTGATCGATAAACATCCGCTGGTCGGCGCGGTACACGGCTCCGGTTTTTATCTGGGGCTGGAGCTGATCCGCAATCGGCAGACGCTGGAACCGGCAACTGCCGAGACTGCGTTGCTGTGTGATCGCTTGCGCGAGTTGGGGATCTTCATGCAGCCGACGGGCGATGACTTGAACATCCTCAAAATCAAGCCACCGATGGTGACGTCGCGCCAGAGCGTGGATTTCTTCGTCGAAATGCTGGATCGGGTGTTGAGCGAAGGCCTGTAAGCAAGGCGCATCCCCTGTGGGAGCGAGCCTGCTCGCGAAAGCTGTGTATCAGTCGCCACATGCGGTGACTGACACAGTGCATTCGCGAGCAGGCTCGATCCCACATTTGTTTTCGGTCTGAAGTCCGATTTGTATCGGTTTAATTGGTGTTCATACAGATAGATTCCTTCTTTACAGCTTTTAAAGCCGATATTTATCGGTTATAAAGTCGCCATTGCTCCGGCATGGTGATCTCTTGTCCGGTGCGCGCGTTTTCTTTTCGGTCGAATTCTTCGACCGTCAAAGCACTAGCCCGGAGATGATTCATGAGCCGTATCGTTACCGTCGCCGCCACGCAGATGGCCTGTTCATGGGACCTGGAAGCCAACCTCGAAACCGCTGAAAGACTGGTCCGCGAAGCCGCCGGCAAAGGCGCACAGATCATCCTCATCCAGGAACTGTTCGAGGCGCCGTACTTTTGCCAGAAGCCGAATCCGGATTACTTGCAACTGGCGACGACGGTTGAAGAGAACGTGGCCATCAAGCATTTCCAGAAAATTGCCAAAGAGCTGCAAGTAGTACTGCCGATCAGCTTCTACGAACTGGCCGGGCGTGCACGCTTCAACAGCATCGCGATCATCGACGCCGACGGCAGCAACCTCGGGATTTATCGCAAGAGCCACATCCCCGACGGCCCGGGCTATCACGAGAAGTATTACTTCAACCCGGGCGACACCGGCTTCAAGGTATGGAACACCCGTTACGCGAAAATTGGCGTTGGCATTTGCTGGGACCAGTGGTTTCCGGAAGCGGCGCGCAGCATGGCCCTGCAAGGGGCGGAAATTCTCTTTTATCCGACCGCGATCGGCAGCGAGCCGCACGACAAGACCATCTCTTCACGCGATCACTGGCAGCGAGTGCAGCAGGGCCATGCCGGCGCCAACCTGATGCCGCTGATTGCCAGCAACCGCATCGGCAATGAAGAGCAGGACGGCTACGACATCACCTTCTACGGCTCGTCGTTCATCGCCAACCAGTTCGGCGAAAAAGTGCAGGAGCTGAATAAAACCGAAGAAGGTATTCTTGTGCACACGTTCAACCTCGACGAGCTGGAACATGTTCGCAGCGCGTGGGGTTCATTCCGCGACCGCCGGCCGAATCTGTACGGCGCGTTGAAAACCCTCGACGGTTCCCTGGAGTCCTGATGACCACATTGAAAAGTACCCCACGCGCCGATGGCTTCTACATGCCGGCCGAGTGGGCGCCACAGACCCAGACCTGGATGGTCTGGCCCGAGCGCCCGGACAATTGGCGTCTGGGCGGCAAACCGGCGCAGGCCGCGCACGCCGCCGTGGCCAAAGCCATCGCCCGTTTCGAGCCGGTCACCGTTGCCGTCTCCGCCGGCCAATACGAAAACGCCCGCGCGCGCCTCGATGTGCCGAATATCCGCGTGGTGGAAATGTCCAGCGACGATGCCTGGGTTCGCGACAGCGGCCCGACCTTCGTCATCAACAACCGTGGCGAAGTGCGCGGTGTGAACTGGGATTTCAACGCCTGGGGTGGTTTCGATGGCGGCCTGTATGCACCGTGGAACCGTGATTCGCAGGTCGGCGGCAAGATCCTCGAGATCGAGCGCAGCCCGCGTTACCGCACCGAAGGTTTCGTGCTCGAAGGCGGTTCGATTCATGTCGACGGCGAAGGAACGCTGATCACCACCGAAGAATGCCTGCTCAACCGCAATCGCAACCCGCACCTGAGCCGCGAAGAAATCGAAGCCGTACTCAGCGACAACCTGTCTGTGGACAAGATCATCTGGTTGCCGGATGGCTTGTTCAACGATGAAACCGACGGCCATGTGGATAACTTCTGCTGCTACGTGCGTCCGGGCGAAGTGCTGCTTGCATGGACCGACGATCCGCAGGATCCGAACTACCCACGCTGCCAGGCCGCAATGAAAGTGCTGCAAAGCAGCACCGACGCCAAGGGCCGCCCGTTCACGGTGCACAAAATGCCGATTCCGGGGCCGCTCTATGCGACCGAAGAAGAGTGCGCCGGCGTCGATGCGGTGGACGGTTCGCAGGAGCGCAATCCTTCCGTGCGTCTGGCCGGTTCCTACGTGAACTTCCTGGTCGTCAACGGTGGCATCATCGCGCCGAGCTTCGACGACCCGATGGATGCCCCGGCCAGGGAAATCCTGCAGAAGCTGTTCCCGCAACACGAAGTAGTGATGGTGCCGGGCCGCGAACTGTTACTGGGTGGCGGCAATATTCACTGCCTTACCCAACAGCAGCCAGCGCCGCACAAAGAGTGAGTTGAGTCGTAACAGCTTGAGTTGATTAACAAATCAGCCAGGCAATGATTAGCTCGCTCAGCATCAAAGCAAGCCCGCGGCCCGTCAGGACCGCGGGCTTGTTTGTATCCGCCGGTCGACATTCGGGTCGCCTTGGCATAGCTCTTGTATTGCTCCTGATGCACTAGGGAGGGCGGGGAACTTCAACAGTTCTGTCACAAACCTTGGATAACGTAGCCGCTCACGAACGGGGAGAGAGCGCTGAAATGAACGCCGAAGTGAACGTAATCAGCGAGCGGACTGTGCATCCCATGGCCGTCAACGGCGAATCGCTCCAGCTTGTCGCGCACTGGTTGAAGTCCAATGGAACGCGTCAGATCAGACAACCTGATCCGCGCCGGATGATGATCGAGCGTTACCCCGCTGGCCTGTTCAGCGAGGCCGAGCTGGAAGCCTTGTGGGATGTGATGGAAGGATAAGAACAATAGGGATTGGTAAAAGCGCTGCCGGGATGGCGGCGCTTTTTTTGCCTGATTTTTATCCACAGGTATTCAAAGGTGGGAGCGAGCCTGCTCGCGAAGGCGTCAGCCCTGCCAATGACTTTGTTGACTGATCCAGCGCTTCGCGAGCAGGCTCGCTCCCACAGTTCAAACTCCCTGTTTAATCCGTTTTTTCTGCAACCGCCCAGCAAAAAAATCACGTTTCTTAGACGTTTTTCGCCTATTTAAAGACGATTCTTGAAATTGACACACTGTTCAGGGCGCGGCTACGATTCGGCCCAACGCCTGTGGCTAACCGCCATGACTCAAAATAAGGAGCAGGCCCGCCATGACGTTAACGTCGGCGGGCTTTTTTGTTTCGGGGTGAATACAAGAGTGCAGAAAGCGCCGTTTCAGCCGTTCGACACAGCGCGTTTCAACCCGTAATAAGGAAAACAAAATGTTGAACAAGCGAATCAGTCTGATCGCACTGGGGATGTTGAGTGCTACACAGGCCATGGCTAACGACCAGGCCGAATCCAAGGGTTTCGTTGAAGACAGCAGCCTGAAAGTACTGTTGCGCAACGCCTACATCAATCGTGATTACAAAGACGGTAACAAGGACAAGGCCGAATGGGGCCAAGCGGCCATCGGTACGTTCTCGTCGGGCTTCACCCAAGGCACCGTCGGTGTCGGCGTGGACGCTTTCGGTCTGTACGCATTGCGCCTCGACGGCGGCAAGGGCCGTAGCGGCGCCGGCGGCATCGATTTTTTCAGACAGGAAAATGACGGTCGTGCGAACCACGACATCGCCAAGGGCGGCGCAGCGGTCAAATTCCGTGTTTCCAACACCGTGTTGACCTATGGCGACCAGATGCCGGCCCTGCCGGTGCTGAGCTACGACAACGTGCGTCTGCTGCCGGAAAGCTATACCGGTACGTTGATCACTTCCCGTGAAATCCAAGGCCTGGAATTGAACGCCGGCCGTTTCACCGCCGAATCACGCAAAAGCGATGAGGGCCGTGACAGCGGCGGTCTGAAGTCGATCAACGTGTTGGGCGGCAGCTATCAGTTCACCGAACACTTCAAAGGCGCGCTCTATGCGTCCGACGTTGAAGACGTCTTGAAGAAACAGTACGTGAACGCCAACTACGTGATCCCGTTCAACAAGGATCAGTCCCTGACCCTGGATTTCAACGGCTATCGCACCAAGCTGGACAGCTCGTACGTACGCGAAAACACCGTACCGGGCGAAAGCATCGTCACCGGTCGCGACAACAAGATCTGGAGCCTGGCAGCCACTTTCGCCACTGGCCCGCACTCGTTCACCGTGGCGCATCAGCGTTCCACTGGCGACAGCAACCTGGGCTACGCCTATGGCGGCTATCAGAAAGACCAGGGTCGTGTCGGCGACGGCGGTAACTCCATCTACCTGGCCAACTCCTACTGGTCTGACTTCAACGCCGAAGACGAACGCAGCTGGCAGCTGGGTTATGGCCTGGACTTTGGTTCGTTCGGCGTTCCGGGTCTGAGCTACAACTTCGCTTACGTGCGCGGCGACAACATCACCACGTCCACCAGCGAAGGCGGCACCGAGCGCGAGATCTTCAACCAGTTCAAGTACGTCGTGCAAAGTGGCCCGGCCAAAGACCTGAGCGTGAAGTTGCGCAGTTCGATCCTGCGCGTGTCGCAGAAATCCAGCGAGTACAACGTCAGCGGTAACGAACTGCGTGTATTCGTGGACTATCCGATCAACATCTTCTGATGATCGATCCGCTGTAAGAAAAATGAGAAAACCCCGATTCGTTCGGGGTTTTTTTTCGGCGTTTTTTCAGCGTAAACCGCAAATAACCGGTGTTCTTGTCATGTAAAAGTCGTTTTTCAAGCGCTGCAGATTCCGTTTCAAGCAGTGCTTCATATGCCTGAAATTCTTTCTCATGGACGCAAATTCTCCACCCAATAGATTAGGGCGTTCAACGCAGCGGAGAATTTGGTAATGATCGTTTTGAACAGAGAAGTGGGCGAATCGCTACGGCGCGACAAGTTTGTCAACGTCCAGGGTGGTGACTTCAATCTCTACGGTCATTTTGCCGACTTCGTCAGACTGACCAAAAGTTGGGAAAACATGGAGCCTGACAGCTACTACGGTCAGGCCGAAGCCGGCATGCGCTACCGTCGTTACAGCGACTTTGAATACAACCCGAAAACCCGTGAACTCAAGCAACTTGAGCACCGCGCTTACGTGCAATCGAAAGAGAACAACGCTTACGTCGGTGGCGTGGTGCGGCATTTTCAGGACTTTTCCGAAGAAGTGATCTCTTCGCCGGTGATGCGCAGCCTGATCGACACCGATTTCGAAGTGTACAAAAGTGTCCTGCCGGAAGAGTTGCACGATGAAATCTGGCAGTGCCAGATCCATCAGATCCGCATCGAGATCAAACCCGGCAAGCAGCTGGAAATCACCCCTGAAGGCATTCATTGCGACGGCTATCCGTTCAGCGGCGTGCACTTCTGGGGGCGTAATAACGTCGAGGGTGCGGAGAGCCGTTTGTACGATACCCACAAGCAACAACTGGCGGCGACCACCTACGAGGAAATTCTCGACACCACCTACTTCCTCGATCGCGACATGCGCCACTACGTGACCCCGGCGCGCAATACTCACACCCATGCCATGGCGTACCGGCAGATTCTGGCGATTTCCTTCTCGCGGCCCGGGACCGCTTTCGACATTGTTCGCTAATCAGATCACCCCAATCGACGGCGTCGAATGCTCGACGCCGGTGGTACTGCGCCGCGCCACCGCCAAGGATGCGCAACGCATGGAGCGCTTCTTCCGCCAGTTCGACGAAGTGTCGTTCTGCGAATGGCAGGACGCCAAGTGCCTGCGCGGCGTGTTGATCCAGAAAACCACCACGGCGTATCTGGCTTTCGATGTGGATGGCGAGATCGTCGGCGCGGTGCTCGGCGGCATGCTCGGCAGTCGCGGCACGATCAACCATCTGGCCGTGAGCCCGCGTTACCGCAGCCAGGGCGTGGGCCAGCGTCTGGTCGAAGCAGCGTCGTCCGACATGAAACGGGTCGGGGTGCTGCGGATGTTTCTGTTCGTCGACGATGCTAACCTCGCGGGCAAGCGATTCTGGGCTGCCCAGGGTTTTTGCGAGCCTCACGGCGAACGAACATTTGAGAGGGATCTATGAATGAAAGGTCCGGCAGCGCGCCGCTGATGGCGACTCATCAGCCGTCGCGCACGTTTGCCGAAGCCAGCCCGGTGGTCGCCGGGTATTTCACCGTGTCGTTTGTCTTCGGGCTGATGGCGGTCAACGCCGGCCTGCCGATGTGGCTGCCGGTGGCGATGTGCTTGTTTGTCTATGCCGGCGCTTCGCAATTCGCCGCGCTGGCGCTGATCTCCAGCGGTGCGTCGCTGACCACCATTGTGCTGACCACGTTTCTGATCAATGCGCGGCACATGCTGATGTCGGTGTACATGGCCAAAGCCCTGCGTGCATTGGGCTTGAGCCGCATGGAGCGTTGGGCTTACGCCGGTGGCCTGACCGATGAATCCTTCGCCTTTCATAGCGTCAAGCTCGGCACGGGCGCACCGGTCAACGTGCGTTACCTGATTGGTTTCAATCTGTTCTGCCACACCTCGTGGGTGCTCGGCGGTTTGCTCGGTGCGGTCTGCGCGCAGTACGCGGCGCACTTGATCAAATATCAGCTCGATTACGCGCTGACGGCGATGATGCTCTACGTGCTGGTCTCGCTGTGCAACACGCGTAACAAATTGATTGCGGCCGCTGCTGCCGTGGTCTGCATGGGCGCGCTGAGCCTGATCGGCAGTTCGCCCTTCAACGTATTTATCGCCACGTTTGTGGGCTGCGGAGTGGGTGTATGCCTGACCAAACGTTCCTGATTCTGGTGGTGGTGCTGATGATGGCGGTGACCTTCCTGCCGCGCGCCTTGCCGCTGCAGATCAACACCGAACACTGGCCGCCGTTCGTGGCGCGCGCACTGGAATATCTGCCGGTGGCGATCGTCGCTGCGATCAGCCTCACGCCCCTGTTGATCAAGGACCGGCAAATTCAGCTCGATCGCCCGGAATTCTATGCCGCGATTCCGACGTTGCTATGTGCGTATTTCAGCAAAAACCTCTTTCTCAGTGTGGCGGTGGGGACGGCTGCGTACATTGCGCTCGGCTCGTTCATGTAGCGGCAGATCAACGACGTCGTTCAGCGCCTGGTGGGACAACTCCGGGTTGTTTACCGCCAGCCGGACTTCGAGGAAATCCTCGAAACCGGGAAAAATCGTCAGTCCGTTCTTCTGCGCCGCTTCACGCGAGACCATGCCGACCGCATCCATCTGCGTGATCAACGACAGCGTCAGGGTTTCGCTGCAGGAATAGACCATGCGCTGGCCGTTCTCGTGATTGCCCAGTCCGGCGTCGAGAAAGCGCAGAAAACTGTGGGAATATGGACAATCTTCCGCAGGACGCACCTGAAACTTGTTGCCCAGCAAGGTCAGCGGATCGTTTTCCTGACCGCAATGCGCACCGACCACCTGCACCTGCACATCCGGCAGGACGATGCTCGGCAGCCCCGGCCGCTGCGGGCCGATCAGCACGGCAAGGTCGAAATCTTCATTCTTCAGCTTGCTGAGGTTTTCCATCGACTCGGCGTAGCTGAACTCCATCTGATAATCGGGAAACACCTCGATCAGGCGTCCGATCATGCGTCGGTTGAAATCAGGCGACAGGGTGTTGTTCAACGCCACTTTCAACGTGCGCTGCCCGGGCACCTTCAGCGCCTCGACCTTTTCTTCCATCTGTCGCGTGGCGATCAACACTTTGTCGATGTAAGGCGTGAGCTCCGTGCCTTGCGGCGTCAGCGTCAGGCCCTTGTTGGAACGGCGAAACAAGCGGAAACCGAACTGCTCTTCGACCTTGTTCAACTGTGCGGCCAACGCCTGCACGGTCAGGCACGAATGCTCGGCTGCGGCCGACAACGAGCCGGTCTGCACGATGCGCATGAGGTTGCGTAAGGTTCTGCTATCCATGGGTAATGCCCTCTGAAGTGGGCTGGGTATTGTTGTGTACGAAACGACCGAAACGGCGCCATATGCCGGCTATATTCCTGCACCTGAGCATAGTTGTCGCGGATTTAGTAGCGAATTGATTTCCCCGCCGATGGCTGGAGGCTGACAGAGGATCGGGGTTTTTGGTGAAGTGGGGGTGATGAAGGTCAAAAAAGTGCGTGGTTTTGGTGCGCGGGGAGATTCTTTTCGAAGAGAAACAGCTTACATCTTCCTAGCTTTTTGCCTGCGTCATACGCAGATAGCTCTCGGGTAAAGTAACGATTTAGCTGATAGCGCCCAACAGTCAAAGGAGATGAAATGGATGTCTGGCATGCGAGCCATGGTGGTACATAACCACCTATCAACTTCGCGTTGACCGACGAAGATCACTCCGAACACAATGCAGAGGTAGCGCTGATGTAGCTACAAAACCACGATGAGGTAATTGAAATGGCTGCACTCCTGAAAACTACCGATGTGCGCTGCCGCATTGATGAGGATTTGAAAGCGCGTGCCACTGAAGTCTTGAACGCTTGCGGGCTGAGCATTAGTGACGCCATGCGACTTTTTCTGCGACAGGTTGTTGCTACTCAGGGGCTTCCCTTCGAAGTGCGAGTCCCATCGGAGAAGACGGCCCGCGCAATGATGGAAGCACGAGAAATCCGTCAGCGTTTCGACTCGATAGACGACATGCTGAGGAATGCTGATGGCGAAACAGGAGAAAACACAAAAACGCGCTGATCGACCTAAACAGTGTGCACAGACTTCTGAATTCAAGAAGTCTTGGGATCGTTATAACCGTGCCGGAAGGCGAGATATGAACGACGTTCGGAAGGTGATGGCAATGTTGTTCCTGGGGCAGCAGTTACCGGCAGAATATCTGGATCATGCGCTGACTGGAGATTGGTCTGGATTCCGCGAGTGTCATATCGGTGGCGATTTTCTGATGGTTTACGAGAACACACGTCCAGACCTGATCACGTTCGTGGATGTAGGGAGTCATTCAGAACTGTTTCAATAGCGCAGAAATACGTAAGTCGGCTTAACTCCGGCTTCTGTGCGTTTGATTGTTACGATTAGTTCGTTTATGTATCAAAATACTAAAAAATTACAGTTATGTACTAGTCTTCAGCTAAGACAAAAAATCAGGAGGCGTCTATGCCTACCTCATCCCCAGCTCTCACCCCACGCGAACAACTCGACGCCCCCGAAGCCGGCCGGGTTGCGCTGAAGTTCTTCTTCAGCCTCATGGAGCATTGGGGCTGTAGCGCCGAGCAACAACGCACCCTGCTCGGTGGAGTCGGCAACACCACATTCTATAAATACAAACACCTGCCAAACACACGCTTGCCCCATGACACCCTCGAGCGCATCTCTTATCTGATGGGCATTCACAAGGCGCTGAGCATCATCTTCAGCAATAGCCGCGAGCGCGCTTACAAGTGGGTCAGCAGCCCCAATACGGCGGCACCGTTCAATGGCAAAACCGCGCTGGACTACATGCTGGCGGGCCGGGTGGTCGATATCGCCGATGTACGCCGCTACCTCGACGGAGTGCGCGGTTGAAAGCGCCGGCGCCGGTGGATGTGCCATGGCCGCGGGCGTATCGCATCGTCAACAGCAGCTTCCCGCCGATTGCACTGTTCGAAGATGTCCTCGATCCGGAGGATCTTGAAGTTGCCTACGCCATCGAAGCGCTGACCAACGATCGCCTGATCGAACAGGCCGGCGTACTGGCCCGCGTACGTCCCGAAGATCGCCTGTCCGGCCCCGGTTCCAGCCCGGTGATGGCCGCGTTCACTCATGTCGGCAAACGCAGCCGTTTCAGTGACGGCACCTTCGGCGTCTATTACGCCGCCAGCAGCCAGGCGGCGGCGATCGCCGAAACCTGTTTTCACCAGGAACGTTTTCTTGCTGCGACTCAGGAAGCTGATCTTGAGTTGACCATGCGCACTTACGTCAATCGGGTGATCAAGCCGTTGCATGATGTTCGCCAAGGCTTCGAACATTTGCATCAGCCCGATCCGCAAGCCTATGGGCCATCGCAGGTATTTGCGCGACAGTTGCGCGATAGTGAATCGTGGGGCTTGCTCTATAACAGCGTGCGGTTGCCCGGGCATGAATGCGTTGCGGCGTTTCGGCCGCCGGCGGTATCGATTCCGAAGCAGGGCAAGCATTTGCGCTATGTCTGGAGTGCAAGTGAGGGCAGAATTTCGTTTGTATTCGAGATCAGTCAGGTCTGAATTATCGCTTTGACTTCGTCGAGCGTTGTGACGGGAATGACGCTGGATGGAATTCGCGAAGAGGGCGACAAGTTGTAAACGGCAAATTTACGGTCGATGACTTTGTTGGACATGAGTTTCAGAGATGGAAGAATTCTGGAATGAAAATGCTGATCCAGACCGCACGGCGAGATAGAGCTTCCATCAGTCTCGTAAAAGCGCCCGGCCGACTGGTTCATATCCGCTCCCACCAAAATCACCTTGGAAAAACCCGCGTGATAGGCAAGTTGGAGTGCGAGATACAAGACTGTGCGGGCATCAAAAAAACCATGGGCGAGGTTTTTGCTGAATCCGATACTGCGGTTTCGGCTTCCCAGAACAGCGCGATTCCGCACGAGATCCTTGTCGTTGCGCAGTAGCCATTCAGTAAGGGTCGGCTTGGGCGCTTTCTTCAGAAGATAGAGATCACCTGTCGGTTCAACGGCGAGTTCCTGGGCCTGGCGAGCCCAGAGAGCTACTCGCTGACTGGTGCGCATTGCATAGGCAAACAGTTCAGGCTGTTGTAGCGAAAAACTGGTGTCGGTGCATGCATAGAAGAACGGCTTTATGCCTGTTCCCGTGAACATGGATATCGCGCCGTTCACCGTGATCATCGGGATGTCGGCGAACTGTTCAATGGGAAAGTCCTTCGCGGAGTTGCCCGACGCGATAATGAATACAGCGCCTTGAGCAATGTTTCGACAGTCAGAAAAGTCCCTGATTTGCGAACGTGCGGAGCCATTTGGCGTTTCTGATGTTGAGTTCATCGATGGTCTCTTGGTCCATGTCATGCATTCAGTCCGTTGTGCTGACGTGATGAAGCGAGATGACTCTTCCACAGCGCCGCGCTTTGTAAGTGAGTGTTGCGCTCGGCGTTAGTTCCCAGTTGGCTGCTGGGCAGCCGATGCGTTGGCCAAGAACGCTCCAGTGGCTGGCGGGTTATCTGGATAGATGCAGGAGGGAAGTCGGGCATGTTTTCGGCAGGCCTGAAACGCAAAAAGCCCTCGCATCAACGAGGGCTTCATATGCAGGTTTACATCAATGGTTCTGAAGCGCGCGCCAAGGTGGGGGGTTCACAAAGTGCGTTCGCCAAACTGATCGGTGTAAGTCTGCGGACTTTGCAGGATGGGGAACAGGGGCGCAGGCAGCCGACGGGTGCAACGCAGACTCTCTTGCGGGTCGCAAGTCAGCATCCTGAGGCGTTGCGGGATTTGTATCCTGCCTGATCCCCATAGTTGACTTCTTGGCTGACTCAGAAATAACAAAGCCCCTGCATTTCTGCAGGGGCTTTATTTTGTATGGTGCCGGCACCAGGAGTCGAACCCGGGACCTACTGATTACAAGTCAGTTGCTCTACCAACTGAGCTATACCGGCGTGTGGGCGACGATTATAGCGATTGGGTAGATCCTGTAAACCCCTGAATTCAGACTATTTTTGCATTCCGGAAAAATCAGGCCCTGCGCAAATTAATGCGCAGCTTTTGTACCTCAAGCGCAGTAAGGCATTTATGCAGGGCGTACGGTTGAGTCTGGGCTTTCGGGACCCTGCAGTTATTCACTCGGCTAGCCCAATATTCGTCGGTTATGTCGTTTTGATTGGCAGCTTATGCACAACTGAGGGGCGCGAGGACTGCTTGGGCGAGGTTTTGTGAAGCCATTCTCATCTTGTTCGCAAATCCCTGTTTTACCGGTTTTTATTTATGTGAGCAAAAAATGACCAGTGCTGTTAAGGCGACGAAACATGCGCAGATATTGGATCCACGGAAAATCCATCAACAGAGTTATCCACAGGCTGTAGCGTTTTAAGCGCGTTCGGCGAGCAGCAGTAAGTTACGCGGCGTGAGGCAGGCGTCGCAAAAGGTGCCGAGGCGTACGACGTATCCCTGTTCTGCGAGGAAAAGTGCCCGATCCAGATTCAGCCAAAGCTCCAGCGGTCGTCGGAACAAACCGCGAAGCAATTCCAGGTTGCGCACTTCGGCCAACCGCTGCCAACCGGCGGCTTCGAGTGTCGACCAATCTAGCGGGCCGACTGTGGATAACTCTTTGAGCACAGCCAGATCGCGACAGTAATCAGCGAACGGTTTGTCCAGCCAGGCGCTGGGCAGGGAGGGCGTTGGCAGGTATTCATCGACGCCGCGCACTTGCCGTTGCAGCAGGTCGAAAGCCAGGCGACGAGCCATCGAGGTGTCGCGCTGACGTCGGACGCGCGCACCGGCGGTGACGGTTTCGCTCATCGGCAACGCCAGATCTTCCAGCGACAGGTGTAGGAGTGATACCGATCCTGCGCAGGACAAGGCCTGATATTCGTTACGACTGATGCGGTTGAAGCAGCAGGGCGCAATCGCCATTTGCTGGCAACCTGCGGCACTGGCCAGTTGCATCAAGCGCACATGCAGATCACCGCAGGCGTGGAGGGCGACGGGGGTGTGGGCGGCGTTCAATACGGCCGGGGCGTCTGCCGCGAGTACATCCTGTTCGACATGCAGGGCGTGCAAGTGATGACGCTGACTCAGTGACTGGCCGCTGGCGACCAAGAAAGGATCGTATTCAACGCAAGTCAATTGTTGCCCGTCACCCAACAGGCGCCGTCCCAGATGCCCTTTGCCGGAGCACCAGTCCAGCCAATGCGTCGGCTGCGAGGCAAAGGACAAGCGACCGGCAAACGCCTCGATCTGCTGCCACTTGCGCCCGGGCACATCGACATTCAAGCGATGCCCGGCAGCCTTAAACGCATGCCCCGGAAACTCACCGACCGCACTCAACTCTGCCGACAACTTCGCCAATGAAGCGAACGGCTCTGGCGCATCGACAAGATCAGCAGGATGGTTATGCGCGCGTTCTGCATCTTCCAGCGACCGCCCGCGTAGCCACGCAGACAGCTCCGGGTAGGACGCTTCCCATGGAAGTTGTAGGTGAGTGAACGGTCGAGGTTTCCACAGCGCCTGATGCTCAATCAAAAAAGCATCCAGCGCGGTGAAGCGGGCGAGTAGAGCCTCGCCCGTCAGCACGTGGGAAGTATCAGCGGCCTTGGCAGGCATCGACGCGCAGCCAGCGCTCCAGCAGCTTGAAGCCGCGTACCAGCACGTAAGCCATGACCAGATAGAACACGCCGGCGGCGAAGAAGATCTCCACCGGCAGATAAGTGCGGGCGATGATCGTGCGGGCCATGCCAGTCAGTTCCAGCAGGGTCACAGTGCTGGCCAGAGCACTGGCCTTGAGCATCAGGATCACCTCGTTGCTGTAGGCCGGCAGGCCGATGCGCGCGGCACGCGGCAGGATGATGTAGAACATCGCTTTCGGACGGGACATGCCCAGGGCTCTTGCGGCTTCGATTTCACCCGGTGGAATCGCCTGAATGGCGCCACGCAGAATCTCGGCGATATACGCGGCTGTGTGCAGGGTCATGGTCACCGTTGCACACCAGAACGGATCGCGCAGGTACGGCCACAAAGCGCTTTCACGCACGGCGTCGAACTGCGCCAGACCGTAATAGACCAGGAACAGCTGCACCAGCAGCGGTGTGCCACGGAAAAAGAAGATGTACGCATAAGGCAGCGAGCGCACGTACCACAGCTTCGAAGATCGGGCGATGCCCAGCGGAATCGCCAGCAGCAGACCGGCAATCACGGCGATGGCGACCAGTTCCAGCGTCAGGGTCGCGCCCTGCGCCAGTTTCGGCAGCCACTTGATAATGACTTCCCAGTTCATTGCGCGCTCCTCGCAAAGCCGCGAGCGGCGCGTTTTTCCAGCAAGTGCATGCCGGTCATCGCCAGCACCGTCAGGCCGAGGTACATGATGGCGGCGACCATATAGAAGGTGAACGGTTGTTTCGACACGGTCACACCAATCTGCGCGTGACGCATGATTTCCTCAAGACCGATCACTGAAACCAGCGCGGTGTCTTTCATCAGGATCATGAACAGATTGCCCAGGCCCGGCAGGGCGATGCGCCACATCTGCGGCATGATCAACCGGGTGAAGATCCGCCACTTCGACAGGCCCAGGGCCTGGCCCGCCTCACGGTGACCCTTGGGAATGGCAAGCAGGGCGCCACGGAACACTTCCGTGGCGTAGGCGCCGAAGCACAGGCCCAATGCGATCACACCGGCGGCAAATGCATTGAGTTGCAGGTCGGGGTTGCCGAAATACTCACCGAGGGCGCGCATCAGGTTGACCGTACCGAAGTAGATCAACAGCACCCAGAGCAATTCCGGGACGCCGCGCACCAGCGTCGAATAGGTGCCGCCAAGCCATTGCAGCGGCTTGTACGGGGAAGTCTTGGCCAAGGCGCCGAGCAGACCGAGCACCAGACCCAGGCACAGGGCGGTGAGGGCCAGTTGGACGGTCATCAGCGCGCCAGCGGCGAGCGCCGGGCCGAATCCGTAGAGGTCGATAATCATGGGTTTCTGTTCAAATTGCGGCAGGCAAAGTCGGGAGCCGGTGCCGCTTGATCACGGCGCCGGTCCCACAGGTCAGATCAATAGATGCTGAACGGGAAGTACTTGTCGTTGATTTTCTTGTAGGTACCGTCAGCGACGATTTCCTTCAGCGCGGCGTTCAGGTTGTTGCGCAGTTCGTTGTCACCCTTGCGCACGGCGATGCCGATCTTGTCGCTTTCCACCACCGGGTCGCCCTTGAACTCGTAGTTCTTGCCGGCGTCGGTTTTCAGCCAGTCATAGTTGGCGTACTTGTCGGCGAGGATCGCGTCGACGCGACCGGAAGTCAGGTCGAGGTAGGCGTTTTCCTGAGTATCGTAGAGGCTGACCTTGATGTCGTCGCCGTAGGTGTCTTCCAGCCAGGTGCCGGCCAGCGTTGCGCGCTGGGTGCCGATGGTCTTGCCTTTGAGCGAGTCCTTGTCGGTCTTGAAGTCGACGTTTTTCGGCGCGATGAACTGCAATTTGTTCGAGTAGTACGGGTCGGTAAAGTCCACCGCGGCTTTGCGCTCTTCGGTGATCGACAGCGAGGAGATCAGGAAGTCGAACTTCTTCGCGTTCAGCGCCGGAATGATGCCGTCCCAGTCAGAGGTGACGACGGAGCATTCGGCTTTCATCTTCGCGCACAGGGCGTCGCCGATTTCCTTGTCGAAGCCGACCACCTGGCCGCTCGCGTCTTTATTGTTGAACGGCGGGTAGGCCGCTTCGATGCCCATCTTCAGGGTTTCAGCCATGGCGCCGGCGCTGAACGCGAGGGTGACGGCGGCGGCCAGGAAGACCTTTTTGAAATTCTGCATGCATGTTGCTCCGTTAGCGGTTGCTGGACATGAATTGTTTGCAGCGCGCCGAAAGCGGGTTGTCGAACACCTGCTGTGGCGATCCTTGCTCTTCTATAAGGCCCTGATGAAGGAACACCACTTCGCTGGAGACCTGGCGGGCGAAGCCCATTTCGTGGGTCACGAGCAGCATGGTGCGGCCTTCTTCGGCCAATGCGCGGATGACACTAAGTACTTCCTGAACCATTTCCGGGTCAAGGGCGGAGGTGGGTTCGTCGAACAGGATCACCTTCGGCTGCATCGCCAGCGTGCGGGCGATCGCTGCGCGTTGTTGCTGGCCGCCGGACAATTGCGCTGGGTAGGCGTGGCGCTTGTCAGCGATGCCGACCTTGGCCAGCAACGCTTCGGCGACTTCGATGGCCTCGGCCTTGCTCTGGCCGAGCACGCGGCGCGGGGCTTCGATGACGTTGTCGAGCACGCTCATGTGCGGCCACAGATTAAAGTTTTGAAATACAAAACCAATCTCCGAGCGCAGGCGATTGATCTGTTTGCCGTCGGCGGCGACCAGTTCGCCGTTCTTCGCGGCCTTGAGCTTGAGTTCTTCACCGGCCACCAGGATCTGGCCCTGGTGCGGGTTTTCCAACAGGTTGATGCAACGCAGGAACGTGGACTTGCCGGAACCGGAAGAGCCGAGGATCGAGATCACGTCGCCGTCGCGGGCGGTCAGCGAGATGCCTTTGAGCACCTCCAGCTGTCCGTAGCGTTTGTGCAAGTTGCGGATTTCAAGCGCGGGCGTGGCCTCAGCCATGTGCGTTCCTCATATATGTTGCGCTCCTGCTGTTGGCGGGCCTTCCTGGCGAGGCGGCCAAGCTAGCATAGCGTTTCAATGGCAGCCAACAGCGCTACGAGCGGTAAACGGGTGGCATGTGGCGGGTTGTCGCATCGGCGCAGCAGACTGTCGCCCCATCAACAACCGAACGGGTGTTTGATCGTGCAAACCCGTGGGTGCCGCGTAAAAAAAGGCGCGATGTTGCCAGCTTTGGCGGGGTGTTGGAAGCGCTATCCGGCCGAACGTTCCTTATTCGCCCTTTTTCTGTGCGCCGCACACTTTTTCTGTGTGTTTCTGGTGCGCGGATTCGTCTTGAAAGTGAGTCGCCGGGTAACGTTCTGGCGAATAGCCATTAAACTCAATGACTTGCATCGGATGCCGGAGCCCCGGCACTCAAGGACTCGAAACATTTTGGCGCAAATATTGCGTGCAGAATAAGGAACAGGCCGTTGGATTCTTTTTACGAGAAAGAATTTTCAGACGCGCCGGACGCACTCGCTTTCCTTGCAAAGGTAGTCTCTATGAGCAGTACCCCAAGCTCCACTGGCCTCGAACAGGGGCTCAAACCGCGTCATGTGACCATGTTGTCGATCGCCGGTGTGATCGGCGCCGGTCTGTTCGTCGGTTCCGGCCACGCCATCGCTGCCGCCGGCCCGGCCGTGCTGCTGGCCTACGCCGCTGCCGGCACTCTGGTGGTGCTGGTGATGCGCATGCTCGGCGAAATGGCCGTCGCATCGCCGGACACCGGTTCGTTCTCGACTTACGCTGACCGCGCGATCGGTCACTGGGCCGGTTTCACCATCGGCTGGTTGTACTGGTGGTTCTGGGTGCTGGTGATTCCGCTGGAAGCCAACGCCGCGGCAACCATCCTGCACGCGTGGTTCCCGGGGGTGGATATCTGGGCTTTCGCGCTGGTCATCACCATGCTGCTGACCGTGACCAACCTGTTCAGCGTGAAGAATTACGGCGAGTTCGAGTTCTGGTTCGCCCTGATCAAGGTGCTGGCGATCATCGGCTTCATCGGCCTCGGTCTGGCGGCGATTTTTGGCTTCCTGCCGACCAGTCAGGTCAGCGGTGTGTCGCATCTGTTCGACAGCGGCGGCTTCCTGCCCAACGGCATGGGCGCTGTGCTGGGCGCGATCCTGACCACCATGTTCTCGTTCATGGGCACCGAGATCGTGACCATCGCGGCGGCGGAATCGAAGGACCCAGGCAAGCAGATCTCCAAGGCGACCAACTCGGTGATCTGGCGGATCGGCCTGTTCTATCTGGTGTCGATTTTCATCGTGGTGGCGCTGGTGCCGTGGAACGATCCTACCCTGGCCAACCTCGGTTCCTACCAGACCGTACTTGAGCGCATGGGCATTCCCAATGCCAAGATGATCGTCGACATCGTTGTGCTGGTGGCGGTGACCAGTTGCCTGAACTCGGCGCTGTACACCTCCTCGCGCATGCTGTTCTCCCTCGGCAAGCGCGGTGACGCCCCGGCCATGTCGACCCGCACCAACAAGAGCGGCACGCCTTACTGGGCGGTGATGCTGTCCACCGGCGCTGCGTTCCTCTGCACCTTCGCCAACTATGTGGCTCCGGCCGCGGTGTTTGAGTTCCTCCTGGCCAGCTCCGGCGCCATCGCCCTGCTGGTGTACCTGGTGATCGCCTTCTCGCAACTGCGCATGCGCAAGCAGCGCATGGCGCGCGGCGAGAAGATCGTCTTCAGCATGTGGCTGTTCCCGGGTCTGACCTGGGCGGTGATCATCTTCATTGTCGCCGCGCTGACCATCATGCTGTTCCAGGAAGCCCACCGCGTGGAAATCCTCGCCACCGGTCTGCTGAGCCTTATGGTGGTAGCGGCTGGTCTGCTGGTGTCGCGTCGTCGCAAGCTGGAAAAGCGTGGTGCGGTGGTGTTGAACTGAGTCGTAACGCGTGATGTAAAAACGGCCGCTGTCAGGGATGACTAGCGGCCGTTTTTGTTTCTGAGCTTTCCAGTCAGGTTAAACCCAGTCCTCGATTCGCAAACCGGAAACGCGTTGAAACTCCCGTACGTTGTTCGTCACTACAATGAGTCCAAGTGAGCGTGCGTGGCCAGCGATCATTTGGTCGTATGGCCCGATCGGCGTTCCAGCCTTCGCGAGTTCAGATCGAACCATCCCGGCCTGTGCGGCTGCGTCGTTATCGAAAGGCAAGACATCCAGTCGCGCGACAAATCCTTCAACAATTGCCAGATTTTTCTCCGGGGCTGCCGACTTTTCAGCACCGTAAATAAGCTCCATGAGCGTGATAGCGCTGATGCACAGCTGCCCGGAATGTCGATTGAAGGCTTCCCGGACAATTTGTGGTTTGTTCTTGATGGTGAAGATGCAGATATTTGTATCCAGCATGTACTTGATCATCAGAACGACTCGCGCTCCTGATCAGTGGGTTGCTCACGGTTAGCCATGAAATCAGGGCTGACGCTGTCGCCATCAAACCAGCTATCCCAGCTTTCTCCAGCAGGCGTAATGACGCGTGTTCTGCCAATCGCGATGACTTCCACTCGTTTAACGTCGCCGGGCATCGCAACTGCCTTTGGCAGTCGGACTGCCTGACTTCTGTTGCTCATGAAAATTGTGGTCTGCTCCATATTCGAGCTTCCGGGTCTGATCCTGTGATTAGCTCAGGATAGATCGTGCTTGGGATATGTCAATGGGATATACATCGTCACCGGACAAAGAGTAGCTAGGCCATCCAAACAAAAACGGCCGCTGTCAGGGATGACTAGCGGCCGTTTTTTGTTTCTGAGAAGGGCTTATTCGCTCTTGTCTTCCTGGGGCTCTACCGACTTGCCATAAGCATCCAGCGCCACCCCGAAATCCGTAATGAACTGCGGCTCGCTAAGCCAGGCCTGGGCTTGTTCGATGGTCATGCCGTCGGCCCACATGCGGTAGTCGATCAGCATGTCGGCGGCGAGGTGCGTGGCGGCCATGCCTTCGTTGTCGGCGTTTTCCATGTCGAGCAGTTCAGGATGGTCGACGATGATGAAGGCCAGTTCGCGCAGCAGGGTCAGCAGCATTTCGTTGCGGCTGACGGCTTCGGCGTCGCGCATTTTACTGAACATCGCCAGGGTGTATTCCGGGATCGGCTCGGCGAGGTGGCCGAGGTCTTCGTCCTGATCCAGCGGTTTGCGCCCGACCATGCGGATCTGCTTGGCTTTGGCCTTGGCGCGTTTGGCGCGTTTCTGTTGCTTGTTCAGGGATGCCATGGGAGCTCAGTTCTTCTGTTGGGTTTGTGCAGCGATCGCGTCGGATGCCGCTACATAGTCAGCCTGGAATGCCGGGGATTCGATCCACGCCAGCGCGCCGGCCTCGTCGGTTTCCTGCGACCACTGGCGATACTCGATCAGCGCGGCGAGGATGAAATCCATCGCGCCTTCTTCACCTTCCTGCTCATAGACCAGTTCCAGCAGCGGATCTTCAAGGAACGCGGTGCACATGGCCTGTTGGCTGATCTTCTCGGCGTCGATCATTTTCTTGAACAGCTCGGTCAGGTCCACCGATTCGAAATCGATGCGGTCGTCGTTCGGGTCCAGCTCGACCGGCGCTTCGGCACGCTTGGTGCGGTTCTGCTTGGCCTTGGCTTTGGCCCGGGTGGCGCGTTTTTGCTGCTTGTTGGCGGAGGCCATGATGTGTTCCGTCGTGCGTTGAGAGGGGCTCAGCTGCGTGGCACTTGTCGGCCGGGTGTATCGGCGGCCAGTGCGCCGGTCTGCAGCCAGGTCAGAGCAATGGGCCATAGTGTGGCTTGGTATGCGCTGCGAAAAAAGCCGAAATGTCCGACTTGTCGTTCGCCGATGTCCTGCGGCGCAATGCGCAGATGGGTTTTTGCCGCGTTGCTGAAGTAGCCGAGCAGGCGTTCGATCGCCGGGATCGTTCCGTAAGGATCATCGCTGAGGCTGATGGCGAGGGTCTGCGCGCGGACGCCATCGAAGGGCAGGGCGCCCGCCTTTTTCATCAGTGCGCGACCGCTTGGGCGTTGCTCGTAACGTGCGGTGGGCGTGCTCCAGTCGCGGACTACGGCGGTTGGCGTGTCCTCCAGCCAACCTAGCCGTTTGCCGGGGAAATAGCCGCAGAGCAGCGCCATCAAAGGCATGACCACATGCCACTTGCCGAACATCCGCCAGCGCTGTTCAGGGGCGTAATCGCGCCAGTAAGCGAACTGCGCCCCGACGGTAACCAGCCGTCGGATGACCGTGCCCGACGCTGCCAGGCCTGCCGCGCAGCCGCCGAAACTGTGGGCGACCACATCGATTGGCTGACCGGGAAACTCCCGCTGCGCGCGTTTGAGCATCGCTTCGAAATCCAGAGCGCCCCAGTCAGTCCACGAAGCGCGCAGCCCTTTGATCGATTCACTGCGTGATTCGCCAATGCCCCGGTAATCGTAGGTCATCACATCGCAGCCATGGCTGAACAGGTAGGCCGCGAACCGTGAATAGTGCCGACAGCGCACCGAGGTGGCGGCGCTGATGATGACCACCGGGCGCTGTGGAGCGGGCGAACTGTGGCGCCAGGTGAAGCCGCCGAGTGCGTAGCCGTCGGCTGCGGTTTCCTTGAAGGGCGTAGCTTTAGTTACAGTCAAAGCTGCTTGGCTCAACTCTGGGTCGCCCACATCGGATGTCTGCTGACAGCTCATGGTGCTTGACCTCGGCGGTTAGGTGCCAACCATAGTCGCCGCGCTGATCAAGAACAATCCGGCCGGTTCATTCACTGGATTGAATGAGCATGCGTTCTTCGATCAACGCCTGTTCGCGGTTTAGTTCAGCACGTAACTCTTCTTCGCTCGGCAGTATCGTCTTGTAGCTGCTGGCGAACAGTTGCTCATTGCCTTTGAGCATGGAATAGCGCGCCACCGAGTCATTGCTTTCCGCGCTCAGAATGATACCGACGGTTGGCTTGTCACCTTCGCTGCGCTTGAGCTCGTCGTACATGCGCACATACATGTCCATCTGCCCGACATCGCGGGCGCTGAGCTTGCCGCGTTTCAGGTCGATGATCACGAAGCACTTGAGCAGGTAGTTGTAGAACACCAGATCGATATAGAGGTCGACGCCGTCAGTGCTGATGCGTTGTTGGCGGGCGACAAAGGAAAAGCCTTTGCCAATTTCAAGCAGAAAGCTTTGCAAGTGATCGATGAGGGCTTGTTCGAGTCCGCTTTCCCTGACTTTGCCTGCCGAGGGCAGGCCGAGGAATTCGAGCATGACCGGATCGCGAATGAATTCCCGCGGATTGCATTTCATCGCGTCGATGTTGGTCGTGGCTTCCTCGGCCACCTCGGCTTTGTCCTGACTCATCAGCAGGCGCTCGTAGTAGAGCGTCAGGATCTGACGATCAAGGGCGCGGCTTGACCAGTTGAGGTCGGCGCATTCGTTCATGTACCACAGGCGCGCTTTCTCGTTCTCGACGCGTAGCAGGCGGCGGTAATGGGTCCAGCTCAATTCGGAACGCACTGCGTTCCAAATTGGAAAAGACTGATAAAAGCTGCGCATATATCGCAGATTGCGCTCATCAAATCCCTTCCCGAATTTCCCCGTTAGATCCTTCGCCAGCAGCGCGAGCAACTGCTGGCCATAACCCGCACGATGAGCGCCTTTCTGTTCGAAATTGACGATATGCCGGCCTATTTGCCAACAAGTCTGCACCTGGATCGTATCGACCGCGCGTAGCACTTTTTGCCGCGCCTGGCGAATCAGCTCGCCCAGTTCGCCCAGCAGTGAATCGATTTTATGGTCTTGCGTATCAGCAGGTTTGAGCTGGCTCATCGGGTCTTCCGCATTCTGGAAACAGAGACGCAAGCATGCCGGGGAAGGCGGCGCAGGTATGTCGGGCGAACCTGCGAGTTCGGAAGGAAGGACGGGACAGGCGTTGCAGGACATTGCCACCGGAAGGCGCGTAACAGGGTAAATGTCCGTAGTCCATTTCGTACTTTTGCCCAGTCAATCGCCGCAGAGTTGGCAGCGCTGCGGTGAGCGATCTGGTGTTGCGCTGGAATGAAAGAACAGGCAGGTAAGAGGCTGCTTCAAAAAATCGCCCCAGTTGCATCATCGCGAGCGCTTGCCCTTCGGCCTCTGCTCACGCACCCGTCCTTTGCGATAAATCCACAGCCCAAACACACCGATGGCCAACATGAACGCGGTCCAGAAGCTCTGCCAAACGAACTCGAACCAGTATCGCCGAGGTTGCAGTGCCAAGGTGTAGGTGCTGCGCGGTCCATGATTGTTGGTGGTGATGGAACCGCTGCCCCAGCTTTCGAAGAGCATGTAGATCGAAAGGCATACGGCAAACGCGATCAGCACTCCAGCGAGCACTGTCAGCCAGAATGTCCAGCGGCTCGGGCGATACGGCGGGGGATGCGGCAAGCGAATACGGGTTCTTTTCTGATTCATAAGCAGGGCTCGCGCAAGCCGGTCAGGAAACTGCCAGCTCTTGCAGCTGTTCAGTCGGCATCTGCCGCGGGCTCGTCGGGCGTGCGGCAAGGTGGGCGCATTCAGCGATCACCTTGAGAATGCCGATCACCGCCGGGGTCAGCGCGGTGCCGAGGCAGATGCGCACGCCTGTGGAAGCCTGGCCATCAGCGAAAAAAATCCCGCTGCCAGCCACGTGGCAACCACGCTCCGTGGCCAGTTGCTGCAATGCCAGCATGTCGGTGTTTGCGGGCATTTCGATCCAGTGGATGAAGCCGCCGCGCGGTGGGACGTAGCGGGTTGCGGCAGGGAAATCCGTGCGTACCAGCGCTTCGACGAAACTCGCCAGCGAAGAGAGTTGCGACCTCAATCTGGCGCAGTGCTCGTCCATGTAGCCGCGGCCGATGAATTCGTTGAGAACATTTTGCGCCAGGCTGGAAACGGCGAGGTTGCGCGAAAACATTTGCGCGAGGATGGCATTGCGGTATTTGCCGGCCAGACACCAGCCGACGCGATAACCCGGCGCGATGGTTTTCGAAAACGACGAGCAATAGATCGTCTGGCCGCTGCTGTCGTAGCTCTTGAGGGCGCGCGGCCGATCAGCTTCGGGCACCAGGTCAAAGAAGATGTCGTCTTCGATGATCGGCACATCCGCTTCGCGGGCGAGCCTTGAAAGTCGCGCGCGCGCTTCGTCGGGCATGATGAAGCCGCGAGGATTCTGCAGCGTCGGGTTGAGAAAGATCACCGCGACTTTTTTCTGTTTCAGCGCTTCTTCCAGATGATCGACATCCAGGCCCGTGCGGCCGTGGGTGCGGATCGGCAAGGCGCGCATGCCCAGGCGTTCGATGGTCTGCAGGATGCCGTAATAAGTCGGGGTTTCGATGGCGACTGTAGCGCCTTTCGACGCGACGGCTTCGAGGGCCAGTTCCAGAGCGATGGTGTCGCCCGAGGTCACCAGAATATCGTCCGGCCCGCAGACTACACCGCGGGTCAGCATCAGCCCGGCAATGCGCCGCCTCAGCGCCGGCAGGCCGGGTGGCGCAACCAGACCGCTGAGTGCGTTATCGGCCTTGGCGGCCAGCACCGACAGACATTTGTTGAGCAACACATTGGGCGTGAGATCGCTGTGCAGAACCGCCGAATTCAGCGATGCAGTGGTGCGCGACGCTGCTTCGGAGAGCATCGCGACCACCGCATGATTGACGTTGACGGTGACACTGGAAAAGTCGAAAGCGCCGGACGGTTTTGCCCGTCCTGACGCCGAGACGAAGTAGCCGACGCGCGGCACCGTCGTGACGTAGGCGTCGGCCTCGAGATCGGCCAGCGCCCGCTGCACCGTGGTGATGCTGGTCTCGAACATCCGCGCCAGAACGCGGATTGACGGCAGTTTCGCTTCGGCCGCCAGGTCACCGCTGTCGATCTGGCGAATAATCCAGTCCTTGACTATCCGCCAGCGCTTGTCCGGCAAATCAAACCTGTCCATAAGTTCTCTGTGATGATTCGAAACAATTCACAGAAAGTAGAGCAAAACGATCCCCGTTGCAGCAACTATGACGATGTTCAGCGCCACCAGACCGAAGGCGAAGCGGATCAGGCTGTTTTCTTCCTGGCGGTTGGCGCCGGCAAGTCCGGTGATCAACGACAGGATCGACAGCGAACCGAGTGCGCCATGGCCGGCGGCGCTGTTGACCATTGCCGCCAGCCACGCCCCGTGTTCGCTGCTCAGCGCGGCAATGGACGGCATCACCAGCGTGTTGCCGCCGACGTTGGAGCCGGTGACATAACCGGCAATTCCCGCCAGCAGAGCGATCGTCGGCGCCAGCGAAATCCCCGACATGGATTGCAACGCGCTTTGCGCCTCGACAAGGAATCCGGCGTTGACCATCACCTGTGACAGCAGCAGGAACAGGAAGATTGTCGTGACCGGAAACTTCGCCCGGTTGAACAGGGCTTGCCACGGGAAGCCCGCGCCCGCGGTCTGCCTGAACGCCATCAGCACGGTCACGATCAGCAGCGCCAGCCCTGGAGACGCCAGCGGCTTCCATGAGACGTGTTCGCCCCTGACGACCCACAGGCCATCCCAGCCCGACAGCACGAACAGTCCGCGCGACGCCACAATCACTCCCAGCAAGGCCAGATAAGGCCATGCCGCGCTCGGCCAGCGCACCAGTTTTTTCCGTTGCGCCCAGGAGATGCCCAGGCCAACGCAAGCCACGGCCAGCCCGGCCAGCACACCGGAAACTTCCGGGCCGAGCCACAGGTTGACGCCAAACAGCACGGCAACGAACAGGGCCGTCACGACAAGCAGCCCCAGCCACGCTGTGATCCAGCGGATGCCGGCCTGCCACAAGGCCAGCGACGCCAGGCAGAGGAACACCGGCGCGCTGATCAGCGCTGAATGGCTACCGAGGGTTTGCGCCGGCAAATGTGCCAGCAAGGCACCGATCACCGTCGCCAGACCCAGCGTGCCCCACGGCATGATGACCATGCCGGCGAGGGCGATTTTCATCCCCGACTGGCGAGTGAAAAGCCCCATCAGCAGCGGCACCGTGGCGATCAGCGAAACGCCGAAGCCGGTCATCGCTTCCAGCAGCGGTGCCAAGCCCAGCACGATGAAGATCACCTGCGCCGGCGGTGTCCAGCCGAGTTCCTTGACCCACGCGCCGATGGCCTGTGGCGCGCCGCCGCGCTCGACCAGAATGACGAAGGCCAGCCCTGGGACGATGACGCACGCAGTGCTGAGAAACAGGATCGTGGTGTCTTGCAAAATCGCCGAGGAGATCGCCGCCGACACCGGCCCGGCAGCGCCCAGTGCCCACAGCACCAGCACCAGCACCACACCGGCCAACGCCGCCTGTACCGGCGGACGCCGGACGATCAGAATCAGCGCGATCACCAGCGCGATGGGTGACATTTGCAGCAAGAGAGAGCTCATAGCGGTTTCCTTGGCTTAATCGTGCGTCTGTCCGCTGTACTCGGTCGCCCGCATGGACGCGCGCTGGCAGAACGTCTGATACCACTCGCTCAGGCGTGCCTGCGCCGAGAAGTCCGAGAGTTGACGGAAAGCGATCCAGTCCAGCGCGGTCGCCAGGGCGATGTGGCCGACGGTGATCGGGCCATTGAGGTCAACGTGCTCTTCGATGAAGCGATACGCCTCCTTGAGTTTGTAGGCCTGGCACTAACTGCAGTTCGCCTGTGGGTTGGGTTCAGATTTTTTTGCTGGGACAGGAAGTGACCTTGCGGGCGACGCCGATCGATTCAAAAAATCAGTTTTGCGCTCTGAGGGCTACAGAAGTCCAGAGTGTTGCGGGGCGCAAAGTAGAGCCATTCATTGGCTCGCCAAGGCTTGCGTGAAGTATTGGCGAAACGCCATCTACGGGGAGAGATACAGATTTCTGGTATTTTCCAGTACAGCTGGAATCCAGGGGTGTATCGAAGGTGGAAGAGGGGAGGGGGATCAAATCGCAGGCTTAAAAAAACCCTGAATCTTGCGATTCAGGGTTTTCGGTATTTGGTGCCCAACGCGTATGTTTTTAGAGATGATTATGACGAATGAATCTGCCGATCTTTCTTGGGAGGTGTATGGAGACATCGAACCCGGATCGAATTCGTTCATACAAATCGTCACTTACGGGGTGATGAGCTACGATTTCCCCAGCGTCCACTTTCAGATCAAGCCGAGATGCGTCAAAGACGGCGGCCTCTTTGTAGACTACCCAGCTGTCCCACCGTACATAAGGGTGACATTCCGTAGTCAAAATGCATGAAGGATCATGGTAAATCCCAAGCTTGATTGAGGAAATGTTTACAGCCAAAACACCGTCGTATCCATGTTCATGTGAATAAACAGGGTTGTTCATCACGATGTGAAGGTGGTTAGCCGGGCCGCTGAGTATCAGTAGAGTTCCTTTCCTTAGAATATTCCCTGGCATCAGATCAACTCAGAAACGGCCCTTCCTAGACTTTTACGCTCAAACAATTCTCGAGCCAGCGCTTCCGCCTGATTCTCGTCCTTGCCTAGCGCCCTGAACACTGCTCGAGGATTGATGGGAGTAGAGGAACGTCCTGGGTCGATCCATTCCGGCAGGTGGTCATGAGTGTAATCCACCAGCTCCCAGCGCTTCATTCGCCCAAACTGATCCCAGACATGATCCATGATCTCAATGTCTGCATCGGACAACTCGTCCAGTTCTTCAATGTCAGTCGGGCCACGGGTCAAAGAGACTTCGAATTGGGCTTCGGAGGTGACCCAGCTTCGCCAGATAGGCGACTGAATTTGACCAGTGATGAGATTAAGCGTTGCAGAGAGGACAGGTCCCTGCGCCATTGAGACATGCGAATCGTGCGAAATGGGGGAGCTATAGCGATCCATCGACTCACGATCCGCTAGGTACAGCAGCTTCATGAGTTTTATGTAGGCCATGCGTCCGCCGCGTTTTTGCAAAAAGTAAGCCGCCATTTGGGCTACTTTTTGTTCGCTGAAGATCACAATTAAACCCCTTTCCCCAATCCATAGGGACATGCTGAAAATGGTGCCGAATTATCGGCTCGGTAATAGGTTAGTCAAGCACAAAATCATCCGGTTCTTCCGAACGGCACATTCCATCTCCACCTGACGGCTGCAACTGTACATCCGTACAGGTTGTGTCGCAACCGACGGGTTATCCCATCATCTATAGCATGCCGGTATCTCGGTAGCGAATGTCAGGTATGCAGAGACCAACCAGATGTCAGGTATTTTCCTACGGACATCAAATCGCAGGCATAAAAAAACCCTGAATCTTGCGATTCAGGGTTTTCGGTATTTGGTGCCCAGAGACGGAATCGAACCGCCGACACGGGGATTTTCAATCCCCTGCTCTACCGACTGAGCTATCTGGGCAACGGGGCGCATTAAAAGGGTTTTTCGGATTTACGTCAACGACTTTTTGAAAATTTCTTAAATTAATTCCGTCGCTTACGAAATCTGCGGGTTATTCGGCTGGCGGCACGTAGCCTTCGGCCTTGGCGTATTCCTCGCCGGAGAAGTACTTGTCCATTTCGCCCTGCAGGTATTTGCGATCTTCGGCGTTCATCATGTTCAGACGCTTTTCGTTGATCAGCAGGGTCTGGTGTTTCTGCCAGTCGGCCCAGGCCTTGGCCGAGACGTGGTCGAAAATGTCCTGGCCCTTGGCACCCGGGAACGGGGCGCGTTCCAGCGCGGGCAGTTCTTCTTTGTACTTGCGGCACATTACGGTGCGGGTCATGGCGATTCTCCTGCATTCAAGACGGCAGCCGCGCGTTCGAGCAAGGTCTTGACCGGGGCAGCAAGGCCCAGGCGCGGCGGGGTGGCGAGGTTATACCAGAGCCAGTCGGCCTCGGCCACGTGATGGCTGGCTTCCTGTACCTGAACCAGCCACGGTTCAATGGACAACTGGAAATGGCTGAAGGTGTGAACCAGGCTCGGCAGCGCCTGCTGCTGGCCCATGGTCAGCGAGTGCTGATCGGCCAGATGTTGCAGATCTTCCAGGTCGTCCAGTTCCGGCAGGCTCCACAAACCGCCCCACAGTCCCGTCGACGGGCGGCGATAAAGCAGAATCGCACCTTCGCCGTTGGCCAGCATTGGCATCAGCGTGCGTTTCTGCGGGATGGCCTTGCGCGGCTTGGGAATCGGATAACGGGTTTCCAGGCCAAGCATGTGCGCTTCACAGCCACGCTTGAGCGGGCACAGCAGACAGCTCGGCTTGCTGCGCGTGCAGAGTGTGGCGCCAAGATCCATCATCGCCTGGGTGTAGGCGTTGACCCGATCGTGCGGGGTGAAGCGCTCGGCGTTGGCCCAGAGTTGTTTGGCCACCTTCGGTTCGCCGGGGTAGCCCTCTTGCGCGGTGAAGCGCGCCAGCACGCGTTTGACGTTGCCATCGAGGATCGGCGCGCGCAGGCCCATGCTGATGCTGGCGATCGCCCCGGCGGTGGACAGGCCGATGCCCGGCAGCTCGGTGAGTTTTTCCACGTCGCGCGGGAATTCGCCAGCGTACTGGCTGACGACGATCTTCGCGGTCTTCTGCAGGTTGCGTGCGCGAGTGTAGTAACCCAGCCCGGTCCACAGGTGCAGCACCTCGTCTTCCGGCGCTGCGGCCAGCGCTTCGACTGTTGGCAGCGCCGCCATGAAACGCTCGAAATAGTTGAGCACGGTGCTGACCTGAGTCTGCTGCAACATGATCTCGGACACCCAGACCCGATATGGATTGATGTCCTGCTGCCACGGCAAATCGTGGCGGCCATGGCGGTCGAACCACTCCAGCACCGCCGTGGAAAATTGCTCTGCTGTCATCGCTTGAACAGCCCCTTCAACGCGTCTTTCAATTCCGGGCTGACTTTATCGCCCAGTTTTTCGTTGATTTTCTCGCTGAGCTTGTTGCCAGCCATCTTGCTGGCGACCTGACCGAGACGGTCATTGTCGACGCGGCAGGCCTTGGCGCCCAGTTCCAGCGGGCCACGGCAGCGCAGTGGCCACTCGATGCCGACGAACTTCTCGCCGACCTGACAGGCCGGGTCGGGCATGGCGCTGGTGTCGCCCTCGACGATGATGCCGACGCGGTAATCCATACCCAAAACGCGCAGGTCGATGTCGCCGTCACCGTTGACGGTCATGCCGGGGATGCGCACTTTCAGGTCGGGGTTGCTGGCGACGCCGTTACGTACAGTCAGGTTGCCCTTGAGCTCCTCGAATGGTGTGTCCTTGCCCCGTGGCTCGCCGCTGAGGGATTTGCGATTGAGGGTGGCGATGCCTTTGCACAATTGCTGTTCAAGATTGGCGTTGAGCAGCACGCCGTTGTTGATGACGAAACTGGCGTTGCCGTTGAGCGTGTCGATCAGCGCCTGCTGGCTGTTGCCGCTGCCGGTGAGGCTGCTGGTCAGCGTTACCAGACCTTTGACCGGCGGATTCTTGCCTTGGCTTTCGATGATTTTTTCCGCCGGCACGCGGTTGAGCCGGGTCTGCAGGTTGAGCACCGGCGCGCTTGGGCGCACGTCGAGTGTGCCGTTGGCGACGAAGCCGCCGTTGTACAGATCACCGCTCAGGTTAGTCAGCGTCAGCAGGCCGCCCTGGCCGGTGGCTTTGAGCGCGGCGTTCTGGATCGGCAGTTTGTCGAGGGTCAGTTGGCCGAAAGTCAGATCGGCGTCCACGTCGAGTTTGGCCAGGCGTTCGACCGGCAGCAGACGCTCGGTGCTCCAGGCGGTTTTGCTCGGTTTGTCCGGCAGCGGCGTGGTACCCGCGACGGCGCCGGCCTCGGTGCTGGCGACTTCGGCCTGACGGGTTTGCGTGGCGTTGTTAGCCTGGGCCGATTTCGGTGGCAGGTAGCGGTCGACGTTGAACGTGTCGGCCTTGAGAATCGCGCGCAGCGACTGTTTGGCGAAGTCCTCGATGGCGATGCGGCCGCTGAAGCTGCTGTCATCGAGTTTCAGGTTGATGTTGTCGAACGACAGGCTGGTCGGAGTGGCAGCAACGCGGCTGACCAGTTCGACCTTGCTCAGGCTGCCTTCGCCCATCGCCGGCAGTGTCTGGCCGATGCTGTCGACGAATTTCGCCAGATCGAACTGGGCAATGGAAATGCCGCCGCTGATCTGTGGCGTCTTGTCGAGGTCGTTGGCTTTCAGCTCGCCCAATGCGCGCAACTGGTTGGCGGAAATCTTGATGCCGGTCCATTCGGCGACGTTCGCTGCCTTGTCCAGCAGCAACTGACCTTGAGCGGAGAAGGTCATGGTCTTGCCTTGCAGCGGATCGCCAGCGAGCTCGCCGGTTAGCTTCAGGTCTTCGAACTTGTAACGCTGCAAGGCGCGCTCGAAGCGCAGCTCGCCGTTGAGCTCGGTGCGCACGCGCAGTACCGGTTGGTTGGTGCCAAGGAACGCGGTGGCTTTCACCGGGATATTGGTCGAATCGTGTACCGGGCCGGTGCTCAACTGAATGCTTTCGGCACTGAACTGCTTGCCGGTCAGCTCATCGGTGTATTCAACGCGGGCGTTGTTGACGGTCAGGCTGTCGATGTCGAGGCGGATCGGTTGCGCCGGTTTTTCCACGGCGACGGTCGGCTCGCTGGCGGTCGCGCCCGGTGTGGCGGGTGGCGTCGAGCCCGGCGCCACAGGCACCTTGCCGATGTCTTCCCAGTTGCCGTGGCCGTTCTTGTCGCGGTTCAGGCGCAGGTTGAGGCCTTCGACGCGCACGTCACTCATCTGCACTTCGCGGCGCAACAGCGGCAGCACGCGCACGGACAGGCCGAGCATCTGCAAGTCGGCAAACGGTTCGGCAGGTTTGGCCAGGGTGGCGACGCTGGCTTCGTGCAATTCCAGGCCGAGCCACGGGAACAGGCTCCAGCCGATATCGCCATTGAGCGTCAGCTCGATGTGGGCCTTGTCGAGGGCAATCTGGCGGATCTCGTCTTTATAATCGTTGGGATCGAAGAGGTGGGTCAGGGCAAAGCCTGCCGCCACAATGATCAGCAACAGCCCGAGAAGTACCAGACCCAGGATTTTGCCGAACGCTTTCATGGGCGAGTCCTTGTAGTTAGTCGAATTGGTCATATGGCCGGGGAGTATAGCGCTGCGAGCACCCGGTTCGGTGTGGCGTCATCCGCCGAGGGTCGGTAACGGTACCTGCAAGTTTGCTATTGGTCCCTGCGCTTGAGGATGCCCGGCGGGCACCAGAAAGCGCAATTCGGCCCCCGTTTGCGATGCCATTTTCTGCGCTTGGTTCACCGGCGGTTCAGCCATTCCAACGCGACAGGTAACTTTTCGCACGCACAAATGGGACAAGTAGCAAACGTCGTGGTGCCTTTGCAGACGCGGGGTTCGCGGCTTCCCGAGTCGTACGAGAACAGATGACTTGAAAAAAGGTGATATCAGTTTGGTTTTTCTGTCACCTGAGAATGGTAACCTTCGCCAGTTCGTCCGCCCGTCTGCGACTTAACGTCGCGCCTTCAAGGAGCTTCACCTGAAAAAACGGTCATGCCTGCGTGCATAAGGCCGAGGGTGAGCAGTGGCTGGCGAACCATACTAACAATTGGGGGATACACAATGAGCACGAGCATCACGGCGGACGGCCTCAAAGCCGACCAGCCTGCGTTCCTGTCCAAGGAACGCATCATCGCCAAGCCCGGTTTCAACCGCTGGCTGGTTCCACCGGCCGCTTTGGCCATTCACCTGTGCATCGGCATGGCCTACGGCTTCTCGGTGTTCTGGTTGCCGCTGTCCAAGGCACTCGGCGTTACCGCGCCGGTGGCTTGCGCGCCGGACATGAGCTTCATCGCACAGGTATTTTCGTCGAACTGCGACTGGCCGATCTCCATGCTCGGCTGGATCTACACGCTGTTCTTCATCTTCCTCGGCTGCTCGGCAGCGATCTGGGGCGGCTGGCTGGAACACGCCGGTCCACGCAAGGCTGGCGTTGTATCGGCCTTGTGCTGGTGTGGCGGTCTGCTGATTTCCGCGCTGGGTATCTATACGCACCAGATCTGGCTGATGTGGATCGGCTCCGGCGTGATCGGCGGTATCGGTCTGGGCCTGGGCTATATCTCACCGGTGTCGACCCTGATCAAGTGGTTCCCGGACAAGCGCGGTATGGCGACCGGCATGGCGATCATGGGCTTCGGTGGCGGCGCGATGGTCGGCGCACCATTGGCGACGGCACTGATGAGCCACTTCGCTTCGCCAGAAGGCGTGGGCGTATGGCAGAGCTTCGTGGCCATGGCGGCCATTTACTTCGTGTTCATGATCGGTGGCGCACTGTCCTACCGCGTGCCGCCAACCGGCTGGAAACCTGAAGGCTGGACCGCTCCGGCGAAGAAAGCTTCCAACGCGATGATCACCAACCGTCACGTTCACGTGAATGTAGCGTGGAAAACTCCGCAATTCCGTCTGGTCTGGCTGGTGCTGTGCCTGAACGTGTCGGCGGGTATCGGTATCCTCGGCATGGCTTCGCCACTGTTGCAGGAAGTGTTCGGCGGCAAACTGCTGGGCGTTGATGTGCCGTTTGGTCAGCTCGACGCTGGCCAACTGGCCTCGATCGCGGCGATCGCAGCGGGCTTCACCGGTCTGCTGAGCCTGTTCAACATCGGTGGTCGCTTCTTCTGGGCCTCGTTCTCCGACTACCTGGGCCGCAAGAACACCTACTTCGTGTTCTTCGCGCTGGGTTTTGCCCTGTACGCGCTGATTCCGAACATGGGCCATCTGGGCAACGTTGCGCTGTTCGTGGCGGCGTTCTGCATCATCCTGTCGATGTACGGCGGTGGTTTCGCCACCGTTCCGGCGTATCTGGCCGACCTGTTCGGTACGCAGATGGTTGGCGCGATCCACGGTCGTCTGCTGACTGCCTGGGCCGCTGCCGGCGTGCTCGGTCCGGTGCTGGTGAACTACCTGCGTGAATATCAGTTGAGCATCGGCGTTGAACGCGCTGCCGCTTACGACATCACCCTGTACATCCTCGCCGGCCTGCTGGTGTTGGGCTTCCTGTGCAACCTGATGGTGCGCCCGGTGGCCGACAAGTACTTCATGACCGACGCCGAACTGGCCGCCGAACAGGCGCTGGGCCACGACAAGGGTGCCGATGCCAGCACCGTTCTGGAGTGGAAAGCGGCGCCGGGCACCAAGCCTCTGGCGATCGCTGCCTGGCTGGTGGTGGGTATTCCGTTGGCGTGGGGTGTGTGGGTGACCCTGCAGAAGACGGCGGTACTGTTTCACTAAGGTGTTAGCTGAATAAACACCGAACCTGTGGGAGCGAGCCTGCTCGCGAAGACGGAGCACCAGTCGACATCAATGTTGGCTGGCGTACCGCATTCGCGAGCAGGCTCGCTCCCACATTTGTTTATGGCATGCCTGTAATGGCTTGTATGGACATGTCTACCCGCGACAGCCGGGCGTTCTATCCGTCAGGCATCTCACCTCTCGTGTTTCTGTTTGCCTCCTGCGTGCCTATAATGGCTGCCTTTTTCGCCCAATGATTTTGCGGAGCTGGTGATGGCCGAACGTAAGGCGTCTGTCGAGCGCGACACTCTGGAAACCCAGATCAAAGCCTCGATCAACCTTGATGGCACCGGAAAGGCCCGATTCGATATCGGTGTACCTTTTCTTGAGCACATGCTGGACCAGATCGCCCGTCACGGGTTGATCGATCTGGATATCGAATGCAAGGGCGATCTGCATATCGACGACCACCATACGGTGGAAGACGTCGGTATCACCCTCGGCCAGGCCTTCGCCAAAGCCATCGGCGACAAAAAAGGCATCCGTCGCTACGGCCATGCCTACGTGCCGCTCGATGAAGCGCTGTCGCGCGTGGTGATCGATTTCTCCGGTCGCCCGGGCCTGCAGATGCACGTGCCGTACACCCGCGCTACCGTCGGCGGTTTCGACGTTGACCTGTTCCAGGAATTCTTCCAGGGCTTCGTCAACCACGCGCTGGTCAGCGTGCACATCGACAACCTGCGCGGCACCAACACCCACCACCAGATCGAAACCGTGTTCAAGGCTTTCGGCCGCGCGCTGCGCATGGCTGTCGAGCTGGACGAGCGCATGGCCGGGCAAATGCCATCGACCAAAGGCGTTCTGTAATGCAGACGGTTGCAGTTATCGACTACGGCATGGGCAATCTGCACTCGGTGGCCAAGGCTCTTGAGCACGTCGGCGCCGGCAAGGTGCTGATCACCAGCGATGCGAACGTGATTCGCGAAGCCGACCGCGTGGTATTCCCGGGCGTTGGCGCGATTCGCGATTGCATGGCGGAGATCCGTCGCCTCGGCTTCGATTCGCTGGTCCGTGAGGTCAGCCAGGATCGGCCGTTCCTCGGCATCTGCGTCGGCATGCAAGCCTTGCTCGATACCAGCGAAGAGAACGCCGGCGTCGACTGCATCGGCCTGTTTCCGGGCGCGGTGAAATTCTTCGGCAAGGATCTGCACGAAGACGGCGAGCACCTGAAGGTCCCTCACATGGGCTGGAACGAGGTGAAGCAGAACATCAGTCACCCGTTGTGGCATGACATCCCGGATCTGGCGCGTTTCTACTTCGTGCACAGCTACTACATCGCCGCCGCCAATGCGCGGCAGGTGGTAGGCAGCGGTCATTACGGTGTCGATTTCGCTGCAGCGCTGGCCGACGGTTCGCGTTTCGCCGTGCAGTTCCACCCGGAGAAAAGCCATACCCACGGCCTGCAACTGTTGCAGAACTTCGCTGCGTGGGACGGTCGCTGGTAAATGGCTGTCAAGAAATCCAAACCGCCGATTCTGACCCTCACTCCCGAGCAGGAGAGCGAGGCCAGTCGCAAGATTCAGCGGTTCATGGAAGACCGTTTCGAACTGGATCTGGGTTCGTTCGAGGCGGCGGAAATTCTTGAGCTGTTTACCCGCGAGATTGCTCCGCACTATTACAACAGGGCGATTTTCGATGTGCAGACCCACCTCAAGGAACGGTTTGAAAGCATCGAAAGCGACCTGTGGGCGCTCGAAAAAAATTAAGAGCAGCGGCAAGCGTCAAGCTGCAAGCTGCAAGAGATAGACGCGCGTGCGCGCTTGCAGCTTATGGCTTGCAGCTTGCCGCTCTTTTGACGAAGGAAAAAGCATGCTGATTATTCCCGCTATCGATCTCAAAGACGGTGCCTGCGTACGTCTGCGCCAGGGCCGCATGGAAGATTCCACGGTGTTCTCCGATGACCCGGTGAGCATGGCTGCCAAGTGGGTGGAGGGCGGTTGCCGTCGTCTGCATCTGGTCGACCTCAACGGCGCGTTCGAAGGCCAGCCGGTCAACGGCGAAGTGGTCACCGCGATCGCCAAGCGCTACCCGACCCTGCCGATCCAGATCGGTGGCGGCATCCGTTCGCTGGAAACCATCGAGCATTACGTCAAGGCCGGCGTTAGCTACGTGATCATCGGCACCAAAGCCGTAAAAGATCCGGCGTTCGTTGCTGAAGCCTGCCGTGCGTTTCCGGGCAAGATTATCGTCGGTCTGGATGCCAAAGACGGTTTCGTCGCCACCGACGGCTGGGCGGAAATCAGCACCGTGCAGGTCATTGACCTGGCCAAGCAGTTCGAAGCCGACGGCGTGTCCTCGATCGTTTATACCGACATCGCCAAAGACGGCATGATGCAGGGCTGCAACGTACCGTTCACCGCTGCGCTGGCCGCTGCCACCAGGATTCCGGTGATCGCTTCCGGCGGCATCCATAACCTGGGTGATATCAAGTCGCTGCTCGACGCCAAGGCACCGGGCATCATCGGCGCGATCACGGGCCGCGCGATCTATGAGGGCACTTTGGATGTTGCAGAGGCTCAAGCTTTTTGTGATGGCTACGCGGCCAGCTCCAAGTTGTAAGCTGCAAGCTGCAAGTTAGAAACTCGACCGCGATCGGCTCTTTCCTGCAGCTAGTAGCTTGAAGCTTGCAACTCTTAATCGGAGATTAAGCCCATGGCGTTAGCCAAACGCATCATCCCTTGCCTGGACGTGGACAACGGCCGGGTCGTCAAAGGTGTGAAGTTCGAGAACATCCGCGACGCCGGTGACCCGGTGGAAATCGCCCGTCGCTACGACGAGCAGGGTGCCGACGAGATTACCTTTCTCGACATTACCGCCAGCGTCGATGGCCGTGACACCACGCTGCATACCGTCGAGCGCATGGCCAGTCAGGTGTTCATCCCGCTGACCGTCGGCGGTGGCGTGCGTACCGTGCAGGACATCCGCAATCTGCTCAATGCCGGCGCAGACAAGGTGTCGATCAACACCGCCGCCGTGTTCAACCCCGAGTTCGTTGGCGAAGCCGCGCAGCATTTCGGCTCGCAGTGCATCGTCGTCGCCATCGACGCCAAGAAAGTCTCCGGCCCCGGCGAAACCCCGCGCTGGGAAATCTTCACCCACGGCGGGCGCAAGCCGACCGGTCTCGACGCAGTCGAGTGGGCGAAGAAAATGGAAGGCCTCGGTGCCGGTGAAATCCTCCTGACCAGCATGGATCAGGACGGCATGAAAAATGGCTTCGACCTCGGCGTGACCCGCGCCATCAGCGACGCGCTGGGCATTCCGGTGATCGCTTCCGGTGGCGTCGGCAATTTGCAGCATCTGGCCGACGGCATTCTCGAAGGCCATGCCAGTGCGGTGCTGGCGGCAAGTATTTTCCACTTCGGCGAATACACCGTGCAGGAAGCCAAGGCCTACATGTCGCATCGTGGCATCGTCATGCGCTAAAGCCTACAGGCCAGTGGACAGCATGGCGCGCCCAAGGCACTCTTGGGCACGCCATGGATTCCGGTAGCCCGACATGATCAAACGCCTGCTTGTTGTTCTCGCCAGCGCCTCGTTGTTGTTCATCAGCAATGCCCGGGCCGAAACCAGTCCCGACACCGATCTGGTGCTACTCACCGAGAACTTCCCGCCGTACAACATGGCGAAGAACGGCAAGAATTTCGCCCAGGGCGACAACATCAACGGCATTGCCACGGACATCGTTCGCGAGATGTTCCAGCGCGCCGGTCTCACTTACAGCCTGACCCTGCGTTTCCCCTGGGAACGTGTCTACAAGCTCGCCCTGGAAAATCCCGGTTATGGGGCCTTCGTCATGGCGCGCCTGCCCGATCGGGAAAGACTGTTCAAATGGGTCGGGCCGATCGGTCCCGACGACTGGATTCTGCTGGCCAAGGCTGACAGCAAGATCACCCTGGACACCCTCAATGATGCCCGCAAATACAAGATCGGCGCCTACAAGGGCGATGCGATTGCCGAGACGCTGACCAAGCAGGGGCTGAAACCGGTGGTGGTGCTGCGCGATCAGGACAATGCGAAAAAGCTGGTAAACGGCCAGATCGATCTCTGGGCTACCGGCGATCCTGCCGGCCGTTATCTGGCGCGGCAGGATGGCGTGACCGGCCTGAAGACTGTGCTGCGCTTCAACAGCGCGGAGTTGTACCTGGCGCTGAACAAGGACGTTTCCGATGACGTTGTCGCCAAGCTGCAGACCGCGCTGGATCAGTTGCGCAAGGAAGGCGTGGTCGATGAAATCATGGGGCGCTATCTGTAGCAGATGGCTGATCCGGCATTGCCTGCGCAGCGCTGATTTCGTCCTGTGTCAGAGACGACTGTACAGTCTGTTCTTCGACCGGCTCCGGTTCCGACACCGCGATGATCTCAGGCTTGGCTTGCGCGTACTGGCTGATGTGCAGACTGCTGCCATCGGTGTAGCTGAAACCTTCTGTCACTGACGTGCCGTCTGCACGCAGCAGCGTGTAGTCGCTCTGCACCAGATACGATGCCACCGATCTGTTTTTGTCCACGACCGCAACCACTTCGATGCTCGCCGTATTGAGCCAGTCATTCGAATGTATCTCGCATTGGGTGAAGTCATGGCCCAGCCGTGCGGAAAACATCGGCGCGTTGTGCTGATTGTTTTGCCATTGGCCGCCGAATTCGACGGAGGTGGTGTGGGTGAACGTGCGCAACCCGGCGGTTCGCTGAGCGCGAGGTGCTGTCCATTTGAATATCTGGCTGTCATTGCCATCATTGCGTGCATGACCGACCAGCACGTACTGATCCTGGCGTTGCAGCAGATAGAAGGGCGAGTGACGCAGTTGCTCGGTGGCGATGTAACGCGGATCCTTGACGGTGAACCAGGGCAGAATGGCGATGTAAGACGGATCGTCGACAGTGTCCAAAGGCGTCGGCGTTTCCCCGCACAGCACCGGTGGCGATGGGCGTGTATGCATCTGAAGTCCAATCTGCAAGCGCAAACAATAGACCGGGAAACTGGCCGGTCTGGTGTAATCACCCAGGCCGAAAAAACTGCCCGATGCCAGGTATATCTCGCCAGGTAGGGCGGTTGGGGGAACGGCGCTCCAGGTACTGACACGCTGTCGGGCTTTGCTGCCCTTGTCGTCCCAGATCAGGTCGCTGCTATTCGATCCGATGACCAGATCGGCGCGAACGCAGCGGACAGCGTTGAGCGACGGTTTTTCATGATCATTGGAGCACACCGACCCCAGCGCCACGTAGCCGGCCGGAGGCAGCGGTCGCCAGATCGACAGATCTCTTTTCGAACCTGACCCGGAATCCTTCCAGATCAGCTCGTAGTCATCGGGACGGCGCAGTGCCCTGCCTTTGGTGGGATCAGTGCTGGCAATGTCTGCTTCGCAAACAACCGCCACCACGCGTTCGTCATTGATGTTGCCCAAGCCTCTGGTGACGACATCGCCCAAGGGAAAATAACCGGGCAGCGCGTCGGGGGCCGGTGTCGGGCGCCAGAACGACGCAGATTTGGCCGACAGACCGTCGGTATCCCAGATGCGCAGAAATTCTGTTGTGAAGTTGATCAGCAGGTTATCGATGCGGATGGGTTCAGACCGCCCTGTGGGCGGGATAATCGGGGGGTTGTTTGTCATGGGCACTCCTGATAGTTGAAAGCGACTCAAAGGAGTCGCGACCTGCAGCAGGTCTTACTATCCGGAACGGGGCAGGGCGTACGGTGGTAACTATGTATTGCAGCGTGACCGGGTATTACCGGTAAACGCCGTCCTTGCCATGCCCGGCCATGGCGCGGTTGCTGCGCACGCTGATCATCTGCCTGATATCGATCCAGTCGATGCCCTGCGCTTTGAGCTTGGGTAATTCGCGCTCGAGCACCGCCAGGGTCTGCGGATACGGATGGCCGATCATCACCGCTGAACCCTGTTTGTGCGCCAGGGAGATCGCGGTCTGTAGCTGAGTGGCAATGGCCGCTTCGGTGCGCTCATCGTCGAGAAACACGTCTCTGGAAACGCTGGCCAGATCGATTTTCTGCGCTTGCTGCGCTGCGACCGTTTGAGCGCTGGTGCGGCTGTCGACGAAGAACTTGTGCCGACGCTGCAACTCGCCCATCAACCATGCCATCGCCGCAGGCTGCGCGGTCATGCGGCTGCCCATGTGGTTGTTGATACCGGCGGTGAAGGGGACTTTTGCAAACGCGGCATTCAGGCGTTTCTGCAATTCTTCGAGGGGCAGTTCGGGGTGCCACGCGTAAGGCCCGGTGGCCGGGTCCATGGGCATGTGCAGGATGACGATCTTGCCGGCGCGATGGGCTTCGCGGGCAAATTCGGTGGCGTGCGGGGTGTCGGGCATGATCGCTGCCGTGACCGGGCCGGGCAGGGCGAGCACGCGACGATCCCGGGGCAGGTTCTGCCCCAGGTCGTCGATGATCAATGTCAGATAGGCTTTGTGCGGCGAGGAGCTGGCGGGCTCTGCTTGGGCAAAACCCGCCAGACAGCACAGCAGAACGCAGAGGGAACGCAGCAACATCCTCAGCGGCCGGAGGTGATGCTCAGGCCTTTGAGCAGGCTCAGGGCTTGGGCCAACTGGTAATCGTCATCCTGCGGCATCGCTTTGGCCTTGCCGCCGGAACCGCTCGGTTTGTCGGCGCCGCCGTTGCCGTTGCCCAAGTGACCTTGCAGATCGGCTTCCTTGAAGTATTCGCTGTCGGCTTCGTTGGTGATTTTCGCGCGGCGCACTTCGATGTCCGGCACGATGCCCTGAGCCTGAATCGAGCGGCCGTTCGGCGTGAAGTACAGCGCGGTGGTGATCTTCAGCGCGCGGTCGTTGTTCAGCGGCAGCACGGTCTGCACCGACCCCTTGCCGAAACTGGTGGTGCCCATGACCACGGCACGTTTCTGGTCCTGCAGGGCGCCGGCGACGATTTCCGAAGCCGAGGCACTGCCACCGTTGATCAGCACGACCATCGGCACCGCTTCGCTTTCGTCCTTGCCGGTGGCGGAGAAGCGCAATTCGGAGTTGGCGATGCGGCCCTTGGTGTAGACGATCAGGCCTTTGGTGATGAAGTGGTCGACCACTTCCACTGCCGATTGCAGTACGCCGCCCGGATTGTTGCGCAGGTCGAGAATGATGCCGTTGAGCTTCTTGCCGTTGTCCTTGCGCAGTTTGGCCAGAGCCTTGGAGACTTCTTCGCCGGTCTTGACCTGGAACTGGGTGATGCGGATGTAGCCGTAGCCCGATTCCAGCAGTTGCGCCTTGACGCTTTTCACCTGAATCACTGCACGGGCCAGGGTCACATCGAACGGCGTGCCGCCATCGCGAACCAGGGTCAGGGTGATTTTCTGGCCGATCTTGCCGCGCATCTTGTCGACGGCTTCGGTCATGGTCTGGCCGCGGGTTGGCTGGCCGTTGATCTTGACGATGAAGTCGCCAGCCTGAATGCCGGCCTTCGACGCCGGGGTGTCGTCGATCGGCGAGACAACCTTGATGAAGCCGTCCTCGGCGCCGACTTCGATGCCCAGGCCGCCGAATTCACCGCTGGTGCTTTCCTGCAGCTCGGTGAAATCTTCCGGGCCAAGGTAGGCCGAATGCGGATCGAGGTTGCTGAGCATGCCCTTGATCGCGTTTTCCAGCAGGGTCTTGTCGTCCACAGGCTCGACGTACGCGGCTTTGATCCGGTCCATGACCTCGGCGAAGGTGCGCAGCTCTTCCAGCGGCAACGGCGCCTTGGCGGTCGCGGCAGTGCCTGCCGGAGCGACGGTCGGGGCCGGTTGTGCGGCGAACGCCAGAGGCGCGCCGATCACCAGGGCGATCGTCAGGGCCAGCGAGGTAAGGCGGGACAAATGCAGCATGTCGAACGAACTCCTGAATTAGGTGGTGCGCTTATCCTTGCGCACGACACCATTGCGCCGGATCACTCGGGTGACCCTGCTGACGAATTGCGAAATACAGCGCTGGGGTGTTCTGACCGCCACTGTTACCGACAGTGGAAATCGACTCGCCAGCCTTGACCACATCACCCGCCGACTTGAGCAGCGTCTGGTTGTGGCCGTAAAGACTCAGAAAACCGTTGCCGTGATCGAGAATCACCAGCAAACCGGCACCGCGCAGCCAATCGGCAAACACCACGCGCCCGCCGTGTACGGCGTGCACCTGGCTGCCGGCGGAAGCGCTGATCATCACCCCATCCCACTTGGTGCGGGCGTCGTCGCCACGGCTTTCACCGAAGCGTGCGAGTAATCGACCATCAACCGGCCACGGAAGTTTTCCCCGGGTTGCAGCAAAAGGCCCGCCAAACGTTTCGCCGCTGCTCGATACCAGCGCGCCGGGGCTTGATCTGGCGGGTTTTCGTGGGGCGTCGCTGTTATCAGCCTGCGCCTCACGCAAACGCTTTTTTTCTGCTTCCTGCTGGGCGATCAGCGCTTTCTGCCGCGCTTCCTCTGCCTCACGAGCCTGGCGGGCCAGGGTTTCTTCAATGGTTTTAAGGACTTTAGACAGGTCTGCCTGATCCTGCTCGCGGGCGGCGAGTTTCTGGTCGCGGGCCTTGACGTCGTCATTGAGTCTGGCAAGGACCTGCTGGCGTTCCTTGCGGACTTTCTCGAGTGCTTCGCGCTGCGTGTCGAGGTCGCTTTTCTGCACCAGCAACTGCGCTTGCTGCAGGCCGATGTCTTTTTCGACATTGGCCAGTTGGCGGAGGGTTTCGTTGAAGTTCTTCAACTGCTCCAGGCGTGCCTGGCTCAGGTAGTCGTAATAGGTGAGGGTGCGGGCAAATTTCTCGGGGTTCTGCTGGTTGAGCAGCAGCTTGAGGTATTCCTGGCGGCCGTTCTGGTAAGCCGCACGGGCCTGAATGGCGATCAGTCGCTGCTGTTCAGTGCGCGCGCTCTGGAGTTTTTTTTTCTCTGCATCGAGCCGCTGTAGCTCGGATTCGCTTTTCTGCAGTTCTTTCTGCAGCGCGTCGACCTGCTTCTGCAGCTTGCCCATCTCGGTTTCAGTGCCCTTGAGCTCTTTCTGCACGCCGGACTTTTCTTCCTGCAGCTTGCCCAGGAGTTTTTTCAGCTCAGCGATATCCTGACGCGTGGCGTCCAACTGCTGTTGGGTTTGCGCGCGCTCGTCGGCGAAGGCCGGCTGGAGCAGACAGGTCAGAGCAAGGGCGATCAGGACGCGAAGCATAGGGGCGGGCGGCACCAGGGTAAGGGACGGCCTAGTATGCCCGCCCGAGGCTGCAAAAAAAACGCCCAATTGGGGCTGTGTGATAACTGGCTGGAGATACAGCTGAAAATAATCTTCGAACCCAGCACAAACCACTGTGGGAGCTGGCTTGCCAGCGATGGCGGCTGCACATTCAACATAAATGCTGGCTGTCAGATTGCTATCGCTGGCAAGCCAGCTCCCACAGGATTTTTGCGGTGTTTTCTGGATTCGGCTCAGATCAGGATCGAACTCCCGGTCATCTCCGCCGGTTTTTCCAGACCCAGCAGCATCAGCATGGTCGGCGCTACGTCCGCCAGCACGCCGCCTTCGCGCACTTTCAGGTCGCGCTTGCCGACGTAGATGAACGGCACCGGCTCGGTGGTGTGCGCGGTGTGCGCCTGACCGGTGGATTCATCGGCCATTTGCTCGACGTTGCCGTGGTCAGCGGTGATCAGTGCTTCGCCGCCGACCTTTTCCAGCGCTTCAACGATGCGACCGACGCAGGTGTCGAGGCACTCGACCGCTTTTACCGCCGCGTCGAACACGCCGCTGTGGCCGACCATGTCGCCGTTGGCGTAGTTGACCACGATCACGTCGTAACGCTGGTTTTCGATGGCGTCGACGATACGGTCGGTGACTTCCGGGGCGCTCATTTCCGGCTGCAAGTCATAAGTCGCGACTTTTGGCGACGGGATCAGGATGCGCTCTTCGCCCGGGAACGGTTCTTCACGACCGCCGGAAAAGAAGAAGGTCACGTGGGCGTATTTTTCGGTTTCAGCGATGCGCAGCTGGGTCTTGCCGTTTTTCGCCAGGTAATCACCGAGAACGTTTTCCAGGCTGCCGGCGGCGAAGGCCGACGGTGCTGGAATGCTAGCGGCGTACTGGGTAAGCATGACGAAACCGGCCAGTTTCGGCTGACGGGCGCGCGCGAACTCCTTGAAATCGTCTTCGACGAACACGCGGGTCAGCTCGCGGGCGCGGTCGGCGCGGAAGTTCATGAACACCACGGCGTCGCCGTCTTCAACTTTCACCGGCTCACCGATGGAGGTGGCTTTGACGAATTCGTCGCTTTCGCCACGGGCGTAGGCAGCTTCAAGACCTTCCTGCGCGGTGGCGGCGTTGAATTCGCCATTGCCGTCGACGATCAGGTTATAGGCCTGGGCGACGCGATCCCAACGGTTGTCACGGTCCATGGCGAAGTAGCGGCCAATGATGCTGGCGATCCGGCCTTTGCCCAAGGCCTGGAAAGTCGCGTCGAGCAGTTCGATCGACGAAGCGGCGCTTTTCGGCGGCGTGTCGCGGCCATCGAGGAAGGCGTGCAGGTAGATTTTTTCGGCGCCGCGCTTGAAGGCCAGTTCGGCCATGGCGATCAGGTGATCCTGGTGGCTGTGCACGCCGCCATCGGACAGCAGGCCCATGAAGTGCACGGCTTTGCCGGCGGCCACGGCTTGATCGACAGCGGCGCAGATGGTCGGGTTTTCGAAGAATTCGCCGTCGCGGATCGCTTTGGTCACGCGGGTGAAGTCCTGATACACCACGCGCCCGGCGCCGAGGTTCATGTGGCCGACTTCCGAGTTGCCCATCTGGCCGTCCGGCAGGCCGACGTCCATGCCGCTGCCCGAAATCAAGCCATTCGGCACGGTGGCCCATAGACGGTCCAGCACGGGTTTCTTCGCCGCGAACACGGCATTGGATTCGGGGCTGTCGCTGTGACCGAAGCCGTCGAGAATCATCAGGACCAAAGGTTTGGGCGTAGTCGTCATGGAATCCACTCGTGGCTGATAAAGAAGAGGGCGATGGAAAACGGAGTTGGAGTTTAAAGCGAAGTTCCGACCGCGTCACCGCCGGACGGGGTTTGGCCGACCATAGTGGCTGTGTATACTGGCCGACATTTTAACGCCCTGGAACCTCCTTCGATGGTTGCTCACCTGATTGAATTTGCCACTAACCACTACATTCTTGTCGGTATCTTCGTCGTACTTCTGGCTCTGTTGCTGGCGCACACGATGCAGGGCGGCGGCAAGAGCCTGAGCACCGGCGAGCTGACCGCACTGGTCAATAAAGACGCAGGCGTGGTGGTGGATATCCGTCCGGCCAAGGATTATGCCGCTGGCCACATCGTCGGCGCGGTGAACATCCCGCAAGACAAACTGGCTGCCCGCGTCGGCGAGCTGGAAAAACACAAGGCCAAGACCATCATTCTGGTCGATGCCCTCGGTCAGACCGCCGGCACCCACGCCCGCGAGCTGATGAAGTCCGGCTTCACCGCCGCCAAGCTGTCCGGCGGGATTTCCAGCTGGAAAGGCGACAACCTGCCGCTGGTGAAATGACATGAGCGAAGTCATCGTCTACTCCAGCGATTACTGCCCTTACTGCTCGCGCGCCAAGCATCTGCTCGCCAGCAAAGGCGTGGCCTTCGAAGAGATCAAGGTCGATGGCAAGCCGCAGCTGCGTGCCGAAATGACCAAAAAGGCCGGGCGCACGTCCGTGCCGCAGATCTGGATCGGCGCAAAGCACATCGGCGGTTGCGATGATTTATACGCCCTGGAACGCGCCGGCAAACTCGACGCGCTGCTCAAGGGCTGAACGGCTGCACCCACGTACAGCACTCCCTAAAAGACCCAAGATCGATAAGGATCTGAGATGACTGACCAACAGAACACTGCAGCCAGCGAAGAAGAAACCGCACCGCAATTTTCCTTGCAGCGCATCTACGTACGCGACCTGTCCTTCGAAGCCCCGAAAAGCCCGGCGATCTTCCGCCAGCAGTGGGATCCGGCGGTCGGTCTGGATCTGAACACTCGCCAGAAAGCGCTGGAAGGCGACTTCTACGAAGTGGTGCTGACCCTTTCCGTCACCGTGAAAAACGGTGAAGAAGTGGCCTTCATTGCTGAAGTGCAACAGGCCGGTATCTTCCTGATCAAGAATCTGGACGCGGCTTCGATGAGCCACACCCTGGGTGCGTTCTGCCCGAACATCCTGTTCCCGTACGCCCGCGAAACCCTGGACAGCCTGGTTACCCGCGGTTCGTTCCCGGCGCTGATGCTGGCGCCGGTGAACTTCGATGCCCTGTACGCGCAAGAGCTGCAGCGCATGCAGGAAAGCGGCGAGACCCCGACCGTTCAGTAAGACGGTTCAGCAATACCCCATGTGGGAGCGAGCCTGCTCGCGAAAGCGGTCTGTCAGACAAATCAATGTTGACTGACACTCCGCATTCGCGAGCAGGCTCGCTCCCACATTTGTTTTGCGGCGTTACTTGAAGTCGTTCTGCCGCCACGCTTCGTACACGGCGACCGCCACGGTGTTGGACAGGTTCAGGCTGCGGCAGCCTTCGCGCATCGGCAGGCGCAGGCGCTGTTCGGCAGGCAGGGCGTCGAGCACGTCCGCTGGCAGGCCGCGGCTTTCCGGGCCGAACAGAAACGCATCGCCGGGCACGAACGCGGCATCATGGAACGGCCGCGAACCTTTGGTGGTGAAGGCGAACACGCGCGGGTTGCCCAGACTTTCCAGACAACTGGCCAGATCAGCGTGACGCTGCAACGTGGCATATTCGTGGTAGTCGAGACCGGCACGGCGCAGGCGCTTGTCGTCCATCTCGAAACCCAGTGGTTCGATCAAATGCAGGTGGCAGCCGCTGTTGGCGCACAGCCTGATAACGTTGCCGGTGTTCGGCGGAATTTCTGGTTGAAAAAGGATGACGTGAAACATGCACGGCTCCGAAGGTAAAGATGAGCGGCATTCTACGCCGCCTGTGGACAACCGTTCGAAACTATTCCCGCGCGTCATCGGCTCGCTGGCGATTGTCGGCTTGATGATCGGCTTGATGATCGGCCGGCTGACTACGCCGGATCCGAGCGTGCTGGAGCAGGTCGAGGTTGCCGATGGCGGCCTGGTGGTGTGGTTCAACAATGAGCCGAAGCTGCACGGCGAGATCATCGACGGCACCGTCGCGCTGCTGTTTCAGGCCGAAGGTCGACCGCAGAAAGGCCAGCTCAGGCTCAACGGCAAGGATGTCAACTGGCGCACGCGCAAGAGTGATGGCGGATTGTTGCTGACGGTGCTGGCAGCGCGCCCGTTGCGGGGCGACTGGGTCGGCAGCGAGGTCGATGATCGTTGGCGGCTGGAGATCCGCTTGAGCGAGCGCTAGCGGAAAGGTCCCATTCTGGATGTTCGCCCGACACTGTTTGACGTCCTTTCCTACCGTGACCGTATCCCTTTCCCATCTCCGACGATTGCTCGTCCACGCTATCGTTCGCCCCTTCAAACGGCAGGATGCCGAAACCCGTCGCCCCCTCGCATGAATGCAGGGGCGTCTTTTCAAGGATGAGAAACATGCCAGTAAAACCAGCCAAAGGTGGCGCTGCCCACACGAAAGTGGATGCTTCCACCAGTCCGACCCGACCGGACCACATGGATATTCCGCTTCCCGGCCCGTCAAACCGAGGTGGTTCTGGCTCAGCGTTTTCCACCGATAATTTGCCGTTACGGGCCGGCTTGTCCAGCGCTATCGACGCAGACGCCACGCTCGCGACTGCGGCAGTTGTGGTTCATGCGGCCCCTGCACAAGCCAGTCCGCCGGTATCACAACCGACGCTGGACCATTACGCAATCAACGCCCGCGCAATACTTCCAGAAATCAACAGCGAAGGATTGCGGGTTCTTAATCGGCGCACCTACGCTGACGTGGCCGGTGGCGATCTTGTTCTTGTCGCCGTAGATCCGCAGACAGGTCTGCATCGAGCCCGACGGCCAAGCGAATTACTGCCAGGCCCGGTGATGCTGCGCGATGCGGCCAGCGGGCTTTGGTATGCGCGCGATGTCGTGGAGCCAACTACCCGTGAGCAGATCCGCAAGTATCTGCCGGACATGAGCGATGAGAACGCGGATGCCTTCATCGCCCGGTTTGATGACAAGGATGTGGCAGAGCTTGAACTCAAGCACATTCAGCCTGGGCTTGCGCAACTGGACTCGACGCGTTTCAGCATGCCATTCAGTCCAGCTCGCATTACATCGGACCAGGAGTTCCTTGACGCGTCAAAGATGTGGACGACGCTACGCCAGTTGTACCAATGGCAAGGCCATCCTGATCAGCGGGTCTACAGTGGTGGGCGGCTTGTGGGCTTCAAGCTGGATATCAATCTGACGACATGGCCAGCTGAAAAGCCGCTTTCGTTGAAATTCAACTCAGTCGTTTCTCTCACGCTAAGAGGTGGTGGTCCGGTGACCCCGGACGTGTTTTGCGCGCAATTTCCCAACCTTGAAAGTCTGACGATTACCAGTCAGGAGATCAGAGTAAAAGGCCGGTTCCAAGGGTGGGACATAATAGAAAGCGTTCATTCAAAATTCAGTATGGATTCGCGCTTCGCCGAGCAATTGAAAAGATTCCCGCGTTTGCAGAGGCTGCATCTGCAGGACTGTGAATTAACGGCTGACTTTTCGCTGCGAGGCCTTACCAGACTTCGTGAATTATGGCTTTGCAACACAGTCGAGGCCCCGGTGAATAGCCTCGACATGCAAATGCGGCATCAGGAGCAAGTCACCTTTTTGCAAGTGGCAGCTGACCTCAGAGGGATGACTGAGCTGCGGGTGCTGGATCTGAGCCGCACCGGAATACACCTGCTGCCTTCTGGTCTGGAGGCCATCGACGTGGCGTCGAAGCTGGAAGTGTTAAGACTGGGGGGCAATCCGCTTGCGAACAGCCTTTCACTCGAAAACATGACCGCACTGCAGGAGCTGGATCTTTCCAATACACGATTGCAACGATTTCCCGAGGGCATTACCGATAGGATTCCCGTAAAAGAGTTGAATCTTGCTGACAATCACATCAGGTCGATTCCCGAATCCGTGGAGCTCAGAGCGGGCTTCAATCTCATCGGCAATCCAATTACGGACCCGGCCTCGCTACGGCGGTTGATACGAGCACGTGTCGACACAGGCACCGATATCTGGCTCGGACAGGAAAGCAGCGATGGGTCTGCCGATCTCTGGCTACGCAATGTGCCACAGGACCAGATAGCGGAAAAACAAGCGCTGTGGGACAGGCATAACGCCGCAATGCCACTGGCAGTGACCGGCATTCTTCGTCGGCTGAGTCGAACGCCCGAATTTCACGTTGAACGCCCGCTGCTGCAGCGGCGCGTGTGGTGGTTTCTGGAAATGTATGACAGGGCCGACGTCACCGAACGGGCCAGGCTCGACGCCATTCTTCATACGGAAACGAGTCCCGGGAAGATGCTGGACCGGCTGGAGAATGAAATCCGCAGCTATGACGGAGGGCGACAGAATCAAGCGCTGCACCCTCTGCCCAAACGGCCCAGGTTCGAATAGGGGCGGGGCGCTGCAGTGTAAAAGCGGGAATCCCTGACCTGCCTGTATCAGGGTTCCCAAAAACGTGGGCTTCGCTTGTGGCGTCAGCCCGGTATAAAGAGGGAACCCCCGGCCTGCCTGTACCAAGGATCCCAAAAGGGTGGCTCGGCGCTTTGCGCTGTGAGCCCGATGTAAAGAGGGGAATCCCCGGCCTGCCTGTACCAAGGTCCCCGAAACGGGTGGTGAAGCGAATCACCTGAGACAGGTATTGCAGGGGGCGTGCCAGGTTTTAATCTGCTGAAACAAAAAACGCTTTGGGAACGCGAAAGCCCCGGGGCTCGGGGCTTTCGCGTTTTTGAATAAAGGGTTTTTCAGTTTTTTCAGGAGTGATTGTGGCGATACGGCTGTGCGCGATCGCGGGTCATTGTGCATTGATGCGGTGCACGGTGGCCCTCACCCTAACCCTCTCCCAGAGGGAGAGGGGACTGACCGAGGTGCCCGGTCAAGTTACGCCGACCTGAGATACCGAGCCGAACTCAGGCCTCGAAACCACCCGAGATTGCTCCCTTCCCCCTCTCCCCCTTGGGGGAGAGGGCTGGGGTGAGGGGGATCGATCCTGAGTAGACGACAATCCTTAAGCGTTAACCCTCTTCCCCCTCGTCATCATCCCCACCATCAACCTTCATCCCCAGTTCCTTGATCTTGCGCGTCAGGGTATTGCGCCCCCAACCCAGCAGCACCGCCGCATCACGCCGACGTCCTGCGGTGTGCTTCAAAGCAGTCTCGATCATGATCCGCTCGAACGCTGGCACTGCGCTGTCGAGCAGGCTCGACTGGCCACGGGCCAAGGCCTGATCGGCCCACTGGCGCAGGGCCTGTTCCCAGTTGGTCACTGGCGCCGAATCCTGCGGCAGGTTGAGCAGTTCCGGTGGCAAGTCACTGATGTGCACTTCACGGCCGGAGGCCATGACGGTGATCCAGCGGCAGGTGTTCTCCAGCTGGCGCACGTTGCCCGGCCACGGCAGGTTTTTCAGGTATTCCTCGGTTTCGCTTTTCAGCAGCTTCGGCTCGACCGCCAGTTCCTGCGCGGCGCGGCTGAGGAAGTGCCGGGCCAGGGTCGGGATGTCTTCGCGACGATCCGACAGGCGCGGGATGTGGATGCGGATAACGTTGAGGCGGTGGAACAAGTCCTCGCGGAATTTGCCGGCGTGGACGAGCGTTTCCAGATTCTGGTGGGTTGCGGCGATGATGCGTACATCGACTTTCACCGGCACATGGCCGCCGACGCGGTAGAACTCGCCATCGGCCAACACGCGCAACAGACGCGTCTGGGTGTCCGCCGGCATGTCGCCGATTTCATCGAGAAACAGCGTGCCGCCGTCCGCCTGTTCAAAACGACCGCGACGCAAATTCGCCGCGCCGGTGAACGCGCCTTTCTCGTGGCCGAACAGTTCCGATTCCATCAGATCCTTGGGAATCGCCGCCATGTTCAGGGCAATGAACGGCGAAGCCGCGCGTGGGCTGTGGCGGTGCAGGGCGTGGGCGACCAGTTCTTTACCGGTACCGGATTCGCCGTTGATCAGCACGGTGATGTTGGAGTGGCTCAGGCGCCCGATGGCGCGAAACACTTCCTGCATCGCCGGCGCTTCGCCGATGATTTCCGGGGTGCGGGTCAAGGCTGGCACAACTTCCAGGCCTTGCTGTTCCTGCGCATGTTGATTGGCGCGTTTGACCAGCGAAACGGCTTCGTCGACGTCGAAAGGCTTGGGCAGGTACTCGAAAGCACCGCCCTGATAGGAGGCGACAGCGCTGTCCAGATCGGAGTGAGCGGTCATGATGATGACCGGCAGCCGTGGGTGCTGTTCGCGAATCCGCGCCAGCAGATCCAGGCCACTGGCGCCCGGCATGCGGATATCGGAAATGATCACGTCCGGCTGCTGCCGGGCCAGACGACTCATCACGCCGTCGGCGCTGTCAAAGCTCTGGGTGGTCATGCCTTCCTGCTGCAAGGCCTTTTCCAGGACCCAACGGATAGAACGGTCGTCATCGACGATCCACACGGTTTCACTACGGCTCATGTCGATGTGGCTCCTTGTTCCAGTGGCAGGAAGATCGAGAAGGTGGTGTGGCCTGGATGGCTCTCACACTCGATCAGGCCCTGGTGCTGACTGATGATGTTCTGGGTAATGGCCAGGCCCAGCCCGGTACCGTCCGGGCGGCCGCTGACCATGGGAAAGAAAATGGTTTCCTGCAGTTCCGCCGGGATGCCCGGGCCGTTGTCGATGATCTCGATCTTGGTCACCAGACGATGGCGGATGTGGCCGATGGTGAACTGGCGCATGGCGCGGGTGCGCAGGCTGATGCGGCCCAGGCGCAGCTCGTTCTGGCTGCTGATAGCCTGCATCGCGTTGCGCACGATGTTCAACACCGCCTGAATCATTTGCTCGCGGTCGATCAATACATCGGGAATGCTCGGGTCGTAATCACGCACCAGGGTGATGCAGCCCTGGCTTTCGGCCTCGACCAGATGGCAGACGCGTTCGAGCACTTCGTGGACGTTGCACATGGCCAGTGACGGCAACTTATTCGAGCCGAGCATGCGATCGACCAGATTGCGCAGGCGGTCGGCCTCTTCGATGATCACATTTGTGTAATCGCGCAGGCTCTCTTCCGGAAGCTCGCGGGCGAGCAATTGCGCCGCACCACGGATGCCACCGAGGGGATTCTTGATCTCGTGGGCGAGGCCGCGCACCAGCATCTTGCTGGTTTCCTGTTTGGACAGCTGCGCCTCTTCCTTGGTGATGCGCAACAGGCGATCACGCGGATGCACTTCGAGCAAAAGCAAAGTCTCGCCGTTACTGAGAATCGGCGTCACCGCGTAATCCACGGTCAGCGTCTGGCCGGTGAGGGCGGTGAGCATCGCTTCACGCTTGGTGAACGGGTGCGCCTGCTCCACCGCCTGACGCAGGGAATTGAGCGCCTCGGGGGATTCGGTGAACAGCTCGCTGATGAACTGGCCGTGGCTGCGCTGACCGCTGACCGCCAACAGCATTTCCGCCGCCGGGTTCATATACTCCAGGCGCAACTCGGCGTCGAGCAGGATGGTCGCCGTGGTCAGGTTGTCGAGCAGCAAACGGTGAATAGCGTCGCTTATGGTCATCTGGACCCCTTTTGGAGCAAGGCGTGCGCGAGAACAAAGCGCTGATGTAGGGAAAATGCAAAAACCAAACCAAGGCTCCGAAAAGAAGCGTTTAACCCCTGAAACAGGCGTTTGACGCGCGTTTGTATGGCACGAAGCCAGCTCAAACGGGAAGTTTCGAACCAAAATGGGTTGGGTTGTGGGCGAGATGCAGTTTAGTGCACCAATAGGGTGCGCATGCCCGGCGGACGTTAAAAGAAGCGCAGGAATGGATTTTTCGGCTCTTCCGGTTTGTCCTTGAGCGGGCATTCCGGGCGCACGCCGTAATCGTCGGCGACACAGGGTTTGACCTGACGTTTCTGCGCCAGGGAAATGCGCAGCATGTGGAACGGCTGATTGGCGGTGCGTTCCACGGTACGCCCGGCGGCGTCGAGGATTTCGATCGAAAGGTTGTGGCTGCCGCGATCGATGTTGCTCAGCGCAAACACCGGGCTGGCGCCGGGCTCGCCAGTGGCCTTGCCATCCAGCAGCAAGCGATAACGATGGCCGCTTTGCAGGCCGGGCTCGCTGGTGACGCTGACGATCAGCTCGCCGGCGCTGCTGCGCAAAGTGGCATCGGGCTCCGGGATCAGAATGCGCAGCATGTCGTAGTGAAAGGGCGGTGGTTCGGCGGATTTTTTCGCTGTGGTGATCGGCGCTGCGGTGTTGGCAGGGACAGCCATGCGATTGCTCGTCGCGATCGGCACTCGCTTGGCGTTGGCGCGTGGCTGGTCGGTGTAGACGCGGTTGCCCTGTGCGTCGAGATAGGTGAAGACCTCCGCCGAGGTGCACATCGACATCAATGCCAGGACGAGTACCAGCCCCGCGCGAATCACGGCGTATGCACCCGTTGCACGGTGAAGACGGCTGGCGGGCTCTGCTGAACGACGCGTTGGCCGTCGATCACTTGCACGGCCAGGCGATGCTCGCCGCGATCGATGTTGACCAGTTGCAGAACCGGCACGTTGCTCGGCTGGCCATAGGGCTGGTCGTCGAGCAGCAGCCTTAATTGATGCGGCGGTTGCAGGCGCGGCTTGATCAGAACATTGACCGTAAAGGTGCCGTTATTGGCGCGCAGCGCCTCGTCAGTGGGCAGACCGGCGAGTTCGAGGATTTCATAGGCGTTGCGCGGTGGTTGCGGTTGTTCTGCGGTGGGTGCCTGCGGCGCACTCGGTGCTTGCGGCTCGACCCGATTGAGTGGCGGCAGCTCGACCGGTTGCGCCTGCACGCCGTCCGGCGGCTGATTGCTGTACGCCGTGTTGCCGTTGGCGTCGGTGTACTTGTAGATCTGCGCGGCGGCGGGCAGGGCGATCAGCAGCAGAATGTAGGGAAACGTGCGACCCATGAAATCGACCGGGGTTGGAAGCGATGGGTAGCAGCATAGGACAGGTGGCGCGGTTGGCCCAACTGGCGACACATTCAAAGATCATTCAGACACCACAGATCGCCTGTGGGAGCGAGCCTGCTCGCGAAGGCGTCGCGTCAGTCACCATCATCTTCAATGACACACCGCTTTCGCGAGCGGGCTCGCTCCCACAGGGTAAATGAACTGCGCCGGGCAATAAAAAAGGCCTCCCGAAGGAGGCCTCTTGTGTCACGCCACTTTACGCAGCGCTACCGGATCAGCAGCTGTAGTACAGCTCATATTCCAGTGGGTGTACGAAGGTGCGAACCTTGATTTCTTCTTCCGATTTCAGCGCGATGTAAGCGTCGATGAAGTCGTCGGAGAACACGCCGCCCTTGGTCAGGAAGGCGCGGCCCTTGTCCAGCTCTTCCAGGGCTTCTTTCAGGCTGCCGCAAACCTGTGGAATCTCTTTCGCCTCTTCAGGCGGCAGGTCGTACAGGTTTTTGTCGGCAGCATCGCCTGGGTGGATCTTGTTCTGGATACCGTCCAGACCGGCCATCAGCAGTGCTGCGAAGGCCAGGTACGGGTTGGCAGCCGGATCCGGGAAGCGTGCTTCGATACGGCGGGCTTTCGGGCTCGACACGTATGGAATACGGATCGAAGCGGAACGGTTGCGCGCCGAGTAGGCCAGCATTACCGGAGCTTCGAAGCCTGGCACCAGACGCTTGTAGGAGTTGGTCGCCGGGTTGGTGAAGCCGTTCAGGGCCTTACCGTGCTTGATGATGCCGCCGATGAAGTACAGAGCGGTATCGGACAGGCCGGCATAGCCTTCACCTGCGAAGGTGTTCTTGCCGTCTTTCCAGATCGACATGTGTACGTGCATGCCCGAACCGTTGTCGCCGTACAGCGGCTTCGGCATGAAGGTCGCGGTGCGGCCGTAAGCGTCGGCAACGTTGTGCACAACGTATTTCAGGGTCTGAACTTCGTCAGCCTTCTTCACGAGGGTGTTGAACTTGACGCCGATTTCGTTCTGGCCGGCAGTTGCCACTTCGTGGTGGTGAACTTCAACCGACTGACCCATTTCTTCCAGTGCGTTGCACATGGCGGTACGGATTTCGTGGTCGTGGTCGAACGGTGGAACCGGGAAGTAGCCGCCTTTCACGCCTGGACGGTGACCCTTGTTGCCGCCTTCGATGTCCTGGTCGGACATCCACGAGCCTTGCTCGGAGTAGATCTTGAACATCGAACCGGAGATGTCCGACTTGAACTTCACCGAGTCGAAGATGAAGAATTCTGGCTCTGGACCGGCGAATACGGTGTCGCCGATACCGGTGGCTTTCAGGTGCTCTTCGGCGCGCTTGGCGATCGCACGTGGGTCGCGATCGTAGCCCTGCATGCTCGAAGGCTCGATGATGTCGCACACCAGAATCAGGGTTGGGTCTTCGGTGAACGGATCGAGCACGGCAGTTTCGTCGACCGGCATCAGGATCATGTCGGAGGCTTCGATACCTTTCCAACCGGAGATGGAGGAACCGTCGAACATCTTGCCGACTTCGAAGAAGTCGTCATCCAGCGCATCGCGAGCCGGCATGGTCACGTGGTGCTGAGTGCCTTTGGTGTCCGTGAAGCGCAGATCAATCCACTTGACGTCATGATCTTTGATGAGTTGAACCGACTTCGACATAGTGTCCTCCGGGTGAATTAGGGCGGGTAGTGGATGCCCTTAATAATGGTGATGCCGGCGCGAATACTCTGCCAAGGCAACCTGCCTCACAAGGGAGCAAATTGCATGCCAGTGCCCCAGCATGGGTTTTTTGCCCCAAATTCACGCTTATTAAGGTGCGCAGGCAACTGAATCGACAAATATCGCCCCGTAATGTTGCGTTTAATTCCATAAATGACCTGTTTTGGTGCGCGCAAAACCTTCTGCACATTAACTGGTTAAACCTTGAGCAATTTCCGCTATAATCCGCGCCCCCCTTTTTCGGCTGGCCGTTCGCGCGCTGTTTTCATGAAACTTATCGTAAAAGTCTTCCCCGAGATCACCATCAAAAGCCGACCTGTCCGGACGAAATTCATCCGCCAGTTGGCCAAGAACATCCGCACCGTGCTCCGTGACCTGGACCCGGCCGTGGTGGTGAACGGCGTGTGGGACAATCTCGAGCTGGAAACCCGCGTTACCGACCCCAAAGCCTTGAAAGAGATGGGCGAGCGCCTGACCTGCATGCCGGGGATCGCGCACTTTCTGCAGATCGACGAGTACCCGCTGGGCGACTTCGACGACATCACCGAGAAGTGCAAACAGCACTACGGCGATGCGCTGGCCGGGAAGATTTTCTCGGTGCGCTGCAAGCGCGCAGGCAAGCATGCGTTCAGCTCGATGGACGTGGAAAAATACGTCGGCAGCAAGCTGCGTCGCGAGTGCGGTGCAGCCGGAATCGACCTCAAAGCGCCGGAAATCGAAGTCCGTATCGAAGTTCGCGACAAACGGTTGTTCGTGATTCACAGCCAGCACAACGGCATCGGCGGCTACCCGCTGGGTGCGTTGGAGCAGACGCTGGTATTGATGTCCGGCGGCTTCGATTCGACCGTGGCGGCTTATCAGATCATGCGTCGTGGCCTGATGGCGCACTTCTGCTTCTTCAATCTCGGCGGGCGTGCCCACGAATTGGGCGTGATGGAAGTCGCGCACTTCATCTGGAAGAAGTACGGCAGCTCGCAACGCGTGCTATTTGTCAGTGTGCCGTTCGAGGAAGTGTTGGGCGAAATTCTCGGCAAAGTCGATAACAGTCATATGGGCGTGGTTTTGAAGCGTATGATGTTGCGCGCCTCGTCCGAGATCGCCGAACGCCTGCACATCGATGCACTGGTGACCGGTGAAGCGATCTCCCAGGTGTCGAGCCAGACGCTGCCGAACCTGTCGGTGATCGACTGCGTGACCGATAAACTGGTGCTGCGGCCGCTGATCGTCGCGCACAAGCAGGACATCATCGACACCGCCAACGAGATCGGCACCGCCGATTTCGCCCGGCACATGCCGGAATATTGCGGCGTGATTTCGGTCAACCCCAAGACCGCCGCCAAGCGTGGCCGGGTTGAGCACGAAGAGAAAGAATTCGACATGGCGGTACTCGAGCGCGCGCTCGCCAACGCCAAACTGGTGCCGATCGATCGGGTAATCGACGAGTTGGGCCAGGATTTGCAAATTGAAGAAGTCAGCGAAGCGCTGGCCGGTCAGATCGTCATCGACATCCGCCACCCGGATGCCGCCGAGGATGATCCGCTGGAGCTCGCCGGCATAGAGGTACAGACGATGCCGTTCTATGCAGTGAACGCACGTTTCAAGGAACTGGACCCTACTCGCCAGTACCTGCTGTATTGCGACAAAGGCGTGATGAGTCGCCTGCATGCCCACCATTTGCTCAGTGAGGGGCATGCCAATGTGCGCGTTTATCGACCGAGCTAAGTGCCCGGGGCTGTTTGCCTGTGGCCTGCGTCACCGGCCCCCCGACACCGCCGTCAAGCTGTAACGGCCATGCCGGACACTACTGCTAATCGCTGCCATGACTTGTCAGCAAACCGAATCCTCTGATCGAGATACACAAGTGATCGAAAATCTACGCAACATCGCCATCATTGCCCACGTTGACCACGGTAAAACCACCCTGGTAGACAAACTCCTGCGTCAATCCGGCACCCTGGAGCGCAACGAGCTCAACGACGAGCGCGTGATGGACTCCAACGACCAGGAAAAAGAGCGCGGTATTACCATTCTGGCGAAGAACACCGCCATCAACTGGAACGGCTACCACATCAACATCGTGGACACCCCGGGCCACGCCGACTTCGGCGGCGAAGTTGAACGCGTAATGTCGATGGTCGACTCCGTTCTGCTGCTGGTTGACGCTCAAGACGGCCCTATGCCGCAAACCCGTTTCGTGACCAAGAAGGCTTTCGAAGCCGGCCTGCGTCCAATCGTGGTGATCAACAAGGTTGACCGTCCAGGCGCACGTCCGGACTGGGTTCTGGACCAGATCTTCGACCTGTTCGACAACCTCGGTGCGACCGAAGAACAACTGGACTTCCAGGTTGTTTACGCTTCGGCCCTGAACGGTATTGCCGGTCTGGACCACACCGCCATGGCGGAAGACATGACTCCGCTGTACCAGGCGGTAGTCGACCACGTTCCGCCTCCGGCCGTTGACCGTGACGGTCCGTTCCAGATGCAGATCTCCGCTCTGGACTACAACAGCTTCCTGGGTGTTATCGGTGTTGGCCGTATCGCTCGTGGTCGCGTCAAGCCGAACACCCCGGTTGTCGCTATCAGCGCCGACGGCAAGCGTCGCAACGGTCGTATCCTGAAGCTGATGGGTCACCACGGTCTGCACCGCATCGACGTTGACGAAGCAGCAGCCGGCGACATCGTCTGCATCAGCGGCTTCGACGAGCTGTTCATCTCCGACACTCTGTGCGACATCAACACCGTCGAGGCGATGAAGCCGCTGACCGTTGACGAGCCAACCGTTTCCATGACCTTCCAGGTAAACGACTCGCCATTCTGCGGTAAAGAAGGCAAGTTCGTGACCTCCCGTAACATCAAGGATCGTCTGGACAAAGAGCTGCTGTACAACGTTGCACTGCGCGTTGAAGAAGGCGACTCGGCTGACAAGTTCAAGGTTTCCGGCCGTGGTGAGCTGCACCTCTCGGTACTGATCGAAACCATGCGTCGCGAAGGCTTCGAGCTGGCCCTGGGCCGTCCTGAAGTGATCATCCGTGAAGTTGACGGCGTGAAGCAGGAACCGTTCGAAAACGTCACCATCGACATTCCTGAAGAATCCCAGGGCAAGGTCATGGAAGAGATGGGTCTGCGTAAGGGCGACCTGAGCAACATGGTGCCGGATGGCAAGGGCCGTGTTCGTCTGGAATACAACATCCCTGCTCGCGGTCTGATCGGCTTCCGTAACCAGTTCCTGACCCTGACCAACGGTGCTGGCATCCTGACCTCGATCTTCGACCGTTACGCTCCAGTGAAGTCGGGCCACATGTCCGGCCGTCAGAACGGCGTTCTGGTTTCGGTTGAAACCGGCAAGGCTCTGACCTACTCGCTGGAAACCCTGCAGGCTCGTGGCAAGCTGTTCGTAGAACACGGCCAGGAGATCTACAACGGTCAGATCGTTGGTCAGAACAGCCGCGACAACGACCTGGGTGTCAACCCAACCAAAGGCAAGAAGCTCGACAACATGCGTGCTTCGGGTAAAGACGAAACCATCGCTCTGGTCCCACCTGTTCGCTTCACCCTGGAACAGGCTCTGGAATACATCCAGGAAGACGAGCTGTGCGAAGTTACGCCTAAGTCGATCCGTCTTCGCAAGAAGATCCTCGACGAAAGCGAGCGTACCCGCGCTGCCAAGAAAGCCAAGGCGTAATCCAGCCCTGGAATAGAAAACGCCCCCGGTCGCGAGACCGGGGGCGTTTTTGTTTGTCCGGGCTTAAAAGCCCCTCACCCTAGCCCTCTCCCGGAGGGAGAGGGGACTGATTGGGGGATGCTCAGGAGATGCATCGACCTGAGTGAATCCTGCCGAATCCAGAATCGATTTGGCGGGCTTCACCGAATCCATAATCGACTGGTTTTTTCAGGTCGGTGTATGGCTCCAGACACCTCGGTCGGCTCCCTCTCCCTCTGGGAGAGGGCTGGGGTGAGGGTTTGCTGTTAAAACTTCTCAATCGCCCGGAAATTCTGCACCCGCTCGACTTCTTTCGGCTTGTACGCGCAATACCCCGGCCGCGGGCCGATCTTCGGGTGGTTGCGGCAGGTGTCCGGGCGCTTGTCATAAATGGTGCACAGGCGGGTTTTACGATCCAGGTAATAGCAGTCGTTGTTGCTCATGCGCTGGAGGGTGAAGATTCCCGACTTCTGATTGAAGCGCTCGACCAGACCTTCCTTTTGCAGACGTTTGGCGATGTTCTTTGGCGGATCGCCCAGTTCGAACTCGTCGACCACGCCGATGCGCACCAGATCCTTGATCTTCACTTCGACCGGCAGCGTGCAGCAGCTGGACATGCACGAGCCGCACATCGGTGCCGAATATTTGGCCCACGTATCGAGACGATCAATCTCGGCGGCGGCGATCAGGTTGGGCTTCATCATCGGGAGTTACCAGGCGTGTATGCATCAGGGCGCGCGATCATACCGGGAGCGGTGGAATTTTGAACAACCTTTCGCCGGATATTTTCGCAGCGGCCGCATTTTGCCCGACAGGACGGCACGGCCCCTGCATTCATTGGCTCATCCGCCAGGGTTATGTCGCACTGGCGCACAGTCCGCGCAAATACTGCCGAACCAGAGCCGTTAGCGCCGGTCAGACCGTCTAGGCTCAGAAAATTCCCGCTCGCTCGAGGTCCTGTTGATGACTCAAGAACCACTAGTTCGCGAAGCAGAGGTGGCCGCGTTCCGCGACGCCGTCCTGACCAAACTCACCTATGCCGTGGGCAAAGACCCCGATCACGCCTTCGACCATGACTGGTTCGAAGCCATCGCCCTGGCTGCGCGTGATCACATGGTCGAACACTGGATGGACCACACCCGACAGATCTATCGCAAAGGCCAGAAGCGGGTTTATTACCTCTCGCTGGAATTTCTCATCGGCCGTTTGCTCTACGACAGCCTGAGCAACCTCGGCCTGCTCGACGTCGCCCGTGAAGCGCTGACCGAACTGGGCGTCGATCTGGAGCGCATCCGCCTGCTGGAGCCCGACGCAGCGCTCGGCAACGGCGGCCTCGGTCGTCTGGCGGCGTGTTTCATGGAAAGCATGTCGACCCTCGGCATCGCCGGCCATGGCTATGGCATTCGTTATGAACACGGCTTGTTCCGTCAGGCGATTGTCGATGGCTGGCAACAGGAGCAGACCGAACACTGGCTGGATTTCGGCAACCCTTGGGAATTCGAACGGCCGGAAGTGGCCTACCCGATCGGCTTCGGCGGCAGCGTCGAAACCGTCACCGATGCCTCCGGCAAGACTCGTCAGGTCTGGTCGCCGGCGGAAACCGTGCGCGCCATTGCTTATGACACGCCGGTGGTCGGCTGGCGCGGGGCGAGTGTCAACACTCTGCGTCTGTGGCGCGCCCGCGCCATGGAAGACCTGCACCTGGAACGCTTCAACGCCGGTGACCACTTGGGCGCCGTGGCGGAAGTGGCCCGCGCCGAAAGTATCTCCCGCGTCCTTTATCCGGCCGACAGCACCGAAGCCGGGCAAGAACTGCGCCTGCGTCAGGAATACTTCTTTGTCGCCGCTTCGCTGCAGGATCTGCTGCGCCGTCACCGCAACATGCACACCTCGGTGCTGACCCTGGGTGATCACGCGGCGATCCAGCTCAACGACACTCACCCGTCAATCGCCGTGGCCGAACTGATGCGCCAACTGGTCGACGTCTACGACGTCGCGTGGGACGCAGCATGGCAAGTCACCGTCGACACGCTGTCGTACACCAACCACACGCTGCTGCCGGAAGCGCTGGAAACCTGGCCGGTCGGGCTGATGGAACGCATGCTGCCACGGCACATGCAGATCATTTACCTGATCAACGCGCAGCACATCGATTCGCTGCGGGCCAAGGGTATTCATGACTTCGACGTGTTGCGCGCGGTGTCGCTGATCGAAGAAGACAACGGCCGCCGGGTGCGCATGGGCAACCTCGCGTTCCTCGGTTCCCACAGCGTCAACGGCGTGTCCGGTCTGCATACGCAGCTGATGCGCAAAACCGTATTCGCCGAACTGCACAAGCTCTATCCGGAGCGGATCAACAACAAAACCAACGGCATCACCTTCCGCCGCTGGTTGTATCAGGCCAACCCGGAACTGACTTCGATGCTGGTCGATGCCCTCGGCCCAGACCTGCTCGATCATCCTGAAGAGCGCCTGCTCGAACTCGAGCCGTTCGCCGAGAAAACCGCGTTCCGCAAAGCCTTCGCCGAGCAGCGTTTGCACAGCAAGAAGGCGCTGGCCTATCTGATTCACGAGCGCCTCGGGATCGCGGTCAACCCGGCGGCGATGTTCGACGTGCAGGTCAAACGTATCCACGAATACAAGCGTCAGTTGCTCAACCTGATGCACACCGTGGCGTTGTACCAGGCGATTCGTGCCGAGCCGGAAGTCGACTGGGTGCCACGGGTGAAGATCTTCGCCGGTAAAGCGGCGGCGAGTTATCACCAGGCCAAGCTGATCATCAAGCTGACCAACGACATCGCTCGGGTGGTGAACAATGACCCGACTGTGCGTGGCCTGCTGAAAGTGGTGTTCCTGCCCAACTACAACGTCAGCCTGGCCGAGAGCATCATCCCGGCGGCGGACTTGTCCGAGCAGATCTCCACCGCCGGTTTCGAGGCGTCGGGCACCAGTAACATGAAGTTCGGCCTCAACGGCGCGCTGACCATCGGCACCCTCGACGGTGCCAACGTGGAAATGTGCGAGCGCATCGGTGCCGAGCACATGTTCATCTTCGGTCTCAGTGCGCAACAGGTTGAAGCGCGCAAGCAGAACCACGAGTTCAGCGCCGTACCCGACATCGCCGCCTCCCATCGTTTGAACGATGTGCTGCAAGCGATTCGCAGCGGTGTGTTCTCGCCGGACGATACCTCGCGTTATACCGGTCTGATCGATTCGTTGATCGACTATGACCGCTTCCTGGTCTGCGCCGACTTCGACTCCTATTGGGAGGCGCAGAAGCGTGTCGATGCGCACTGGCACGACTCGCAGAACTGGTGGCGTTCGGCGGTGCTCAACACCTCGCGGATGGGCTGGTTTTCTTCCGACCGGACGATTCGCGAGTACGCCACGGATATCTGGAAAGCGCTGGAGTAACTTTCCCCGACAAATCTGCGCAAGGCCCAACGTTTGTTGGGCCGGATCGATATACTGAGCGCCGGTTAAAAGGCATCAATCACCGCCTTACCCTGTGGGAGCGAGCCTGCTCGCGAAGCGATCGTCGACTTAAACAGAAATGTTGGCTGACAATCCGCCTTCGCGAGCAGGCTCGCTCCCACACGGTTTGTGCCTAGACTGAAGCCATCGCCGGACTCGCCCCGCCCCGGGGCTGCTTAGGGATATCGACCATGCAATGGATGTTCATGTTGATCGGGCTGGTGCTCGGTGGACTGCTCGACGAGTCGTTCAGTGGCGCGCTGTTGGGTGCGCTGCTGGGGCTGGTCATCGGCCAGGCGCTGCGCATTGCGCGCCTTGGCTCGCAGGCGGCGGAGCAACAGCGTCAACTCGAGCAGGTGCGCGAAGCCTTGCAAGGCGTGGCTCAGCGGCTGTTTGTGCTGGAGGGTTCGCCCTCGCATGCGCCTGCGCCGTCACCTGAAGCCGAGCCAGTCGCCGCACCCGTCGACATGGCTGAGCAGGCTGCCCTGCCCCCTGAACTGATCTGGGAACTGCCTCCCGAACTCGAACCGATTTCCGCCGTCGCCCGCGAACCCAGCCAGCCGCTGCCGGCCGATGTCTGGCGCGCCGAACCGGCTCCCGTTGCACCACCGCAAAAACCCGCCGAACCCCGTGGCCCGAACCTGATCGAACGCGGCATCAGCGCTGCGCGCAACTGGCTATTCGGAGGCAACACCGTGCTGCGCGTCGGTGTGGTTCTGCTGTTTTTCGGTCTGGCGTTTTTACTGCGTTACGCCACCGAAGGCATGGTCGTGCCGATCGAGTTGCGTTACGCCGGCGTCGCGGCAGCGGCGTTGGCTCTGCTTGCGCTGGGCTGGTGGCTGCGCCGACGCAACAGCAACTATGCGTTGATGCTGCAAGGCACCGGGATCGCGGTGTTGTACCTGACGGTGTTTGCGGCGATGCGTCTGCATCCGTTGCTTGATCCGTCCGCTGCACTCGGTTTGCTGGTCGCGGTGACGGTGTTCTCGGCCATTCTGGCGATTACTCAGGACGCGCTGGGGTTGGCCGCAGCGGCGGCACTCGGTGGTTTCGCCGCGCCGATTCTGACTTCTACCGGCGAAGGCAATCACGTCGCACTGTTCAGTTATTTCGCCTTGCTCAACGCCGGCATTCTTGCTATCGCCTGGTTCAAGGCCTGGCGCCTGCTCAACCTGATCGGTTTCGTCGGCACCTTCGGTATCGGATTCGCCTGGGGCCTGCGTTCCTACACGCCGGAACTGCTGTGGAGCACCGAGCCGTTCCTGATTGTGTTTTTCCTCATGTACCTCGCCATCGGCCTGCTGTTCGCCCGGCGCAAATTGCGCGACCTGCAGGATGCTCCGGCGGAGGCTGATCGCGAGGCACTGCTGCAATGGTCGGCCCGCAAGGGTGATTATGTCGACGGCACCATGCTGTTCGGCCCGCCGATCATTGGCTTCGGTTTGCAGTTTGCGTTGGTCCAGCACCTCGAATTTGCGGCGGCGTTCAGTGCGTTGGCGCTGGGCATGATCTATATGGCGCTGGCCAAAGTTTTGATGGGCGGGCGCGCGATGCTGCTGGGTGAAACCTGCCTGGCGCTGGGGGTGATTTTTGCCAGCCTGGCGATTCCGCTGGGGCTCGATGCGCGCTGGACTTCTGCGGCGTGGGCCGTGGAAGGTGCAGGGATTTTCTGGCTCGGTTTGCGTCAACATCGACCGTTCGCACGGGCCTTTGCCTTACTGCTACAACTGGGTTCGGCGCTGGCGTTTCTCAGCCAGTTGCAGCCCGGCGAGAGCAGCCTGCTCGACGGCGCACCGCTGGGCGCGCTGATGCTCGGCGCCGCCCTGCTGTTCAGTTTCCTCCAACTGCGCAAGGCTACGCCCGAGCAAACATCGCCGTGGGAAAGGCAAGGCCTGCCAGTGCTGGCGTGTCTGGGCCTGACGTTCCTTTATCTGCTGGCGCCGTTGTTCCTGTTCATCCAGGGCACGGCGATCAGTTGGGCGTTGGCCGGTTTGGCAACGTTGTTTGTCGGCTTGCGGATTCAATCACGCACATTCCTGTTCACCGCGTTCGCCGTGCAGTTGCTGGGCGGCGCGTTGTTCCTGCTGCGCCTGCAAACGGCCGGCGAAGATTCGACGGCGGTGTTCAGCGCTGGCTGGAGCGGTTTGCTCAGTGCGTCCCTGATCGGTCTGGCCTTGATTGGCGGCATGCTGCTGGCGGCGCGGGACGAGATGGTGCGCGGCGATGTGCGCCTGCTGCGCGGCTTGTCGGTGGTGCTGCTGGCCGGCTTGGTACTGATCAATCTGGCGGTGCTGTTCGTGCTGCCGTGGCAAACCGCGAGCGCGGTGTGGGCGGCCAGCGGTTTGCTGATCATCTGGCTGAGCCTGTACCTGCAACAGCGTCTGAGTTTCGTTTTCGGGCTGCTGTTGCAGGTGGTCGGCGGCGCGGCGTTTCTGCTCGCCGGCCCCGAATGGCTCGGGCCATTGTCTAGCGAAGGATTGCAACCATTGGCCCATGGCGGCTTCTGGACACCGCTGGTGCTGGGGCTGGCCGCGCTGATCGGTGCGTGGCGCTTGCAATTGGGCAACCATGCCACGGCTTTTGATGCCTTGAGTTTGCAGCGCTTGTCGCAAGTGCTGCTGGTCTGGGGCGCCGGTTGGTGGACGCTGGCGTGGGTCAGCGAAATCCTGCGTTTCGCCTCGCCGAACCTGCAAGGCACATTGTTGCTGCTGGTCGCTGCGATCAGTCTGGCGCTGTGGACGCTGTTGTCGCTGCGCTTGAAATGGCCGGCGCTGGGGTTGCTCTGCACCTTGCTGATTCCTGCGGCGTCGCTGGTTTTGCTCGGCGCTTGGCATTCGCGTTACCACCCGGCCGCCGACTTCGGCTGGCTGGCGTGGCCGGCGCTGTTCGCGGTGCACTTCTTCAGCCTGCGCCGCTTGGCGTCGATCTTGCCGGCGCGCGCATTGAGCGCGGCCCATGTGCTCGGTTGCTGGCTGCTGATTGGCGTGCTGGCGCTGGAGTTGCGTTACGGCCTGCTGCTGTTGTCCGAGCAGTACAACGCGTGGCGCTGGCTGGGCTGGGCGATTCTGCCGAGCCTCTATCTGTTGCTGATGGCTGCTCCCCGTACGTGGCCGTGGCCGGTGTCCGCGTTTGCCCGCGAGTACCGCTTGTATGCGGCGGCACCGCTGGCGGTGCTGATGCTGGCGTGGTTCTGGCTGGCCAATGGCGTCAGCGATGGCAATGCCGAACCGTTGCCTTACGTGCCGCTGCTCAACCCATTGGAGCTGGGGCTGCTGTTTGCGCTGTTCGGCGTTTATGTCTGGTCGCGCAGCGCCGTTGCGCAGTTGTCGATCCGTCAGGATCATGCCGACCACGCCACACAGATGATCGCCGGAGTTTCGCTGTTCGCCTTCTGCACCGCGCTGGTCACCCGCGCGGCGCATCACTGGGCCGGCATCCCGTTCGAGCTTGATCAACTGCTCGCGTCGATGCTGGTGCAGGCCGGCCTGTCGATCGTCTGGACGTTGATGGCGCTGGGACTGATGATCGGCGGCCATCTGCGCCATCGCCGCGAAGTGTGGCTGATCGGCGCGGCGCTGATTGCGCTGGTGGTGGCCAAACTGATTTTTGTCGAACTGAGCAACCGTGGCGGTCTCGCCCGGATCGTCTCGTTTATCGGTGTCGGCGTATTGCTGCTGGTGGTGGGCTACTTCGCGCCGCTGCCACCCAAACGCGTCGAGGCCGAACCGGCGGCGGACAAACCCGCGCCGGATACCGAAGGAGTTGCATCTTGAGTCGCATGCTGAATCTGGGGTGGTTGGCGCTGGGCGTGGTGATGGTCGCTGGCGCTCAGGAAAAACCGGCGGACTTCGCCACGCAAGTGCCGTTGACGGTGAGCGGCAATGGCCCGTGGTATCGCCTCGACCTGCCGCTGAGCGCGCAATTGCAGGCGCGCCAGACCGATCTCAGCGACCTGCGTGTGTTCAACGCCGCCGGCGAAGCTCAGGCCTACGCCTTGGCTCGCGAATCGGCGCAGACCCGCGACGACGGCAAGCTGCATGAGGTCAAGTGGTTCCCGCTTTACAACGCCGCCGACGCCAGCGAGCGCGCGCCGAATGTGCGCGTGCAGTCGACCACCAACGGCACCTTGGTCGAAGTGCAACCGTCCTCGCAACTGGAGGCGGGCGAAGAAGTGCTGCGCGGCTGGTTGCTCGATGCCAGTGCAATCAAGGCACCGTTGCAGCAGTTGGTCCTCGACTGGACCAGCGAGCGCGACGGTTTTCAGCGTTTCAGCATTGAGGCCAGCGACGATCTGCAGCACTGGCAATCCTGGGGCGAGGGCCAGGTGGCACGGCTGACCTTTTCCGATGAGCGCATCGAACAGCACGAAGTGACCCTGCCGGGGCAGACCGCGCGCTATGTGCGCCTGCTGTGGGAGTCGCCGGGCTCGGCGCCCGTCCTGACGTCGGCGCAATTGAAAAGCAGCGACCCGCGCAACCTGCCGCTGCCTTTGGTGTGGTCGCCCAGCGTGGCCGGCAGCAGCACCAAATCCGGGGAATACACCTGGCAGTTGCCGATGGGGCTGAATGTCGAGCGGGTGCAGATTGAGCTGAAACAGCCGAACAGTCTGGCGCCGGTGACGTTGGCCGGCCGGCGCGAGAGCAACTTGCCGTGGCAGACGCTGAGCAGCGGTTTGCTGTATCGCCTGAGCCAGAACAATCAGGACGTGGTGCAGAACGAAATCCCGCTGTCCGGGCAGACCGTGCAGCAACTCAAGCTGACCGTGGATGAGCGCGGCGGCGGTCTGGGTGAGCAGGCGCCGGACCTGAAATATGCGGTGCGCGCCACGCAAGTGATCTTCCTCGCCCGGGGCGAAGGGCCGTACAGTCTGGCCTTGGGCAATGCCACGGTGAAAACCGCGAACCTGCCGCTGGCAACGTTGATTCCGGATTTCAAGCCAGAGAAGCTGGCGAGCCTGGGCAAGGCGACGGTGCAGGACGAAGCAGTGGCCACGCAAACCTCAACGGCGACGACGGCTGCGGTGGCCGGAACCAATTGGAAGAAGTTCGGGCTGTGGGCGGTGTTGCTGCTCAGTGTGGTGTTTCTCGGGGCGATGGCGTTCAGCCTGTTGCGCAAGCCGCCAGCCAATACCTGAGCATGGCGGCGCTTTGCGCCATTCGCGAGCGGGCTCGCTCCCACAATGGAATGCATTGCCCTGTGGGAGCGAGCCTGCTCGCGAAAGCGCCCGGGCAGACACTGAAAATCTTCAATCGCTCATGCCGAACCGAACTACGCTCAATCCGACACCTGAACTCTCCACCAACAATCACGTCTCATACAGGCAAATACACCCAGGCGCACGTTAGCCGGCGTCTTCGCTCGCTAGGTTTTCAGACTCCCTGTAAACTGCGCGGGTTTTCCGCCCCCCATTCCACCGGAGCCGTCCATGTCCCGCGTTACCTTGAGTCGCTATTTGATTGAGCAGACCCGCAGCAACAACACTCCTGCCGATCTGCGCTTTTTGATCGAAGTGGTGGCGCGTGCCTGCAAGGAAATCAGCCACGCCGTGTCCAAAGGCGCCCTGGGTGGTGTTCTGGGCAGCATGGGCACCGAGAACGTGCAAGGCGAAGTGCAGAAGAAGCTCGACGTGATCTCTAACGAGATCCTCCTCGAAGCCAACGAATGGGGCGGCCACCTGGCCGGCATGGCGTCCGAAGAAATGGACAACGCCTACCAGATCCCGGGCAAATACCCGAAAGGCGCATACCTGCTGGTCTTCGACCCACTGGACGGCTCGTCGAACATCGATATCAATGCCCCGGTCGGCACGATCTTCTCGGTACTGCGTTGCCCGAACGAGTACCTGAGCCAGAACGAGCCGCTGAACGAAAAAGCCTTCCTGCAGCCAGGCACTCAGCAAGTGGCCGCCGGTTACGCCATCTACGGCCCGCAGACCATGCTGGTGCTGACCTTGGGCGACGGCGTCAAAGGCTTCACCCTGGACCGCGAAATGGGCAGCTTCGTCCTGACTCACGAAGACATCACCATCCCGGAAACCACCCAGGAATTCGCCATCAACATGTCCAACCAGCGTCACTGGGAAGCCCCGGTGCAGCGCTATGTCGGCGAGCTGCTGGCTGGTGAAGAAGGCCCGTTGAAGAAGAACTACAACATGCGTTGGGTCGCGGCGATGGTTGCCGACGTCCACCGCATCCTGACCCGTGGTGGTCTGTTCATGTACCCGCGCGACAGCCGCGAGCCGTCGAAACCGGGCAAGCTGCGCCTGATGTATGAAGCCAACCCGATGTCGTTCCTCGTCGAACAAGCCGGCGGCGCGTCCACTGACGGTCACCAGCGTATTCTCGACATCCAGCCGGAAGGCCTGCACCAGCGCGTTGCAGTGTTCCTCGGTTCGAAAGAAGAAGTCGCCCGCGCCACGGCCTACCACAAGGAATAAACCATGCACGCGCCCTGGCAGCCGTTGCTCGACTGGTGGTTCGGACACGCCGAATCAGCCAGCGAAGTAGCGGCCGAAAAGGGCAAGTTGTGGTTCGGCAAGCGAAACAGCCAAGACCTCGAAGCGCAGACGCGTTTCGGGGTCTTTGTCGATCAGGCCCTGGCCGGCGAATTGACCGAGTGGACGCAATGTCCCGAAGGCTGGCTGGCGGTGGTGCTGTTGCTTGATCAACTGCCACGCATGATCTATCGCGACACCCCCAAAGCATTTTCCGGTGATCTGCTCGCACAGAAGCTCGTCGCCCAAGGCATTGCAGCGGATTTCGATCGGCAGTTGAAACCGATTCAGCGGGTATTCATTTATCTGGTATTCGAACACTGCGAAAACCTCGCGGTGCAAAACGAAGCCGTTTCCAGATTTATTGAATTGGTGGCTGAACAGCCAGAGACGGAGCGGGCGGTGTTTGCCGATAACCTGGACTATGCCGAGCGGCATCAGAAAGTGATTGCCCGATTTGGCCGGTTTCCGCATCGCAATGCGGTGTTGGGGCGGGAGTCTACGGCTGAAGAGTTGGTATTTCTTTCCAAACCTGGATCACGGTTCTAGTTTGCTGGGCTGGATCCAGTTCATCTAGCTCAAGAAATACGTCTTCAGCGTTTGTATAGTTTCCTCGATCGATTTCCTCGCTACCCAGCGCAAGGATTGCCAATAATGTGATTTGATCTGGATGAACCCCGTTGTGTTTCTTGTTCATCTGGCAAATTCCCGATGTTTATATTGAAGACATTCTGCGTGATGCAGGCCGCTTTCGCGAGCAGGCTCGCTCCCACAGGATCTGGTGGTGCACTCAAATTGTGTAACCACCGGAGATCCCTTTGGGAGCGAGCCTGCTCGCGAAGAGGCCTGAGGGCTGCAGCTTAGATCCTGAAGCTGCCGACCAGATGCTTCAACCGCGCCGCCTGCTGTTCAAGATCCGAACAGGCGCGCAACGTCGCCTGCAAGTTCTCCACGCCTTCGTGATTCAGCGTGTTGATCTCGTTGATATCAACGTTGATCGACTCGACCACGGCGGTCTGTTCTTCGGTCGCGGTGGCCACCGACTGGTTCATGCCGTCGATTTCGCCGATGCGCTGGGTCACGCTGCCCAGACGCTCGCCGGCCTGGTTGGCGATGCCGACGCTGCTTTCGCTCTCGCGCTGGCTCTCGGTCATGATGGTCACCGCCTGACGTGCGCCGACCTGCAACTCTTCGATCATCTTCTGCACTTGCTGCGCCGAATCCTGGGTGCGGTGCGCGAGGTTGCGCACCTCGTCGGCGACCACGGCGAAACCGCGTCCGGCTTCACCGGCGCGCGCGGCTTCGATGGCGGCGTTGAGTGCGAGCAGGTTGGTCTGCTGGGAAATGCTGGTGATCACTTCGAGAATCTGGCCGATGTTCACCGTGTTGCTGTTAAGCGTTTCGATATTGCCGCAGGAATCGCTGATCTTTGCCGACAGCTGTTGCATGGCGTTGATGGTTTTATCCACCACCTGCTGGCCGTCGACCGCGAGGCTGCGCGCATCGCTGGAATGCTGCGAGGCGAGGGCGGCGTTCTGGGCGATTTCCTGAGCGGCGGCGCCGAGCTGATTGATCGCGGCGGCGACGCTGTTGGTGCGGCTGGCCTGCTGGTCGGAGTTGTACATCGACGAGTTCGAGGCAGCGACCACACGCAGGGCGACTTCGTTGACCTGGCCGGTGGCCGAGGATACTTCGCGGATCGACGTATGAATGCGTTCGACGAAGCGGTTGAACGAAGTGCCCAGCGCGCCGAATTCATCGTTGCCGTGAATCACCAGACGCTTGGTCAGGTCGCCTTCGCCTTCAGCGATGTCATGCATCGCGCGGCCCATGGTCAGCAGTGGCTGCATCAGCACGCGAATCAGCATGCCAAGCAGGCCGATGATGATCAGCACGGCGATGACCATGGCGATCAGCGCCGAGGTGCGGAATTCGCTGAGCATCGAGAACGCGGTGTCTTTATCGAGCACCAGCGCCACGTACCAGTCAGCCGAAGGCACGCCGTTGACGCGAGTGAAGGAAATCAACTGGGTTTTGCCGTCGAACTCGACTTCTTTCAAGCCCGGGCTGACTTGAGGCGCGCCGTTCGGATAGGCCTCGGCGAGGGTCTTGAGCACCAGTTTGCTGTTCGGGTGAATCAGGATCTTGCCTTCGGCGCTGACGATGAATGCGTGACCGTGGCCGCCGAAGTTCAGCGAGTTGATGATCGCGCTGACGCTGGTCAGGTCAATGTCGGCCCCGGCCACGCCGAGCATCTGGCCCTGACGCTGCACCGGCGTGGCGACGGTGATCACCAGTTTGCCCGACGAAGCGGCAATGTACGGTTCGGTGACGATGGTCTGCTGCGCGCTGTTGGCGGCTTTGTACCAGCCGCGCGCCCGTGGATCGTAGTCCGGCGCGCGGTTGCCGGCCGGCACCGAGAACATCACGCCGTCGGCACCGCCAAAATAGCTGAGCTGGAAATTGCCGGTGTAGGCGGGCAGGTCAATGATGCGCTTGAGGCTGGCGGGCGCGTTGCCGTCGACAGCGACTTGCTGCGACAGCGATTGCAGCAGTTGAATGCGACTTTCCAGCCACGTCTGAATGTTGCTGGTGGTCAGGCTGCCCAGCTCCTGCATGGTCGCTTCGGTGCTGCTGCTCAAGGCCTGACGCTGGCGATAGTCGTTGAAGAAGATGAAACAGGCGAACGCAACGGCCACCACGAGGGCAGCAGCCAGCAGAATCTTGTGGCTGAATTTCATGTTTCTGGTCATCGAATGAACTACCGCGAAGGTGCTGGTCAGGAAAGGGCGGCAATTTGCCACAATCGGCAGCGTTGCGCTGCTCTTATTTCGACCGCGCCGCGCCAAAGATTAGGCGTTTGCAGGGAAAGTCGACGAAATGCTCGACGGCTTCACAAAGTTTTTGATTTACCGACAAAAGCCGGACGGGCGGGCTGATAAATAGGCGTTCGGTCACGGAACCAGATGACACTTTTCTCTTCTAAGCTTCTGGTTGGCACCATGCCATCCCCCCTCGTTCCAGGAGTTTCACCATGTCGCTGCGATCTATCGCCCTGCTGTCGTTTTGCGTGCTGTTGGCCGCATGCAGCAAGGTCAATCAGGAAAACTACTCCAAGCTCTCGGCCGGCATGGCCAAGTCCGAAGTGGAAACCCTCCTCGGCAAGCCCACCGATTGCTCGGGCGCGCTCGGTATGTCCAGCTGCACCTGGGGCGACAAGAACAGCTTTATCAGCGTGCAATACGCCGGTGACAAAGTGCTGATGTTTTCCGGCCAAGGCCTGAAGTAAACCGGGGCTTCGCGCCCACGGAGAAAAAAATGAAGCGGTTATTGCTGATCCTTTTTGCTGGCCTGGTACTGGCTGGCTGCGCCACTTCCGGCGTCGACCCGTTGGCGCCCAAGACCGTCAACAGCGTCAATCTCAAGCGTTATCAGGGCACCTGGTATGAACTGGCACGCTTGCCGATGTACTTCCAGCGTCACTGCGCGCAATCCGAAGCCCATTACACCCTCAAGCCTGACGGTAATGTCGGCGTGCTCAATCGTTGCCTGACCCCGGAGTGGCAATGGGAAGAAGCCAAGGGCACGGCTTATCCGCAAGTGCCGGGCAAGACCGACAAGCTCTGGGTCGAATTCGATAACTGGTTCTCGCGCCTGGTGCCGGGTGTGGCGAAGGGCGAGTACTGGGTGTTGTACGTCAGCGACGATTACAAGACCGCCATCGTCGGCGATCCGAGTCGCAAGTACCTGTGGCTGCTGTCACGCACACCGACCGTCAACGGTGTAGTGCGTGAAGAATTGCTGAGCAAGGCGCGTCAGCAGGGTTACGACACCACACGCCTGATCTGGCGGGCGTCGGATCGGCAGATGGCCAAGACGTCCAATTAAGCCTCGATACAAACCAACTGTGGGAGCGAGCCTGCTCGCGAAGAGGGTGTATCAGTCGACATGAATATTGACTGATACACCGCGTTCGCGAGCAGGCTCGCTCCCACAGTTTGGTTTTGGGTCAGCCCAGGAGATCGCGCAGGACCTGGGTGAAGGCTCGGGCGCTTTGCTCTTCGTCGGCATGCCGTCCATCGCGCACCACCCACTGACCATTGACCAGCACATCGCGCACCTGGCGATCGCCGCCGGCGAACAACCAGCGATTGAGAATCCCGTCCCCCGCAGCCGTCGCCAGATACGGATCGTTGCCATCCAGGACAATCCAGTCCGCGCGCTTGCCCACTTCCAACGCGCCAATCGGCTGCCCCAGTGCCTGTGCACCGCCGTCCAGCGCCGCGTCATACAGGGTGCGACCGACCATCGGCTGCTGCGCGCCATACAAGCGATTGCGCCGCTGATCGCGCAGGCGCTGGCCATATTCAAGCCAGCGCAACTCTTCCACCACGCTCAGCGACACATGGCTGTCGGAGCCAATGCCCATGCGCCCGCCCTGTGCGAGGAAATCCACCGCCGGGAAAATCCCGTCACCCAGATTCGCTTCAGTGGTCAGGCACAGCCCGGCGATTGCGCGACTGTTGGCCATCAGCGTGACTTCTTGCGGGTTGGCGTGGGTGGCGTGGACCAGACACCAGCGCTGATCGACTTCAGCGTTCTCGTAGAGCCATTGCAACGGACGACGACCGCTCCAGCTCAGGCAATCGTCGACTTCCTTTTGCTGTTCGGCGATGTGGATGTGCACCGGGCATTGTTTGTCACTGGCCGCCAACACCTCGCTGATTTGCTGCGGCGTCACCGCCCGCAGCGAGTGGAAACACAGGCCCAGCGATTGCGCCTTCTGCTGCGCCAGTAATGGCTGCAACCGCGCTTGCAGATTCAGATAGTTTTCAGTGCTGTTGATAAAGCGACGCTGGCCATCGTTAGGCGTCTGCCCGCCGAATCCGGAATGACTGTAGAGCACTGGCAGCAGGGTCAGACCGATACCGCTTTCGCTGGCGGCCTGGCTGATGCGCAACGCCAGTTCCGCCGGATCGGCGTACGGTTGGCCGTTGCTGTCGTGGTGCACGTAGTGAAATTCGGCGACCGAGGTGTAACCGGCCTTGAGCATTTCGATGTACAGCTGACGGGCGATGATGCCGAGCTGATCCGGGCTGATTTTTCCGACGAGGCGATACATCAGATCGCGCCAGGTCCAGAAACTGTCGTTGGGGTTGCCGGCCACTTCGGCCAATCCAGCCATGGCACGCTGGAAGGCGTGGGAGTGCAGATTGGGCATTCCCGGCAGCAACGGCCCGCGCAGCCGTTCGGCGCCGTCTGCGCTGGAATCGGCCTGGATTCGGGTCAACAGGCCATCGGCGCTGACCTCGAGACGTACATTGTTGGCCCATCCGTTAGGCAGCAGTGCGCGTTCGGCAAAGAAGGCGGACATCGTTCGGCACCCCATCGTGTGTTATTTGTATATACATATACAGACGTTTGCCTGCCCGGTAAACTCCGGCAAGCTAGTCACTTTCATCCAATGAACAGGGATCAACCGTGCCGACTCCGCCTCCAGTTTCTCCGTTGGCCGCGAACATGGGCGACAGTCCGGCGCCCTTGTACGCCCGCGTCAAACAGATGATCACCCAGCAGATCGACAGCGGTAACTGGCCGCCGCACTACCGCGTGCCGTCCGAAAGCGAACTGGTAAGCCAGCTCGGCTTCAGCCGCATGACCATCAACCGCGCCCTGCGCGAGATGACCGCCGACGGCCTGCTGGTGCGCATGCAAGGCGTGGGCACGTTTGTCGCCGAGCCGAAGAGCCAGTCCGCGCTGTTCGAGGTGCACAACATCGCCGATGAAATCGCCTCGCGCGGCCATCGCCATACCTGCCAGGTCATCACCCTCGAAGAAGAGGCCGCCGGTTCCGAACGCGCGCTGGCGCTGGACATGCGCGAAGGCCAGAAGGTCTTCCACTCGCTGATCGTGCACTACGAAAACGGCATTCCGGTGCAAATCGAAGACCGTTTCGTCAACGCCCTGGTCGCGCCGGAATACCTCAAGCAGGACTTCACCCTGCAAACGCCCTACGCCTATCTCAACCAGGTCGCACCGCTGACCGAAGGCGAGCACGTGGTCGAAGCGATTCTGGCCGAGCCGTCGGAGTGCAAGTTGCTGCAGATCGAAAAGGGCGAGCCGTGTCTGCTGATACGCCGGCGAACCTGGTCGGGGCGTCAACCGGTGACGGCGGCGCGTTTGATCCACCCGGGCTCGCGTCATCGTCTGGAAGGGCGCTTTCATAAATGAATTATCAAGTGAAGGTTCTACGCGCCGAAGGCTACCCGCGCATGCCGTGGAAAAACGGCGGCGGCAGCACCGAGGAAATCACCCGTGATGCCGGCGCTGGCCTGGACGGTTTCGGCTGGCGTCTGTCGATCGCCGACATCACCGAATCGGGAGGTTTCTCGACATTTGCCGGTTACCAGCGAGTCATCACTGTGTTGCAGGGCGACGGCATGACCTTGTGCGTCGACGGTGACGATACCCGTCCACTGTTACCCTTGGACCCGTTTGCTTTCAGCGGTGAAAGCCAAGTGTCCTGCACCTTGCTCGGCGGTGCGATTCGCGACTTCAATCTGATCTACGCGCCGCAACGTTACAGCGCGCGATTGCAGTGGCTGGACGGTGAGCAGCGGTTCTTCAGCTCGGCATCGACGGTGCTGGTGTTCAGTGTCAGTGAGCGGATGGACGTGCGTGTTGGCGACGGCGTTTCGCAGCTCGGTCGGCATGATTGTCTGCAACTGGACGGTAACAGTGGGCTGGTCGAAGTCTCCACCAACGCCGCATGCTGCGTGATCGAACTCCTCCAGAACTGAACACACCCCTGTGGCGAGGGGATTTATCCCCGCTGGGTCGCGAAGCGGCCCCATTCCTGATTTAAAAAAGCGGTCTGCTGCGCAGCCCGGCGGGGATAAATCCCCTCGCCACAAAAGCCATCCCCACTCTTGTTTCCCTCCACGCACCAACTTGTTACCGAACGCCCCAGCGTGGCGCAAAACCACGCTCACTTGGCCCAGCCGCATCTCCTCAGAATCTCCTCCCGGAAAATTTCAACCACGCCAGAACCCTCGATTCAGGCGCTCTCCAGCCATGCACGTGATTTTTCCTGAACACTCTTCCAGCAAGTTGGCCGCTTGATTGCATATGCTTGTATGTACAAGTAAAGACGTATGCGTATGAGTCGGTCGAGACTCTCCGCAGCGTCCACTGATTCGCTTGTCGCGCAGCACAGCGCGCAGGCTGCTGCCCACTGCCAGGGTTGGTTTGAATTGATCGCTGAGGAGTCTTTTTCGTGACTGACAATACCCAGAACAGCAACAAGTTTCGTGACGTGCAGATCCGCGCCGCACGCGGTAACACGCTGACCGCCAAGAGCTGGCTGACCGAAGCGCCGCTGCGCATGTTGATGAACAACCTCGACCCGGAAGTCGCCGAGAACCCGAAAGAGTTGGTTGTCTATGGTGGCATCGGCCGCGCTGCGCGCAACTGGGAGTGCTACGACAAGATCGTTGAAAGCCTGACTAATCTGAACGACGACGAAACCCTGCTGGTGCAATCGGGCAAGCCGGTCGGCGTATTCAAGACTCATAGCAACGCGCCGCGCGTGCTGATCGCCAACTCCAACCTGGTGCCGCACTGGGCGAGCTGGGAACACTTCAACGAACTCGACGCAAAAGGCCTGGCCATGTACGGCCAGATGACCGCCGGCAGCTGGATCTACATCGGCAGCCAGGGCATCGTTCAGGGCACCTACGAAACCTTCGTCGAAGCCGGACGCCAGCATTACAACGCTGACCTCAAGGGGCGCTGGGTGTTGACCGCAGGCCTCGGTGGCATGGGCGGCGCGCAACCGCTGGCCGCCACCCTGGCCGGCGCCTGCTCGCTGAACATCGAGTGCCAACAGGTCAGCATCGATTTCCGCCTGAAAAGCCGCTACGTCGATGAGCAAGCCAAAGACCTCGACGACGCTCTGGCGCGCATCGACAAATACACCAAAGAAGGCAAGGCGATTTCCATCGCCCTGCTCGGCAACGCGGCGGAAATCCTGCCGGAGCTGGTCAAGCGTGGCGTGCGCCCGGACATGGTCACCGACCAGACCAGCGCCCACGATCCGCTCAATGGTTACCTGCCGGCCGGCTGGAGCTGGGACGAGTACCGCGCTCGCGCCAAGACCGAACCGGCCGCTGTGATCAAGGCAGCCAAGCAGTCGATGGCGGTGCATGTGAAAGCCATGCTGGAGTTCCAGAAGCAAGGCATTCCGACCTTCGACTACGGCAACAACATCCGTCAGATGGCTCAGGAAGAAGGCGTCGAAAACGCTTTCGATTTCCCGGGCTTCGTGCCGGCCTACATCCGTCCGTTGTTCTGCCGTGGCATCGGCCCGTTCCGTTGGGCGGCGCTGTCGGGTGATCCACAGGACATCTACAAAACCGACGCCAAGGTCAAAGAGTTGATCCCCGACGACGCGCATTTGCACAACTGGCTGGACATGGCCCGCGAGCGCATCAGCTTCCAGGGTCTGCCGGCGCGTATCTGCTGGGTCGGTCTGGGCCAGCGCGCCAAGCTCGGTCTGGCCTTCAACGAAATGGTCCGTAGCGGTGAGCTGTCGGCACCCGTGGTGATCGGCCGCGACCACCTCGACTCCGGCTCGGTAGCCAGTCCCAACCGCGAAACCGAATCGATGCAGGACGGTTCCGACGCTGTGTCCGATTGGCCGCTGCTCAACGCGCTGCTGAACACCGCCAGCGGCGCGACCTGGGTCTCCTTGCACCACGGCGGCGGTGTCGGCATGGGCTTCTCGCAGCATTCGGGGATGGTGATCGTCTGCGACGGTACCGATGAGGCTGCCGAGCGCATCGCTCGCGTGCTGCATAACGACCCGGCGACTGGCGTCATGCGCCATGCCGATGCCGGTTACCAGATTGCCATCGACTGTGCGAAAGAGCAGGGGCTGAATCTGCCGATGATCACTGGCGGGTAACACGCTCTGGTTTTATGTGGGAGCGAGCCTGCTCTCGAAGGCGTCGTGTCAGTCGCTACTGCTGTGACTGATACACCCGATTCGCGAGCAGGCTCGCTCCCACAGAGGAATTTCAGTGAACCCGAACAGCAATCCACAGAGGTTGAATCATGGCGGTTAACAACGAACGTGCAGGCAGTACCCCGTTGATCGAAAGGCGTTCGATCGACTACATCCCGGAAGCGGAAAGACACGGTCGTCTGTTCAGTCAGTTCACCCTGTGGATGGGCGCCAACCTGCAGATCACCGCGATCGTCACCGGGGCCCTGGCCGTGGTGCTTGGCGGTGATGTGTTCTGGTCGTTGATCGGTCTTTTGATCGGCCAACTGCTCGGCGGTGGCGTGATGGCGCTGCATGCCGCGCAGGGGCCGAAACTGGGCTTGCCGCAGATGATCTCCAGCCGTGTGCAATTCGGCGTTTATGGCGCGGCAATTCCAATCGTGCTGGTATGCCTGATGTACCTGGGTTTCACCGCCACCGGTACGGTGCTGTCCGGGCAGGCGCTGGGGCAGTTGTTCGGTGTCAGCGACAGTGTAGGCATCCTGATTTTCGCCAGTGTCATCGTGCTGGTCACGGTGCTCGGTTATCGGGTAATCCACTGGATCGGCCGCGTCGCCAGCGTGATTGGCGTGATCGCTTTTGTGTTCCTGTTCTGGCGGCTGATGAGCCAGACCGACGTTGGTGCGCTCCTGCAGATTCGTCATTTCAGCTGGAGCAGCTTTCTGCTGGCGGTGTCGCTGGCGGCGTCCTGGCAGATCGCTTTCGGCCCGTATGTAGCGGACTACTCGCGTTACCTGCCGAGCGCCACTTCGTCGGTGAAAACCTTCTTCGCCGCCGGTGCCGGTTCGGTGATCGGTGCGCAGGTGGCGATGATCCTCGGCGTATTCGCCGCCGCTTCGGCCAACGGTCAATTTGCCGGTCATGAGGTCGCCTACATCGTCGGCCTCGGCGGTACCGGCGCCACCGCCGCGCTACTGTATTTCAGCATCGCGTTCGGCAAGGTGACCATCTCGACGCTGAACTCCTACGGCAGCTTCATGTGCATCGCCACCATCATCAGTGGCTTCAAAGGGCACCTGACAGTTACCCGCATGCAGCGCCTGGTGTTCGTGCTGTTCATCGTCGGCGCGGCAACCCTGATTGCCCTGCTCGGGCAGCACTCGTTCCTCGGTGCGTTCAAGTCGTTCATCCTGTTTCTGCTCGCCTTCTTCACCCCGTGGAGCGCGATCAATCTGGTCGACTACTACTGCATCACCCGCGAGCGTTACGACGTGCCGGCGCTGGCCGATCCGAACGGCCGCTACGGCCGCTGGAACCTGCTCGGTATCAGCGTCTACGTGTTCGGCGTGCTGGTCCAGCTGCCGTTCATCTCGACCAGGTTCTACACCGGGCCGCTGGTGGCCGCCCTCGGTGATGTCGACATTTCCTGGATCATCGGCCTGGTGCTGCCGGCCGCCGTCTATTACTTCTGCGCAAAGAAATGGCACAGCGCAGTGCCCGATCGCCTGATTCTGCCGGTCGAGCAGAACAGCACCCAACAAGCAAAAAACAGCGGGACCGGTCGCGCTGCGGCGCAGGCCTGATCTGGACGTGGACCAGGCTGGATGCCTCTTGAACTGCCGTAAGCCCATTCATGATTAGGAGCGTCACGACAATGAAATCGAACAAGACCCTGCTGACCACATTGCTGTCCATGGGCCTGTTGGCCAGTGCCGGTGCGACCCAAGCCGCCGGCTGGTGCGAATCGGGCAAACCAGTGAAATTCGCTGGCCTGAACTGGGAAAGCGGCATGCTCCTGACCGACGTTATGCAAGTGGTGCTGGAGAAAGGTTACGGCTGCAAGACCGACAGCCTGCCGGGCAATTCCATCACCATGGAAAACGCTCTGAGCAGCAACGATATTCAAGTGTTCGCCGAAGAGTGGGTCGGCCGCAGCGAGGTCTGGAACAAGGCCGAGAAGGCCGGCAAGGTCGTCGGTGTCGGCGCACCGGTGGTGGGCGCGGTCGAAGGCTGGTACGTGCCGCGTTACGTGATCGAAGGCGACGCCAAGCGCAAGCTCGAGGCGAAAGCCCCGGACCTGAAAAACATCGCTGATCTGGGCAAGTATTCCGCCGTGTTCAAGGATGCCGAAGAGCCGTCCAAGGGCCGCTTCTATAACTGCCCCGCCGGCTGGACCTGCGAGCTCGACAACAGCGAAATGCTCAAGAGCTACGGCTTGGAAAACAGCTACACCAACTTCCGCCCGGGCACAGGACCTGCGCTGGATGCGGCAGTGCTGTCGAGCTACAAGCGCGGCGAGCCGATCCTCTTCTATTACTGGTCGCCGACCCCGCTGATGGGCCAGATCGATGCGGTCAAACTCGAAGAGAAGCCCGGCGTCGACAAGACCGTCAGCATCAAGGTCGGCCTGTCGAAAACCTTCCACGACGAAGCTCCGGAACTGGTCGCCGTGCTGGAAAAGGTCAACCTGCCGATCGACCTGCTCAATCAGAACCTCGGGCGCATGGCCAAGGAACGTATCGAGTCGGCAAAACTGGCGAAAATCTTCCTCAAGGAACATCCTGAAGTCTGGCACGCATGGGTGAGCGACGACGCAGCCAAGAAAATCGACGCGGCCTTGTAGGTCAGGTTTCCCGGCTGCCAGCACGGCAGCCGGACGCTTGATCGCAACCCCTTGATTGAGAGTCCCTTATGTTTCCCGAAAGCTTTACCTTTTCCATCGCCGACTGGGTCAACGGTTGGGTCGATTCGCTGGTGACCAACTACGGCGACGTGTTCCGGCATATCTCCGACACGCTGCTGTGGGCCATCGTCAGTCTCGAAGGTTTGCTGCGTGCGGCGCCGTGGTGGTTGATGCTGGCAATCGTCGGTGTCATCGCCTGGCACGCCACGCGCAAAGTCGTGACCACCGCCGTGATTGTCGGTCTGTTGTTTCTGGTGGGTGCGGTCGGCCTCTGGGACAAACTCATGCAGACCCTGGCGCTGATGATGGTCGCGACGATCATTTCGGTGCTGATCGGCATCCCGCTGGGGATCCTCTCAGCGCGCAGCAATCGTCTGCGTTCGGTGCTGATGCCGCTGCTCGATATCATGCAGACCATGCCGAGTTTCGTGTACCTGATCCCGGTACTGATGCTGTTCGGTCTGGGCAAAGTACCGGCGATTTTCGCCACGGTGATCTACGCCGCGCCGCCGCTGATTCGCCTGACCGACCTCGGTATTCGTCAGGTCGACGGTGAAGTGATGGAAGCGATCAACGCCTTCGGCGCCAACCGCTGGCAGCAGCTGTTCGGCGTGCAACTGCCGCTGGCGCTGCCGAGCATCATGGCCGGGATCAACCAGACCACGATGATGGCCCTGTCGATGGTGGTGATCGCCTCGATGATCGGCGCCCGTGGCCTCGGTGAAGACGTACTGGTGGGGATTCAGACCCTCAACGTCGGCCGGGGTCTCGAAGCCGGGCTGGCGATCGTGATTCTCGCGGTGGTCATCGACCGCATCACTCAAGCGTACGGTCGGCCACGCCATGAGGTGAGCAAATGAGCAACGCAAGCGTGAGCAAGATCGAAGTGCGCAACGTCTTCAAGATTTTCGGCAACCGCGCCAAGGATGCGCTGGCCATGGTCGGCCAGGGCAAGAGCAAGGACCAGGTGCTCAACGAAACCGGTTGCGTGGTCGGCGTGAACGACTTGTCGCTGAGCATCGGCACCGGCGAAATCTTTGTGATCATGGGCCTGTCCGGCTCGGGCAAATCCACCCTGGTACGGCATTTCAATCGCCTGATCGACCCCACCAGCGGGGCGATTCTGGTCGATGGCGAGGACATCCTGCAGTACGACATGGACGCCCTGCGCGAATTTCGTCGACACAAGATCAGCATGGTGTTCCAGAGTTTCGGCCTGCTGCCGCACAAGACCGTGCTCGATAACGTCGCCTACGGTTTGAAAGTCCGTGGCGAAAGCAAGCAGGTCTGCGCCGAACGCGCGCTGCACTGGATCAACACCGTCGGCCTCAAAGGCTACGAAAACAAATACCCGCACCAGCTCTCCGGCGGCATGCGTCAGCGCGTCGGCCTGGCCCGTGCGTTGGCGGCGGACACCGACATCATCCTCATGGACGAAGCATTCAGTGCGCTGGACCCGCTGATCCGCGCCGAAATGCAGGACCAGTTGCTGGAACTGCAAAAGACCCTGCACAAAACCATCGTCTTCATCACCCACGACCTCGACGAAGCCGTGCGCATCGGCAATCGCATCGCGATTCTCAAGGATGGTCGGTTGATACAGGTGGGCACGCCAAGAGAGATCCTGCATTCGCCGGCGGATGAGTATGTCGACCGGTTCGTACAGCGGCGGGCGGCGGTGGTGTGACGCTGAGTGGCCGTTGTGGTGAGGGGATTTATCCCCGTTCGGCTGCGAAGCAGTCGTAAAACCGGCCACTGCGGTCTGTCTGACGGATTTGCGGGCATGGTTTGGGGCGGCTTCGCCACCCAACGGGGATAAATCCCCTCACCACAGGGTTACCGGCATCAACAGAATTGGTATGAGGTTTTAGATGTCCCAGGCTGAAAAAATCGTTATCACAGGCAGCCCTATGCGTTGGCAGGACGTGGTCGCTGTCGCCCGTCACGGTGCGCCGCTGGATCTGTCTAGCGACACCTGGGCGCGCATCGACAACGCTCAGGCCATCGTTCAGCGCATCGTCGCCAGCGGCGAGCGCGCCTATGGTGTCAACACCGGTCTGGGCGGTTTGTCGAACGTCTCGCTGCAGGACGAACAGCTCAGCCAACTCTCGCGCAACACCTTGCTCAGCCATGCCTGCGGTGTCGGCCCGGTGCTTAGCAACGAGCAGACCCGCGCAATCATCTGCGCTGCCGTTCACAACTACAGCCACGGCAAGTCCGGCCTGCATCGGCGTGTGGTCGAGGGGCTGCTGGCGCTGCTCAATCGCGGCATCACCCCGCAGGTGCCGTCGCAGGGTTCGGTGGGTTACCTGACGCACATGGCGCACATCGGCATCGCGTTGCTCGGCGTTGGCAATGTCAGCTATCGCGGGCGGATCATTTCGGCGCAACAGGCGCTGGCCGAGGAGGGTCTGCAACCTGTGCAGCTCGGCGCGAAGGATGGCTTGTGTCTGGTCAACGGCACGCCGTGCATGACCGGCCTCAGTTGCCTGGCGATTGCCGACGCTACGCGGCTGCTGCAATGGGCCGATGTCATTGGTGCGATGAGTTTCGAAGCCCAGCGCGGCCAGGTCGATGCCTTCGATGCCGAGATCATTGCGCTCAAGCCGCATCCGGGCATGCAGCAGGTCGGCAACAACCTGCGCGCCTTGCTCGATGGCAGCGAAGTGATCGCCGCGAGCAAAGGCATTCGCACTCAGGATGCGCTGAGCATTCGTTCGATCCCGCAGGTCCACGGCGCCGCCCGTGATCAACTGAAGCATGCGATCAAACAGGTCGAAGCCGAACTCAACGGCTGCACCGACAACCCGTTACTGCTCGGCACGCCGGACAATTTCCGGGTGATGTCGCAGGCCAACCCGCACGGTCAATCCGTGGCGATGGCGGCGGATCTGCTGGCGATTGCCATGGCCGAAATCGGCTCGATTGCCGAGCGCCGTCTCGACCGTTTGGTCAATCCGCACGTCAGCGGTCTGCCGGCGTTTCTGGTGGCCAATCCCGGGGTCAACTCGGGGATGATGATCGTGCAATACGTCGCCGCCTCGCTGTGTGCGGAAAACCGTCAATTGGCGCAACCGGCGGTACTCGACAACTACATCACCTCGGGCCTGCAGGAAGATCACCTGAGCATGGGCACCAACGCCGCACTGAAGCTGCATCGCGCGCTGGAAAACTGCACGCAGATCCTCGCGATTGAATACCTGCTGGCGGCGCAGGCGTTTGAATTCCTCAAGGAACAGCGCTTTGGCGTGGGCACTGACCGCGCGTGGAAACTGCTGCGCGAAACGGTCCCCGCCTACGATCAGGATCGCTGGCTGGCGCCGGATATCGCCGCCGCTGCGACCGTGCTGAAAGACCCGAATCTGCCGCACAACGTCCTACCGAATTTGCACTGACAACTACCCATACCAGCGTGCCAAGGCGTGGATCGTTCACAAGACGAGAAGCGACGGATAACGGAATGCTCCGGAGCGACTGGTAGTTAATAACAATGCCTGACAGGAGCATTTTAATGACTGCGCTGAACTTGATCCCCGGCCAACTGAGCCTGGCCCAACTGCGTGACGTCTATCAGAACCCGGTCACACTGACCCTCGACAACAGCGCCAGCGCGCAGGTCGAGGCCAGCGTCGCCTGCGTCGAACAGATTCTTGCGGAGAACCGCACCGCCTACGGCATCAACACCGGTTTCGGCCTGCTGGCCTCGACGCGCATCGCCAGCGAAGACCTGGAGAACCTGCAGCGTTCGCTGGTGCTCTCGCACGCTGCCGGCGTCGGCCAGCCGATCAGCGATGAGCTGGTGCGACTGATCATGGTGCTCAAGGTCAACAGCCTCAGCCGGGGTTTTTCCGGCATCCGTCGGCAGGTGATCGATGCGCTGATCGCGCTGATCAATGCCGAGGTCTATCCGCACATTCCGTTGAAAGGTTCGGTCGGTGCGTCGGGGGATCTGGCGCCGTTGGCCCACATGTCGCTGGTGCTGCTGGGCGAGGGCAAGGCCCGCTACAAGGGCGAATGGCTTGAAGCCACCGAAGCGCTGAAAGTGGCTGGTCTGACGCCGCTGACCCTGGCGGCGAAAGAAGGTCTGGCGCTGCTCAACGGTACTCAGGTTTCCACGGCGTTTGCGCTGCGCGGTTTGTTCGAAGGCGAAGATCTGTTTGCCGGTGCAGTGGCGCTGGGCAGTCTTACTGTTGAAGCCGTGCTCGGTTCGCGCTCGCCGTTCGACGCGCGCATTCACGCTGCACGTGGGCAGAAAGGTCAGATCGATGCCGCTGCCGCGTACCGCGATCTGCTCGGTGAGCGCAGCGAAGTCTCCGCCTCGCACCAGAATTGCGACAAGGTCCAGGACCCGTACTCGCTGCGCTGCCAGCCGCAAGTCATGGGCGCCTGCCTGACCCAGTTCCGTCAGGCCGCTGAAGTGCTGGCGGTCGAAGCCAACGCGGTTTCCGACAACCCGCTGGTATTCGCCGCTGAAGGCGACGTGATTTCCGGCGGCAACTTCCACGCCGAACCGGTGGCCATGGCCGCTGACAACATGGCGCTGGCCATCGCTGAAATCGGCTCGCTGAGCGAGCGGCGCATCTCGCTGATGATGGACAAGCACATGTCGCAACTGCCGCCGTTCCTGGTGGCCAATGGCGGGGTGAACTCCGGTTTCATGATCGCCCAGGTCACCGCTGCGGCGTTGGCCAGCGAAAACAAGGCGTTGTCCCATCCACATTCGGTGGACAGCCTGCCGACCTCGGCCAACCAGGAAGACCACGTGTCGATGGCTCCGGCCGCCGGCAAGCGGCTGTGGGAAATGGCTGAGAACACTCGCGGCATTCTCGCCGTGGAATGGCTGGCGGCGGTGCAGGGCCTGGATCTGCGCAACGGCCTGAAGACTTCGCCGAAGCTGGAACAGGCACGGGCGATTTTGCGCAAGGAAGTGGCGTTTTACGAGAAGGACCGGTTCTTCGCCCCGGACATCAATGCGGCGACCGAGTTGCTGGCTTCGCGGTGTTTGACTGAGCTGGTTCCGGCGAAGCTTTTGCCGAGCCTTTAACCCTACCCACTGATCGTTCCCACGCTCTGCGTGGGAATGCCTCAAGGGACGCTCCGCGTCCAGTGACGCGGAGCGTCACGGGCTGCATTCCTTTGCTGCGCGTGGGAACGATCACTATAAGAGGAACCGGGATGAAAACCCTCTGGCAACACTGCCACGTCGCAACCATGGCCAACGGCGCCTATTCGATCATCGAGGATGCCGCGATCGTGACGTCCGGCACGCTGATCGAGTGGATCGGCCCACGCACTCAATTGCCGTCCGGCGAATACCCGGCGGTCAATGATTTGCAGGGTGCGTGGGTCACCCCCGGTCTGATCGACTGCCACACCCACACCGTGTTCGGCGGCAACCGCAGCGGCGAGTTCGAGCAGCGTCTGCAAGGCGTCAGCTATGCCGAGATCGCTGCGCAGGGCGGCGGCATCGCCAGCACCGTGCGCGCCACTCGCGACGCCACTGAGGACGAGCTGTTCGCCAGCGCCGCCAAACGCCTGAAAAGCCTGATGCGCGACGGCGTGACCACGGTGGAAATGAAATCGGGCTACGGTCTCGATCTGGCCAACGAGCGCAAGCTGCTGCGGGTCATCCGGCGCCTGGCCGAAGAGCTGCCGATCAGCGTGCGCAGCACTTGCCTGGCGGCGCACGCGTTGCCGCCGGAGTACAAGGATCGCGCCGACGACTACATCGATCTGGTCTGCGAGCAGATGCTCCCGGCCCTTGCCGCCGAAGGTCTGGTCGATGCCGTGGATGCGTTCTGCGAATATCTGGCGTTTTCGCCGGAGCAGGTCGAGCGGGTGTTCGTCGCCGCGCAACAACTCGGTCTGCCGGTGAAACTCCACGCCGAGCAATTGTCCTCGCTGCACGGCTCCAGCCTCGCCGCGCGCTACAAAGCCTTGTCCGCCGATCATCTGGAATACATGGACGAGGACGATGCCATCGCGATGGCAGCCGCCGACACCGTCGCCGTACTGCTGCCAGGCGCGTTCTACTTTCTGCGCGAAACCCAATTGCCGCCAATGGACGCGCTGCGCAAGCACAAGGTGAAGATCGCCATCGCCAGCGACCTCAACCCCGGCACCTCGCCAGCGCTGTCGTTGCGTCTGATGCTGAACATGGCCTGCACCTGTTTCCGCATGACCCCGGAAGAAGCTCTGGCCGGAGCGACCCTCCATGCCGCGCAGGCGTTGGGCATGGCGCAGACCCATGGCTCGCTGGAGGTTGGCAAGGTCGCCGACTTTGTCGCGTGGGACATCGAGCGTCCGGCGGATCTGGCCTATTGGCTCGGTGGCGATCTGGACAAGCGCGTCGTGCGTCACGGCGTCGAATCGAATCTGTAGGAGAACGGTTGTGGACAAGGTTCTGAGTTTCAAACAAGGCCGCGTGCCGCTGCTGATCAGCATGCCCCATGCGGGTGTGCGTCTGACCCCAACGGTCGAGGCCGGGCTGATCCCCGCTGCGAGAAGCCTGCCGGACACCGACTGGCATATTCCGCAGCTCTACGATTTTGCCGAGGAACTGGGCGCCAGCACCCTGGCTGCCGAGTATTCGCGTTTCGTCATCGACCTCAACCGGCCGTCCGACGACAAGCCGTTGTATGCCGGGGCGACCACCGGGTTGTATCCGGCGACGTTGTTCGACGGCATTCCGTTGTTTGAGGAGGGGCAGGAGCCGTCGAAAGAGGAGCGCGCAACATACCTGGAGCAGATCTGGACGCCGTATCACCGCACCTTGCAGGAGGAACTGGCGCGACTGAAAGCCGAATTCGGCTACGCGCTGTTGTTCGATGCGCACTCGATCCGCTCGATCATCCCGCACCTGTTCGACGGCAAACTGCCAGACTTCAACCTTGGCACCTTCAATGGCGCCAGCTGTGATCCACAATTGGCCAGTCAACTGGAAGCGATCTGCGCGCAGCACGAGCAGTTCACCCATGTGCTCAACGGTCGCTTCAAGGGCGGACACATCACCCGCCAATACGGCGACCCTGCGCAGAACATCCACGCCGTGCAGCTGGAACTGTGCCAGTCCACCTACATGGAAGAGTTCGAACCGTTCCGCTACCGCGCCGACCTCGCGGAGCCGACGCGGGTGGTGCTCAGGGAATTGCTGCAGGGCTACCTGGCCTGGGCAAAATCTCACTACAGCGCCTAACCCCTGTGGGAGCGAGCCTGCTCGCGAAGACGTCCGTTCAGCCGACAACCAGGCCGAATGTCACACCGCGTTCGCGAGCAGGCTCGCTCCCACAGGATCGCGTTCAGCCCGTGAGGGTGATGGCTGACAAACGGTGACAGCGCACAGGCATGCTCATTGACGCAAATCGGGTTTATGATGCCCAACGGCAGAATAATACGAGTCCCCCCAGGGATGACCTCGACCCCTTACGGAGCGCGCAATGCAGACTTTGTTTCCGCAGATCAAACCCCACGCCCGGCACGATCTGGCTGTCGATGACACCCATACGCTGTACGTCGATGAAAGCGGCTCGCCGGAAGGTTTGCCGGTGGTGTTCATCCACGGTGGCCCCGGCGCCGGCTGCGACGCCCAGAGCCGGCGCTATTTCGATCCGAACCTGTATCGCATTGTCACCTTCGACCAGCGCGGCTGCGGTCGCTCCACCCCGCACGCCAGCCTGGAAAACAACACCACCTGGGATCTGGTCGAGGACCTGGAGCGCATCCGCAAACACCTTGGCATTGAAAAATGGGTGTTGTTCGGCGGCTCGTGGGGTTCGACCCTGGCGCTGGCCTACGCGCAAACCCACCCGGAGCGGGTCCATGGTCTGATTCTGCGCGGGATCTTTCTCTGCCGTCCGCAGGAAATCGAATGGTTCTATCAGGCCGGCGCCAGCCGTCTGTTCCCCGATTACTGGCAGGACTACATCGCGCCGATCCCGCTGGACGAGCGCGACGACCTGCTCAACGCTTTCCACAAACGCCTGATCGGCAACGATCAGATCGCCCAGATGCATGCGGCGAAGGCTTGGTCGACCTGGGAAGGGCGCACCGCGACCCTGCGCCCGAACCCGCTGGTGGTCGATCGTTTCTCCGAGCCGCAGCGCGCGCTGTCGATTGCGCGGATCGAATGCCACTACTTCACCAACAACGCCTTCCTTGAGCCGAACCAGTTGATCCGCGACATGGGCAAGATCGCTCATCTGCCCGGCGTGATCATCCACGGTCGCTACGACGTGATCTGCCCGCTCGACAACGCCTGGGAATTGCACCAGGCCTGGCCGAACAGTGAATTGCAGGTGATCCGCGACGCCGGCCACGCCGCGTCCGAGCCGGGCATCACCGATGCGCTGGTGCGCGCCGCGAGCAAAATGGCCCAGCGCCTGCTCGACCTGCCACTCGAAGAAGCATGAAGGCGCTGTTGCAACGCGTACGCGGCGCGCGGGTAGAGGTCGCCGGCGAGGTAGTCGGCGCGGTCGATCAGGGTTTGCTGGTGCTGGTTGCGGTAGAACCCGACGACACGCGTACCAGCGCCGACAAACTTCTGCATAAGCTGCTTAACTATCGAGTATTCAGTGACGCCGAGGGCAAGATGAATCTGTCCCTGGCGGATGTGGGTGGCGGGTTGCTGCTGGTCTCTCAGTTCACCCTCGCCGCCGACACCAAAAGCGGCCTGCGTCCGAGCTTTTCCACGGCCGCACCGCCGGCGCTGGGTGAAGAATTGTTCGACTATTTATTGAGTCAGGCGAAACAGGTGCATGGCACTGTGGCATCAGGTAGATTCGGCGCCGATATGCAGGTGCACCTGGTCAACGATGGCCCGGTAACCTTCCTGTTACAGACCTGACAGTGCCTGAAACATGTTTTTCGGCAATTTCGACTGTTTTTAGGCTGTTTTCGCGATAAATACTTTGTTACCCCTGATGCGTTGTCATCCGGGCTACTAGATAATCGCGCGCTGCGGGGATCGACATTCGTTGATCCGTTTTGACTTAGGTAGAGACTTGTCTGGATCCGATTGGGGAATCATTTTGCCCCGGCGGAGTCGGAACAATGCTCGCCAACCTGGCATGAGCGGTCTGTACGGCCATTTTTGTCAGCATTATTTCGAGGGCCATGAAGCCAGAGGCAAGGCGCTGCGACGACTCATAGCTCGCTATGGGGAGGAGCAGCAACGCAGTATCTGGCTTCATGGAACCGAAATAAGCTGACTAAAAATGGCCACACAGATGGCTTGCTGGCCGTTGGTTTATTGATCTGTTTTCGGCGAGGGTTGCTCGTGATTGTTAGTCCCTGTAATGCAGCAAAAATGTCTGCCAAACGCCTGCGAAGTGCTCTGGTAGCGGGTTCGGCGCTCCTGTGCCTGCTCAGCGCCGGTCAGCTTTGGGCGTTCAATCTTGACGACGTATCGGCCAAGGCCAAAGAGCTGGCCGGGCAGAAGTTCGAAGCCCCGCGCAGCAACCTGCCGAACGAATTCCGCGAAATGAAGTTCGCGGACTACCAGAAGATCCGCTTCCTCACCGAAAAGGCTGAGTGGGCCGATCAGAAGACGCCGTTCAAGCTCTCCTTCTATCACCAGGGTATGCACTTCGATACACCGGTGAAAATCAACGAAATCACCACCAATACCGTCTCGGAGATCAAATACGATCCGAGCCGCTTCGATTTCGGCGACCTGAAATTCGATCCGAAAGCCACCGAACAACTGGGCTATGCCGGTTTCCGTGTGCTGTACCCGATCAACAAGGCCGACAAGCAAGACGAGATCATGACCATGCTCGGCGCGAGTTACTTCCGCGTCGTCGGCAAGGGCCACACCTATGGTCTGTCGGCCCGTGGTCTGGCGATCGATACCGCGCTGCCGTCGGGTGAAGAATTCCCGCGTTTCCGCGAGTTCTGGATTCAGCAGCCCAAGCCGGGCGACAAGCACCTGGTGATCTTCGCTCTGCTCGACTCGCCGCGTGCCACTGGTGCCTACCGCCTGATCCTGCGTCCGGGCAGCGACACCATCGTCGACGTCAAGGCGCAGATGTTCCTGCGTGACAAGGTTGGCAAACTGGGCATCGCGCCGCTGACCAGCATGTTCCTGTTCGGCGCCAACCAGCCGTCGAAAGTCCTCAACTACCGTCGTGAACTGCACGACTCCAGCGGTCTGTCGATCCATGCCGGCAACGGCGAATGGATCTGGCGTCCACTGAACAACCCGAAACATCTGGCCGTGAGCAACTTCAGCGTCGAGAACCCGCGTGGTTTCGGTCTGCTGCAGCGTGGCCGTGACTTCAGCCACTACGAAGACCTCGACGACCGCTACGACAAGCGCCCGAGTGCCTGGATCGAGCCGAAGGGCGAGTGGGGCAAGGGCACTGTCGATCTGGTAGAGATTCCGACCGCTGACGAAACCAACGACAACATCGTTGCGTTCTGGAGCCCGGAAAAAATGCCGGAGCCAGGCCAGCCGCTGGACTTCGCCTACCGTATGCACTGGACCATGGACGAAGCAGCACTCCACGCGCCGGACAGCGCCTGGGTGGCACAGACCCTGCGTTCGACCGGTGACGTCAAACAATCGAACCTGATCCGTCAGCCCGATGGCAGCGTGGCCTATCTGGTCGACTTCGAAGGTCCATCGCTGGCGGCCCTGACGCCGGATGCCGACGTGCGCAGTCAGGTCAGCGTCGGTGACAACGCCGAACTGGTCGAGAACAGCGTGCGCTACAACCCGGAAACCAAGGGCTGGCGCCTGACCCTGCGGATGAAGATCAAGGATCCGAGCAAAGCGACCGAAATGCGTGCCGCCCTGGTTCAGCCAGTGGTCACCGCAGATCTGGGCAAATCGGTGCCGGCGTCCAACTCGTCGGTTGCCAAGGCTGACAAGGTTGCCGCCAAGCAACAGGAAAAACTCGACAAGGAAGCCAAGGCCGCCGAAGCCAAACAGGCTGAAGCCAAGCCCGCAGCCGACGCCAAGGACAAGGCCAACAAAGACGCCAAGCAGCCAGTCGCTGCCGACGCGGCCCCAGCCACACCGGAATCGGCGCCGACTGAAGAAGTCCTGACCGAGACCTGGAGCTATCAGTTGCCTGCCGATGAGTAATTCACCAGTACAGCCAGAGACTCTGTCCGAGTATCTGGCGCATCTGCCGATGACCGACGAGCAACGCGCGGAACTCGCGGGTTGCCAGTCGTTCAGCGAGCTGCATGAACGCCTGTCGTCCTCGACATTCGACGCCCCTGCCGAAGCCGCCCAGGCTTCGGTGGGCAAGCGTCTGACCCTGAGCACTGCCGAAGAACTGGCTGAAGCGGAAATGCTGGTGCTCGACGCCAGTGGTCGGGTCAGCCTCAAGGCGACGCCGCCGATCCGCCGCACCAAGGTCGTGCCGGAGCCATGGCGCACCAATATCCTGGTGCGTGGCTGGCGCCGTCTGACCGGTCGCACCAATCCGCCGCAGCCGCCGAAAGACGAAAACGTCCTGCCGGCCGCGCGCTGGCGCACCGTCGGCTCGATCCGTCGCTACATCCTGTTGCTGCTGATGCTCGGCCAGACCATCGTTGCCGGCTGGTACATGAAAGGCATCATGCCGTACCAGGGCTGGTCGTTCGTCGATCTGGAAGAAGTCCTGCATCAGCCGCTGCTGCAAACCGCCACGCAAGTGCTGCCGTACGCACTGCAAACCAGTATCCTGATTCTGTTCGGGATTCTGTTCTGCTGGGTGTCGGCGGGTTTCTGGACCGCGCTGATGGGCTTCCTCGAATTGCTCACTGGCCACGATAAATACCGTATCTCCGGGAAAAGCGCCGGTAACGAGCCGATTCCGAAAGATGCGCGTACTGCGCTGGTGATGCCGATCTGCAACGAAGACGTGCCGCGTGTATTCGCCGGTCTGCGTGCGACGTTCGAATCGGTAGCGGCCACCGGTGATCTGGATCGCTTCGACTTTTTCGTCCTCAGCGACAGTAACGACAGCGATATCTGCGTCGCCGAGCAACAGGCCTGGCTGGATGTCTGCCGCGAGGCCAAGGGCTTCGGCAAGATCTTCTATCGCCGTCGCCGCCGTCGTGTGAAGCGCAAGAGCGGCAACCTCGACGACTTCTGCCGTCGTTGGGGCGGTGACTACAAGTACATGGTCGTGCTCGACGCCGACTCGGTGATGAGCGGCGAGTGCCTGACCAGTCTGGTGCGCCTGATGGAAGCCACGCCGGACGCCGGGATCATCCAGACCGCGCCACGTGCGTCGGGCATGGACACCCTGTATGCGCGCATGCAGCAGTTCGCCACCCGCGTGTACGGCCCGCTGTTTACCGCCGGTCTGCACTTCTGGCAGTTGGGTGAATCCCACTACTGGGGTCACAACGCGATCATCCGCATGAAGCCGTTCATCGACCACTGCGCTCTGGCGCCGTTGCCGGGCAAGGGCGCGTTCTCCGGTGCGATCCTGTCCCACGACTTCGTCGAAGCTGCGCTGATGCGCCGTGCCGGCTGGGGCGTGTGGATTGCCTACGACCTGCCGGGCAGTTACGAAGAGTTGCCGCCGAACCTGCTCGACGAGCTCAAGCGTGACCGTCGCTGGTGCCACGGTAACCTGATGAACTTCCGCCTGTTCCTGGTCAAGGGCATGCACCCGGTGCACCGCGCGGTGTTCCTCACCGGCGTGATGTCTTACCTGTCGGCGCCGTTGTGGTTCTTCTTCCTGGTGTTGTCGACCGCGCTGCTGGCGGTGAACACGCTGATGGAGCCGCAGTATTTCCTCGAACCGCGTCAGCTCTATCCGCTGTGGCCACAATGGCACCCGGACAAGGCCATCGCGCTGTTCTCGACGACCATCGTGCTGCTGTTCCTGCCGAAGCTGTTGAGCATCATCCTGATCTGGGCCAAGGGCGCGAAAGAGTTCGGCGGCAAGTTCAAGGTGACCCTGTCGATGCTGCTGGAGATGCTGTTCTCCATGCTGCTGGCGCCGGTGCGGATGATTTTCCACACCCGCTTCGTCCTCGCCGCGTTCCTCGGCTGGGCCGCGACCTGGAACTCGCCGCAGCGTGACGACGACTCGACGCCGTGGAGCGAAGCGGTCAAGCGCCACGGTCCGCAGACGTTGCTGGGCTTCTTGTGGGCGCTGCTGGTGATCTGGCTGAACCCGAGCTTCCTCTGGTGGCTGGTACCGATCGTCGGTTCGCTGATGCTGTCGATCCCGGTATCGGTGATCTCCAGCCGTGTCGGCCTTGGTCTGAAGACCCGTGACGAGAGCCTGTTCCTCATCCCCGAGGAATACAATCCGCCACAGGCCTTGCTGGCAACCGATCAGTACACCCACGAGAACCGCTATCACGCCCTCAACGACGGCTTCGTCCGCGCCGTGGTCGATCCACAGCAGAACGCCCTGGCGTGCTCGCTGGCGACCTCGCGTCACGGCCAGGCCGAGCCGATCGAGTGGCTGCGTCAGGAACGTGTGCGACACGCGATCAAGGTCGGCCCGGCCGGGCTGAACAACCATGATCGTCTGCAACTGCTCAGCGACCCTGTCGCACTGGCACGCCTGCATGAGCAGGTCTGGGCCGAAGGTCACGCTGAGTGGCTGGACGCCTGGCGCGCTTCGGTGAAAGCCGATCCGCATGCGCCGTTGCTGCCGCTGCGACCGGTGAGCCTGCAGGCTCAGCCGGCCTGATGAGAAAACCCCGCTGATTCAGCGGGGTTTTTTTATCTCGGCTGTTGAGCTGCGAACAAACACCGATCAAACCTAAAACCAGTGCAAAGCATCCGTCGCCGAATTGGCGCGCCCGTTACCTACGACGCGCAAACCGCGCCGCTGCCTTCGCGAGCAGGCTCGCTCCCACAGGGAAACGCATTCCAAGGTGGGAGCGAGCCTGCTCGCGAATGACATCACCTCGGTTACAGGCGAACCGAGGTTGTGCATCAACTCAGACTTTGAAGCGGCCGACCAGCATCTGCAGATGCGTGCCCAACCGCGCCAGCTCGACGCTGGACGCTGCGGTCTCTTCACTCGCTGCCGAGGTCTGATCGGACACATCGCGCACGTTCAGCACGCTGCGGTTGATCTCTTCGGCCACGGCGCTCTGTTGCTCGGCGGCTGCGGCGATCTGCTGGTTCATCGCCTGGATCGCCGAGACGGTGCGGGTGATGCTCTCCAGTGAGCCACCGGCACGCCGGGTCAGTTCGACGCTGCTGTCGGTCAGGCTGCGGCTGTTGTCCATGATCGTCGCCACTTGCTGAGTGCCGTTTTGCAGACCGACGATCAGCTCTTCGATCTCTTCGGTGGACTTCTGCGTGCGCTGGGCGAGGCTGCGCACTTCATCGGCAACCACGGCGAAACCACGTCCGGCTTCACCGGCGCGGGCCGCTTCGATGGCGGCGTTGAGGGCCAGCAGGTTGGTTTGCTGGGCCACCGACTTGATCACATCGAGGACGCTGCCGATCTTGTCGCTTTCACGCTTGAGCTCGCCCATGGCTTCGGTGGAGTGGCCGACCTCGACCGCCAGACGTTCGATCTGGGCGATGGCTTCGCCGACGACCTTGTCACCTTCGCGGGCCTGTTGATCAGCGGCGACAGCGGCCTCGGAAGCTTCTTCAGCGTTGCGTGCGACCTCCTGCACGGTAGCGGCCATTTCGTTCATGGCGGTGGCGACCTGATCGGTCTCGATCTTCTGATTATTGACCCCGGCGCTGGTCTGCTCGGTCACCGCGGATAGCTCTTCAGCGGCGCTGGCGATCTGCGTGACGCCGTCGCTGATACCGCCGATCAACTCGCGCAGGCCTTGGGTCATGCTTTGCATCGAGCGCTGCAATTGACCGAGTTCATCGCGACGCAGGGAAACCAGGTTGTGGGTCAGGTCGCCGGCGGCAACGCGCTCGGCGACTTTCAGGGTCTGGGTCAGCGGAATGATGATCTGCCGAGTGATGATCCACGCTGCCAGCAAACCGAACACCAGCGCCAGCACGGTGGCGATCAGCAGCATGTTCTTGGCGTGGGCGGCGTCGGTGTCGCGCACCACGGTTTGCGATTCGGTGAGCTTCTTGCTGACCGACATCAGGATCTCGCCCTGAGCCGACATGTTCGCCAGTGCAGCAGTGTTCTTGACCTGCGAATCACGGAATTGAGCGACGGCGGCGCGATAGGCCTTGAGCGAGTCGGTGGCCTGCTGCAGGTTGGCGATGTGCTGCTCTGGCACGCGGGTCGGCAGGCTTTCGAGGTTTTTCAGGGCGTTGTCGATGGCGCTCAGCGCCGGTTGCTCGGCATCGGCCTTGCCGCTGTAGGTGTAGCCGCGCACCTGATAGCGCGCCTGCTGCAACAGTTTGCTCAGCTCGATCACCGCGTTGTACTGCGCAACGCTGTCACCTTGCAGCAGTGCACTTTCGACTTCGCCGACCTTGGCCACAGCATTATCGGCATTGGCGCCAAGCTTGCTGCGCGCGTCTTCACGCTGGACGGTGGCCTGGGTCATTTCGCCGAAGGCGCGTTTGTATTCGGCGACCGCAGCAAGCTGTTGATCGACCATCGCCACATCGGATGGCTGCTCGATCATGCCGCGTGCCGATTGCAGACCGCTTTCGAGTTTGCTGAGCAATTCATTGACCGCCCCCGGACCCTGTTCACCACGACGCATGTCGTAGTCCATGCGCGCCAGGCGCAGGTCTTTGGTCAGCTCATTGAGGCTGGAAATGAAGCCGAGCTTGTCGCCACGGCTGATGATGCCGCTCATGCCGGTCCAGCCGGTGAAAGTGATCAACAGCGTCAGCAACAGCACCAGGCCGAAACCGATGCCCAGCTTGCGTTTGACGCTGACGTTTCCAAGACTCTCGGCTAACCAACGGTACATGCGACCACTCCCTTCGGACCACTTAATTGGACTTATAGGGGGTGTATCGGCTGGGTGATGGCAATCTGTAACGCCACTTGTCTGCGACAGTAGGGGCTTGTAGGAGCTGACGAGTGCAACGAGGCTGCGATCCTTTGATCTTGCTTTTAAAACAAGATCAAAAGATCGCAGCCTTCGGCAGCTCCTACACAGGATCGGTGTTGCGTCAGAACAGGCGTGCAAGCAGGGCGGTGACGGCGGTTTCGACGCGCAGGATGCGCTCGCCCAGTTGCACCGGTTGCAGGCCGGATTTGGCCAGCAGATCGATTTCGTAAGGAATCCAGCCACCCTCGGGGCCGATGGCCAGGGTCACCGGTTCGTTCAGGGCGCGCGGGCAGGGCGGGAAGTTGCCGGGGTGGCCTACCAGGCCGAGGGTGCCCTCGGCGATCGCCGGCAAGCGATCTTCAACGAAAGGCTTGAAGCGCTTTTCGATGACGATCTCTGGCAGCACCGTATCGCGAGCCTGCTCCAGCCCGAGGATCAACTGCTCACGAATCGCTTCCGGCTCCAGAAACGGCGTCTGCCAGAAGCTTTTCTCCACGCGATAACTGTTGACCAGAATCACCTTGGCCACGCCCATGGTCGCGACGGTTTGGAACACGCGGCGGAGCATTTTCGGCCGGGGCAGGGCCAGCACCAGGGTCAGCGGCAGTTTGGCCGGCGGTGGCTGATCGAGGTTGACGCGCAGCTCCGCTTCGCCGGCTTCCAGACGCAGCAACTCGGCCGAACCCATCAACCCGTTGATGCGCCCGACGCGCAGGCTGTCGCCGACTTCCGAACGATGCACTTCCTGCATGTGCGTAAGGCGCCGGTCGCGCAGGATCACGCGGTCGGCCGCAATGAAGTCGGCCTCTTCGAGCAGCAGCAGGTTCATGCCTGGGTCGCTGGCGGCTGGTCGTTGTGGTCGTCGGCCGGCGTTTCGTCCGGGCGTTCGCGCTTGCTGACCAGCGCGCCGAAGAGAATGCCGATCTCGAACAGCATCCACATCGGCACAGCCAGCAGGGTCTGCGAGAAGATGTCCGGCGGGGTCAGGATCATGCCGACCACGAAGCAGCCGATGATCACGTACGGGCGGATCTTCTTCAGGTATTTGACGTCGACCACACCGATCCACACCAGCAGGACCACGGCCACCGGGATTTCGAACGCCACGCCGAAGGCGAAGAACAGCGTCATGACGAAATCGAGGTAGCTGGCGATGTCGGTCATCATTTCCACGCCGGCCGGGGTGGCTGCGGCGAAGAATTTGAAGATCAATGGGAAGACGAAGTAATAGGCGAACGCCATGCCGATGTAGAAGAGCAGGATGCTGGAGATCAGCAACGGTACCGCAACGCGTTTTTCATGCTTGTACAGGCCCGGTGCGATAAAGCCCCAGATCTGATGCAGGATCACTGGAATCGCAAGAAACAGCGAAACCATCATCGTCAGTTTCAGCGGCGTCAGGAACGGCGACGACACGTCTGTGGCGATCATCGTCGCGCCGACCGGCAGGTACTGGCGCAGCGGCGTCGAGACGAAGGTGTAGATCTGCTGGGTAAACGCAAACAGCCCGGCAAAGATAATGAAGATCGCCGCCACGCAACGCAGCAGGCGGGTGCGCAACTCGGTGAGGTGCGAAACCAGCGGCATGTGCTGGTCGTTTTCCGGAAGATCGCTCATGGGGCTCGCGGCGGCAGTGTAGGGTCTTGAGGCGCTGGTGTAGTCGGCGCGGCGGAGGGCGCTACGTGTTCAACCGATGTGTCTGTGGTAACCGGCGCCTGTCCTGGCGGTGTTACAACAGGTGCAGGTGCAGGTGCAGGTGCAGTGGGAGCGGCGGCGCTGTGAATCGTCTGCTCGCCCACAGGCTCGACCGGCGTCGGATCCTGCTGGTTCGGATTGAAAATCTTCCGCGCCTCTTGCTCCAGCGACAGAATATGTTCGTTGTGCAGTTGCCGACGGATCTCGTCGGCACCGATTTCACGTTCAACTTCCTGTTTGATCGCGTTGAAGCTGCGCTTCAGGCGGCCGACCCACAGACCGGCGGTGCGCGCCGCGCCCGGCAGACGCTCGGGGCCGAGCACCAGCAGGGCGACGAGGCCGACGAGCAGCAGTTCAGAGAAGCTGATACCAAACATTAGTCAGTGCTCACACGTCTTTGCGGATCGGCTCTTCGACTTTCTGCGCCTGCACGTCGATGGTGTGCGGCGGGTTGGCCTGAGCAGTCGTTTGCGGCTGCACCGGGGGCACTGGCTGGGCCGGCGGGGTCACGTTCGGTTCGGTCGGCTTTTCGTCGTCGTTCATGGCTTTGCGAAAGCCCTTGATCGATTCGCCAACGTCGGTGCCGAGGTTTTTCAGTTTTTTGGTACCGAACACCAGCACCACGACAATCAGAATGACGACCCAGTGTTTCCAGTCAAAAATGCCCATGTGGCGATTCCTCTCTAAAAGTTGTTCAGGCGGACGGACGCGAGGCTTTCTCGACGTGTCCGGACAGGCCGAAGCGACGGTCCAGTTCATCCAGCACGGCCTGCGGATGCTGCCCCAGTTGGGCGAGCATGACCATGCTGTGGAACCACAGGTCGGCGGTCTCGTAGATCACATCACTGCAATCGCCACTGATCGCGGCATCCTTGGCGGCAATAATGGTTTCGACCGACTCTTCGCCGACTTTCTCCA